>JBHAEV010000001.1:0-10350 GCA_041855735.1 Lachnospiraceae bacterium
CGACACTCCGGGAGTTGGTACCTTTTATGATTTCATCAATCGTTGTCTTTGGGACTCTGATGATAATCATATGTCCCCTCATATCCATCCTTTAAAAACCAAAGTTAAAAAACCAAAATCAAAAGGCACTAAAGCGGATTCCGGCGAGAAAGTCACAGTTGCTGAACTTCTTCCTGAACCGGAAAAAACTTCTTTTCCGCTTGATGACCAGCCTTATGCTTCTCTCTTTAAAATTTATCAAAAAGAGTTCCTCGATGTTTCTGTTAACAAAGGTCTTATTCACGCTGATTCATTAGTTATTGCCGGCGATGGTACTCCTGTAGTTACTTCTCATCGTGAGAGAAAACATCGTATATGCAAGTGTAAAGAGAACGGTATTACCGACTGTAACTGCAATCGCTACTTTTCTCAACCTGACTGTGATATCGGTTGGGATTCCTCTCGAGATTGTTTTTACCACGGCTATGATTTATACATGCTTGTAGAATCACAAAGTGATTTACCTGTATTCTCTCATTACTCCTGCGCTTCCAAGCATGATTCACATGGATTTCTTCATGCTTGGTTTAGAATGAAATCTTTTCTGCCAAACTTCAAAGTTTCTAAAGTACTGTTAAATAGTAACTGCTTTTTGATCTTTGTAACTTATGTAGCAGTGAAGGCAGTGAATATTTATTTTTTATGGTATCGATTATCACTGCCTTCTCTCTGTTGCTGAGAGCTGTTTGGTCGATGCCGGGGTCTTTTTTAAATACATTTATTATTTCTTTAAGAATATCTATCTCCATTTGCATATCTTGCATTTGTGATCTTAATGCTTCTGTTGATGAAATCATGTCAATTTTAGAAGCATTTCCTTCTGTCAACTTTCCTGCCGGAATATTTTTGTTATTCATAAGACCTATTGCACCTTCTTTCAGATATCGCTTACGCCATTGATATATACCGGCTCCGCTATAACCAATATCTTCTGATACATATTTTATATTCTCACCCGGTTCAAAGCAACGATGAATTGCATCAAGTTTAACATCTAATGAAGGATTTCGAGGATGATAAGGCGGATTTCCCACTTCAGCTAATTTCTTACGCTCTTTTGGTGGATGTTTTTCTTCATACACCCAGTTATAGAATTGTTTTCCAGTTGGGTATCCTAAAATTCTTACAGTTTCACTTACTGACTTTGATTGCTTATACAATTTTAATGCTTCCTCTTTTTGTTTCTTCGAATACATAAAAGCTCCTTTCAGAGCTCTATAAGAGTCCAACTTTATGTCCGCACCCCCACCAGTGGGAAAGACTGTTAAGGAAGTATAAGTAGAAAGTGGGGTTGTCACAAATTGTGGCAACCTCTTTCTATTAGCCAAAAATGAAAAAATATTGATTTTGGCTAATAGAATCCGTATAATGGATACATACTATTAGTGAAAGGATGATGCAGATGAAGCTGATAGAGCGTAGACAGTATTTGGATAAATTAATCAATGTACTTGGAACTCCGGATATTAAAGTCATTACCGGTGTAAGACGAAGCGGAAAGTCAAAGCTGTTAGAAGCATTTAGAGCATATATTGAATCAGAAAATCCGGATTGTAATATTATTCAGATAAATTTTAACTTACCGGATTTTGATGATTTACTGACTTATCGGGCATTATATGATTATGTAAATGCACATTATGTTGCCGGTAAAGATAATTTTGTCTTCATTGACGAAGTGCAAATGTGCGAAGATTTTGAAAAAGCAGTCAATGGACTTCATGCAAGCGAGAAGTATGATATCTATATTACCGGTTCAAATGCTTTTTTATTAAGTTCAGATTTGGCTACGTTATTTACAGGGCGTACCTTTGAAATCAAAGTATATCCGTTTTCCTTTGGTGAGTATATGGAGTACTTTGGTTTGAAAGACCGCTACGAAGCTTCGGATAAGTATGTGCTGGAGGGTGGAATGTCTGGTTCCTATCTTTATAAAGATCAGGAAGCAAAGTATGATTATATAGCTGATGTGTTTGATACGCTGATAGTGCGAGACATACGGAAAAAATACAAGATAAGAAATACGCAGCTGATGGACAGAATTGTGGATTTTCTTATGGATAATGTATCGAATCTTTCGTCTGCGCGTAACATTACCAATGCCCTGGGAAGCATGCAGGAGAAGATACACCATACGACAGTTGGTAATTATATGCAATATCTGTGTAATGCATTCGCATTCTACAAGGTTAGGAGATATGATATTAAGGGAAAAAAGTATTTATCGAGCAATGACAAATACTATTTGAGTGACCATACTTTCCGTTATGCAAAGCTTGGAACAAAGAATATGGATTACGGGCGGATATTGGAAAACATCGTGGCGGTTGAGCTCCTGCGTAGAGGATATGAGGTTTATGTGGGCATATTGTATAAGAAGGAAATAGATTTTGTTGCAGTGAAGCGGAGTGAGAAAATCTATATTCAGGTATCTGATAATATCAGTGAAGAGAAGACCTTTGAAAGAGAGGTAGCTCCACTTTTACAGATTAAAGATGCATATCCTAAGTATGTGACAGCCAGAACTAGGCATGATGAATACCAGTATGAGGGAATCAAGGTTATTGATATTGCGGATTGGTTGTTGGATAAATAAATCTATTAGCCAAAAATAAAAAAAAGAAGAAAATGGCTATTAGAACAAAGCGAACCAAATATAGGATAATGTATAAGGCATTGGCCATAATCGGCTGATGCCTTTTTTGTGTACTGTTTTAAGCAGACATAAAGAGGTTTATTAGAAAATAATTGAAAATAAATCATATTTTTTGACCGCTGGAATGTATAAATAATTTGAATAATTGTTTAACAAGTGTTGAACAATTAAGCATTCTACCTGACTTCCGTCGTTTCTCTAAAAACCTGAGAGCGTTTCCGATGAGATGCTCTTTATCCTCCATCGTTCGTTGTACTATGATATTCACACAGCCATCACCGGACTTCCTCAAATCTTTCGAAAAACAAACCCTCAAAAACCATCCGTTTCAAATTCCATCCAGCGATGTTTTGCCTCATGAAAAAACCGAAGATACACCGATTTCAAAGCCAGATCCCTTGACTCATCCATTCCGTATTTTCGATCGCCTGCCAACGGATGCCCCGCCGCCGCAAGCTGAACGCGAATCTGATGATGCCGCCCGGTATCCAATGTAATCTCCAGTTTCGTATACTCCCGTTCTTCAACAAAAAAGGAATCCAACACCCGATAATGCAGCACCGCCTCTTTTCCGCCGTCTTCGGATACGGCGGAAACATTGTTTTTTCTCGATTTTTCCAATCGGTTTATGAGTTGTCCACATTTCTTATCCATTTTTCCACAGACAATCGCCTGATACCTCTTTTCCATTTTTCTCTCGGAAATCTGCCCGGAAAGGCGATTTGCAGTGACTTTATTCTTTGCGAAAACCATGATGCCGGAAACGGGTCTGTCCAGTCTGTGGATAACTCCGACATAATCCGAGCCGCCGCTTGTGGATAAATGCTTTCGAATCAGGCTGACCATGTCCATGTTCAGACCTTTGGAAGCCTGTGATTCCACGCCGGCCGGCTTGACAACAACCATCAGGTCCTCGTCCTCATACAACACATTCAAACGGTATTTTCTCATGCAAACCCCTTTCGCAACTTCCTTATGGCTTTTTCACGGTATCATTTCCGGACACATTCGGAATTTTGCAATCCGAAATATGTAATTTCGCATCGGCAATCATTCTCTCTTTTTGTGCTTTCGACATTTTTTTGATGGCACATTCCCGCTTCATCGCCGATGATTTATCTTCAAATTCCTCAAAATAAACCAACTCCACCGGAAGCCGCACTCCGGTATACTTGGATGCCCGCCCCGAACGATGTTTTTTTAGCCGGCGGATTAAATCATTTGTCCATCCTGTATACAGTGTGGCATCCGAGCAGCGCAATACATACACGAAACAATGATACACCGCTAAAACCTCCGTACATGGCTATATGATCCAATTCAACTCTTGCGATTCCTCTATGCCAAGCTGCTTCTCCAGTTCCCGAACTCTTTTTGTCAGCAATTCAATCTCCATCTGCATTTGCGTAAAATCCATATTGATTTGACTCGGAACCGATACCCCGGCGATCTTTACCGGCCTTGCCGGAATTCCCGCTGCGGTAACATCGCTCTCAATCGCTTTCAAAAGTACGGCATTTGCGGCAATCTTGCAATTATCCCCCACTTCAAAAGCCCCGAGTATTTTTGCACCGGCTCCGACCGTGACATTCTTTCCGAGAGTCGGATGACGTTTTCCGGCATTCGTTCCGACTCCTCCCAAAGTTACCCCCTGATATATCGTGCAATTATCGCCGACTACCGCGGTTTCTCCGATGACCACGCCGGTTCCGTGGTCGATCAAAATCCCGTTGCCGAGAATTGCGCCCGGATGAATCTCAATCAATGTAAAAAATCTTGCGACTTGCGAAATCCATCTTGCAACAAAGAAAAGTTTCATCTTGTAAAAAAAATGTGCAAAGCGATGAAAAATCAGAGCGTGAAGTCCCTGATACAGCAGAAACACTTCCAGCATGCTTTTTGCCGCCGGATCTCTTTCTTTGATCGCTTTTGCATCCAGATAGATATCTCGAAAAATCATATTCCTCCCATCCCTCAAAATGCAAATGTGAAGTCCTACCTTTGCATTCGTCAAAATAATATCCGTTTCGATTCTAAAAAAAACGGCACGCAACTGAAATTCTCATTTCAATGCGTGCCAATGCTTTCGTTTTTATTGAGCGACGGTGGTTTCCGCTTCCGATGCGGCCGTTTCCTGTGCCGATGTTTCCGACACGGACGTTTCCTCCGAAGAAGTTTCCCCGGTTGCCCCTTCAACGGTCGGCTCGGTAATTACGGGTTCCGTTTCTTTCTCCGTCTTTTCCGCATTGTCCACAATGAACTGCACCACCTTGTAGGTTTTTGCACTGTAATCAATGTCTTCCTGACCGTATTCCGCAATCAGAGTTTCCTTGTCCATGCCGTAAAGCTCGGTAAGTCTTGCATAGTCCTCATCCGTCAAGGACATATTCTCCTGCTTGAAAATCTCTTCGATCACCAGCTTCTGCTTCACGATCTGCTCCGCATAGGTTCTCAACTCGGTTTCAATCTCTTCCGTAGTCATATTGTAATATGCCTTGACAAAATCCGCATAGGTCTGACCGGAGGAATTCGCCATCGACTTGTATTGATTGACAATGTTCTTAAATTCGTATTCGATCGCATCCGGATTCGGAGTGTATTCCGCGGTTTCCATAACGAGATTCAAAGCCTGCTGCTGAGCGCTTTGCTCCGCATTGTTTTGCTTTGTCTCCGCCAGACTTTCCTTAAGGAATGCCCTGTACTCATCCACGGTATTCTGCGCACCCCCGGTCATGTTTTTTACCCATTCATCCGTAAGCTCTGCCGGTGACTCGGCGTAAATACCGTTCACGGTAACATCAAATGTAACCGCGGCTCCCGCCAGGTCCGCAGCATGATAGTCCTCCGGAAATGTCAGTTCCAATGTCTTAGTGTCGCCTTTATTGAGTCCGACCAGTCCTTCTTCAAATCCTGCGATAAACTGATTGCTTCCCAGTGTCAGGTCGAAATTCTCTCCGCTGCCGCCGTTAAACTCCACTCCGTCTTTCTTTCCGACAAAATTGATGTTCGCAATATCCCCCAATTGTGCCGGACGATCGGTCACCTCCGTCCGGTTCGGATTGTTTGCCAACAGGGACTGAATTTGACTCTCCACTTCCTCATCCGTCACTTCGGTGTTTTCAACAACAAGCTCAATCCCCTTGTACTGACCCAGTTTCACCGTACCGTAATCATCGACTTTCGTCAGCGCTTCGGTTTCATCCACAGCCTGTAATGAACTGCTTTCCGCCGCAGTCGTTCCGGTTTCACCGTTTTTATTGAACAACGAACAGGCGGATGCACTTCCTGCCACCATTATGCCGACTGCCAAAAGCAGTCCCAATTTTTTAATCATCATGCTAACACTTTCTCCTCTTTTTTTCCGGTAATCCATCCGATCACCAAACCATTACTTATAAAATGCCTTGAAGGCGAGATAGGTGTGGTACAAATCCAGCTTGCCGGACAGTTCAAACGGACTGTGCATCGAGATAATCGGCACACCTACATCCACCACATCAATATTCATTTTGGCTACAAATTTGGCAATGGTTCCGCCGCCGCCGACATCCACGGCACCCAGTTCGCCGATCTGCCACTTCACTCTTGCTTCATCCAAAATATCAATGATTTTTCGCACAAATTCCGCACTCGCATCGGATGAACCCGCCTTTCCTCTGCTGCCGGTGTACTTGGTAATCACACAACCGTGGTTGAGATAGCAGGAATTATTTTCTTCGTATACGAAGGAAAATGTCGGATCATATGCCGCATTGACATCGGACGAAACACAGGAGGAATTGGCGCAAACCTCCCGGATGTCCGCCTCGCCGTTCTCCGCCAGATATGTCAAATAGTCATATACAAAACTGGACTGCAAACCGGTGTTGCCGTCGGATCCGATTTCTTCCTTGTCCGCAAGCACGGTCACGGTGGTGTGCTCCGGATTCCGGCATTCCAATTCCGCCATCAATGCCGTGTATGCACAGATACGGTCATCCTGCCCGTACGCGCCGATCATGGACGCATCCAATCCGACATCTCTTGCCTTGGTTGCCGGCACCGCCTGAATCTCCGCGCTCGCAAAATCTCTTTCCGTAATACCGTACCATTTATTCAAAAGTTCAAGCACCTTCAGCTTAAACGGTTCTTTCACATCCTCTTCAAACGGAAGCGAACCTACAATCAGATTCAATTCCTCTCCGCGAATGCCGTCGGACAAAGTTCTCTTGTTTTGTTCCGTAGACAGGTGCGGAAGCAGGTCGCTGATGCAAAGGACCGGTTCATTCTCTTTTTCACCGATCGTAATTTCGACAATCTCCCCGTTTTTCTTTGCCACAACTCCATGAAGCGCCAGAGGAATCGTCGCCCATTGATATTTTCTGATTCCACCGTAATAATGTGTCTTGAAAAAAGCGATTTCTTTTTTCTCGTACAGCGGATTCGGTTTTAAATCCAGCCTCGGCGAATCAATGTGTGCGGCATTGATCCTCACACCTTCGGAAAGTTTTTTGCTGCCGAATGTGGTCGCAATGATTGCTTTCCCCCGATTGATCAAATATACCTTGTCATTTTTTCCATATTTCTTTTTCGGATCAAATTTCCGATATCCATAACTTTTTAACAATTCCTCGGAATACTTTACGCACTCTCTCTCGGTTTTCCCGGCATCGAGGAATTTCTTGTAACCTTCGGCAAACTCGTACGCGGCTTTGATTTGCTCTGCGTCGTCCATATGAATATGTTTATCGGACCACAGCAACTCCCCGGCCAGCTGTTCGCCTTTCGATTTTTTTTCTTTTTTTGCCATATCTCTCCTAAATTTTCCACAAAGCTTTCGCCACCTGCATCGCAAGTGGCTACCGGACTTTGTCTTTTTTTACTTGATATCCAAGCCTTCCAGTAAAGAGCCGAGACTGGTGGATACCGCACCGGTTTGCTTATACTCCGCCATCTCCTTGTTATCTTCTCTCCGGCCTCTTTTCTCCCTGGTAATTTCATGAGGCGCTTCTTCCAATGCTTTCTTGGACAAACTCAGCTTGCCGTCCTTGATCGCAATGACCTTCACCTCGACTTCATCGCCGATCTTGAAAACCGCCTCCGGATTCTTCACCCTTTGATGAGAAATCTGGGAAACATGAAGCAATCCGCTGAGACCGTTTTCAAGATCCACAAAAACACCGTAATCCTTGATGGTCTCCACCTTACCGGTCAGTACATCTCCCTCTTTCACATTGGCAAACGCCTCCGCCTTCGCGGCATCCTTCTTGGCCTGCTCGATTTCTCTGTGGCTGAGAACAAGCTTCTTGTTCTCGGGATCCGCCGTAATGATCACAACATCCAGATGCTTGTTCAGGAATGTGTTAAGATCCTCAACATATGCAGAAGACAGCTTACTTGCAGGAATAAAGCCTCTGACCTCATCCACATATGCAATGCATCCACCCTTTACAATCTCCGTGATCTTTACATCAAAAACTTCCTTTGACGCAAGCTTCGCCTGAAAAACTTCCCATTTTCCGGCATCGGCATCATCAATTCGATTCATGTTTTTTAGGGATTCCTCAATCTCCTGCTCAAAATCTTTCATACTCTCTTCCGCCATATCAACCTCCGTGTACATTTTTTTTGACAGTTCAACTGCCAGCTATACAAATAGTGATTATAACACATTTTCGCTGAAATTAAAGCCATTTCATAGAATTTACATATTTTTTTGGAATCGCATATCGGATGCGGTGCTAATGAGAAGCATTTGAATCGTACTCATTTATATTGCACCCTTAATAATTATGTATAAATTATTGCTATTTTTATTTTCGTGTAAAATTATTGTAAATTTATTGTAAATATGCTAAGATACATACATCAGAAAAGGGGGAAAGGAGGCTCATACCGTCGGAACACCGACTTTTCTTTTTCACATTTGTGAAATCGATATTATAGTAACATCACAAGCAGACACATAAGGAGATAAACATGAACACTATTGTTGGTTTACTGGGTTTTGCGACCATCGTCGCAATTGTTATTACGCTTTTTAAAAGCAAGACCTTGCCGAGTATCGCATTCATCGTATTTCCGTCCATTCTGGCAGTCATTCTCGTGGCAATCGGCTATTACGATATCGAGCAGATCGGCAGTCTTGTAAAATCCGGATTCAGCAGCACCGGTCCGACCGCTGCGCTCTTCGTATTTTCCGTACTGTACTTCGGCATTATGTCCGATGCCGGCATGTTTGACGTTATCATCGGTAAATTGATGAAATTTGTGGGCGACAGTGTTGTCGGTGTTACCGTTATGACTGCGGTAATTGCAATTATCGGGCATCTGGACGGCGGCGGCGCATCCACATTCTGTATCGTGATCCCGGCGATGCTTCCCGTATACAAGAAGATGCACATGAGGCCAACCACACTTCTTCGGGTATCGGTTCTTTCCATGGGTGTTTTGAACCTCCTGCCTTGGGCAGGACCTACCATGAGAGCGGCTACCGTTCTCGGTATGGAGGCCGGCTCCCTTTGGACAACTCTCCTTCCGATTCAGGTGTTCGGAATTATTTTGGCACTCACGCATGCGGTACTCTCCGGTTTCCAGGAGAAGGCAAGAGGTGCCGGTCTGAACGGAAAGCTGGTGAAGGAACTGGGTGCCGTGGAGATTCAGGAATCCAACACCACGGAAACCACGGAACTGGCAAGACCGCATTTGTTCTGGTTTAACCTGCTTCTTACCATTGCCGTTATCGGTATTTTGATCTGGGATCAGTTCCCAAGTTATTTCCCGTTCATGCTCGGTGTGGCAATCGCCATTTTGGTAAATTACACCGATGTAAAGTTGCAGAAGAAGGTGATCAATCTCCATGCCGGTCCCGCACTTATGATGTGTTCCACATTGATGGCTGCTGCCGTGCTTATGGGCATTCTGGTAAAGACCGTGAAGGTCAACGATGTGGAAATCGCGAGCGTGGTAACAAATATGTCCGGCATTATTACGGCATTGCTTCCGGATTTCCTCGGTTCCCACATTGCTCTGGTTATCGGTGTGCTTTCCGTGCCTTTGGCGCTTGCGTTTGATACCGACAGCTACTTCTACGGTATGCTTCCGGTTATCATCGGTATCGGAAGCGAGTTCGGAGTGCCTGCACTTCCGATCGCCATTGCCATGGTTGTGTGCCGAAACTGTGCAACCTTTATCTCCCCGATGGTTCCTGCAACCTTGCTGGGTGTCGGCCTTGCGGATGTCGACATCAAAGATCATATCAAGAACTCCTTCTTCTATGTTTGGGGATTCTCCATTCTGTGCTTGATCTTTGCGGTTACCATCGGACTGATGCCGCTCTAATTTAACAAAAGCTGTCACAGATGCAAACCGAAGCAAACCAAAAGGATGCTGCGCGGCAGGCATTGTGACAGCTTTCTCATAACAATGATTCTCATAACAATGAAATACTGGGAGGAAACACAATGGATATAACAAAAAATGCGGTAGCCGGAACACTGGAATCCAGTGATTGTATGGTGACGATCGAACCGAACGACTCCGGAGTGGACTTTTCGCTGGATTCCTCGGTTGCCCATCAATTCGGCAATCAGATTAAAAAAGTCGCACTCGAAACCTTGAACAAACTGGATATTCAAAATGTGAAAATCCGCATCGTGGACAAGGGCGCCCTGGAC
>JBHAEV010000002.1:0-2580 GCA_041855735.1 Lachnospiraceae bacterium
TATTTCTTTGGAAGAGCTGAAAAAAGCGGTGCGCGAGGATACGATTCTGGTCAGCATCATGTATGTAAACAATGAGATCGGTGCAATCGAGCCGATTGAGGAAGCCGCGAGAATCGTGAAGTCCGTAAATCCGTCAACCTATTTCCATGTGGATGCCATACAGGCATACGGAAAACTGATGATTCATCCGAAAAAATTTGGCATTGACATGCTCAGTGTCAGTTCTCATAAGATTCACGGGCCGAAAGGCGTCGGATTCTTGTATGTGGACAAGGATGTGCATATCAAACCGATGATTTACGGCGGCGGTCAGCAAAGAAATATGCGAAGCGGTACGGTAAACACAAGCGGGATCGCCGGTCTCGGACTTGCCGCAAAGCTTGCCTATACGAATTTCGAAGAAAAGATTGCCGGAATTACGAAGATAAAGGATTATTTGATCGACGAACTGGAAAACATCGAGGGAGTCAAGCTGAATTCCTACAAAGGAAAGGACAGCGCACCGCAAATTGTAAGTGTTTCGGTAAGCGGTGTGCTCAGTGAAGTGTTGCTTCATGCCTTGGAAGAGAGAGGGATTTATGTATCGAGCGGTTCCGCCTGTTCGTCCTCCCATCCCGGGATTTCCGGAGTTTTGAAAGGAATCGGACTGGAGAAGAATCTGCAGGAGTCGACTATTCGAATTTCTCTGGGCGAGTACAATACGATGGATGAGGCAAAGCAGTTTGTCAAAGAGTTTCAAAGCCTTCTTCCGGTCCTTCGAAAATTTACGAGAAAATGATCGAAGAATACTGCTTCCGGGGACTGTGTGAGCAGGAAGGATTCGCCATCACGAACTCAAAAGACCTTGAAAGACAAATCGCGGATGGAATTGGAAAAGGGGAGATATGAATTATAAATCGTTTTTGATAAAATACGGGGAAATCGGAGTGAAAGGCAAGAACAAATACATGTTTGAAGATGCCTTGATCAAACAGATTCGCCTGAGCTTAAAGGAAGTGGAAGGGAAATTCACCATATCGAAGGAAATGGGAAGGATTTACGTCGACACGGATGGGGATTACGATTTTGACGGGGCGGTGGAGGCCCTTTCTCATGTGTTCGGCATTGTCGCCATCTGCCCGATGGTGCGTCTTTGTACCAAGGATATGGAAAGTCTGCTGGAAAAAGCGGTGGAATACGTCAAAGAGGTGTACGGCGGTGAGCCTCGAACCTTTAAGGTATTCACAAGACGGGCGGACAAACATTTTCCGGGAACCTCGGAAGAAATCAGCGCAAAAATCGGTGAGGTCATTTTGCAGCATTGCCCGAATATGACGGTGGATGTAAGAAATCCGCAGGAGATGATTCATATCGAGATACGAAATCACATCACCCTGTATGCAAAGTCCTACAAAGGACCGGGAGGAATGCCGATCGGAACGGCGGGCAGGGCGATGCTTCTGCTTTCCGGAGGGATTGATTCTCCGGTGGCGGGTTATATGATTGCCAGGCGCGGGGTAAAAGTGGAGGCGGTGTACTTCCATGCTCCCCCGTACACTTCCGAAAGAGCGAAACAAAAGGTCATCGATCTGGCAAATATCATTTCCAAATATCTCGGGCCGATTAATTTGAATATCATCAACTTTACCGACATTCAGCTGTATATTTATGAACATTGCCCGCATGATGAGCTGACCATCATTATGCGAAGATATATGATGAAGATTGCCGAAAGACTGGCATTGGATTCGGGAAGTATCGCGCTTGTCACGGGAGAGAGCATCGGCCAGGTGGCAAGTCAGACCATGCAGTCCCTGGCATGTACGAATGAAGCCTGTTCTCTGCCGGTATTCCGACCTTTGATTGCTTTTGACAAGCAGGACATTGTCGATATTTCCGAACGAATCGGTACCTATGAAACATCGATCCGGCCGTATGAGGACTGCTGTACGATTTTTGTCGCAAAGCATCCTGTTACAAAGCCGGATCTGGCGGATATCAAGCATTCCGAGGAGAAGCTTGCCGAAAAGATCGAGGAGCTGGTGGAGATTGCGATTTCCACGAAAGACCGGGTTCTTTGCAAAAATAAATTTTCGTAAAAAAACAGCACACCGGATCCGGTGTGCTGAAAGATCGATTTCAGATGGTATACGGCTCAAGTGCCTTTAAGATTTCGTCAACACCGTTCTCGGCATGGATGTTCAAATCGATCGGCTTGGAAAGATCCAGGCTGAAGATTCCCATGATGGACTTCGCGTCGATAACGTATCTGCCGGATACAAGGTCAAAATCAACATCGAACTTGGCAAGTTCGTTGACAAAAGATTTAACCTTATCGATTGAGTTTAGAGAAATGCGAATTGTTTTCATACTTGTCTCCTTTAGTTATATTTCTGTTCTCATAAAAGAACAGCTCTTGCCTACTATCCTACAAATAAAAGCAGGTAAAGTCAATAGCTTTTTTCTGACGGATTGATTACAAAGGGTGTGGCTGACAAAGAAAAAAATAAAGGGAAAAAAATGAACAAAAAAAAACGAAAAGTTGCATTCTATACCTTGGGATGCAAGGTGAATATCTATGAAACGGAAGCAATGACGGAA
>JBHAEV010000003.1:0-7156 GCA_041855735.1 Lachnospiraceae bacterium
GATGTAAAAGACAATGAGCTGTTTTGAGTTTTCCGAAGCAGGGAAGTTTTCAGGGCATTCATTGTAAATATAAGAAAGTATCAGACATATAAAAAACGGAGGACAAAATGGGACAGTTATCACAGGCAGAATTAAATAAAATCAAAGAGGCGGCGGAAAGTTACAGAGCTGATATGACCGCATTCTTGAGAGCGATTGTAAAGAATCCGGGCGAGTCCGCGGATGAAGGTGCACATGTGGCGACCATTAAGGCGGAGATGGAAAAAGTCGGTTTTGACGAGGTTCGGGTTGACCCGCAGGGAAATGTCATGGGCTTCATGGGAAGCGGTGAAACATTGATCTGTTTCGACGGTCACATCGATACCGTAGGCATCGGAAACCGGAGCAACTGGAATTTCGATCCGTATGAGGGATTCGAAGATGAACACAGAATCGGCGGTCGCGGCGTATCCGACCAGCTTGGCGGAACCGTATCCGCAGTTTATGCGGCGAAGGTGATGAAGGACCTCGGACTTTTGAACGACAAATATAAGGTAATGGTGGTGGGAACGGTACAGGAAGAGGATTGCGACGGACTTTGCTGGCAGTACATCATCAATGAAGACAAGATTCGTCCGGAATTTGTAGTTTCTTCCGAGCCGACCGACGGCGGGCTTTACAGAGGACAAAGAGGACGTATGGAGATTCGAATCGATGTCAAGGGAGTTTCCTGTCACGGTTCCGCACCGGATCGAGGTGACAATGCACTTTACAAGATGGCGGACATCCTTCGCGACGTCAGAGCGCTGAACAATAACGGAGATGCGGAGTCTACGGATATCAAGGGACTTGTCAAGATGCTGAATCCGAAATTCAATCCGGAATGGAAAGAGGCGAGATTCCTCGGAAGAGGTACCGTTACCGCATCCGAAATCTTCTTTACTTCTCCGTCCAGATGTGCGGTTGCCGATTCCTGTGCGGTATCTCTCGACCGGAGAATGACGGTCGGCGAAACATGGGAGTCCTGTCTGGAAGAGATCCGGCAACTTCCGGCGGTTCAAAAGTACGGCGAGGATGTTGTGGTTTCCATGTACAACTATGACAGACCGTCCTTTACCGGAGTGGTTTATCCGATCGAGTGTTATTTCCCGACCTGGGTGCTTCCGGAAGATCATAAGGTTTGCAAGGCATCCGTTGCCGCATACAAGGCTCTCTTTGGCGATAAGAGAATCGGTCACGAGGAGACGCTTGCGGAAAGAGAGGTAAGACCGCTTCTTGACAAATGGACATTCTCCACCAATGGTGTATCCATCATGGGAAGAAACGGCATTCCGGTAATCGGATTCGGACCGGGTGCGGAGGCACAGGCACATGCTCCGAACGAAATCACATGGAAGAATGACCTTGTGACCTGCTGTGCATTCTATGCAGCATTGCCGCAGTATTACTGCGACTGATTCTGTTCGATATCGAAAAAAGTCGATACGGCATCGACGCGGTAGCCGGCATGTCGAATCGAAAGATGGCGGACAAAGGCATTGATACGGATTTTCTCCCGTTGCGAAAAAAGTTTTCGCACGGGGTTTAAACAAATACTGAAAAACAGAGGAGATTGAAATGAGCAAGAGAACTTTTGAAGAACTTTTAAATGAACTGAAGGGTCTTAAGACCGACGATATGTATTTGAACGACTTTTTCCTGACATGGGAAAAGTCGGATGACGAAATCAAGGCAGTATGGGATGTTGCCGATGCACTCAGAGATTTGAGAGAGAGAAATATCTCTACGAAGGTCTTTGATTCCGGTCTCGGAATTTCTTTGTTCCGCGACAACTCCACCAGAACCAGATTCTCCTTTGCGTCCGCATGCAACCTGCTCGGTCTGGAAGTTCAGGATCTGGATGAAGGAAAATCGCAGATCGCTCATGGTGAAACCGTGCGTGAGACGGCAAACATGATTTCTTTCATGGCGGATGTTATCGGTATTCGTGACGATATGTACATCGGCAAGGGCAACAAGTATATGCATGATGTGGCGGATGCCGTTGAAGCGGGAAACAAGGACGGTATTCTGGAGCAAAGACCGACTTTGGTGAATCTGCAATGCGATATCGACCATCCGACGCAGTCGATGTCCGACGCACTTCATGTAATCAATGAATTCGGCGGCATTGAGAATCTTAAGGGCAAGAAGATTGCCATGACATGGGCATATTCTCCGTCTTACGGCAAACCGCTTTCCGTACCGCAGGGTATCATCGGTCTGTTTACAAGACTCGGCATGGACGTGGTACTTGCACATCCGGAGGGATATGATGTGATGAGCGATGTGATCGATGTTGCCAAGGAAAATGCGAAAAAGTCCGGCGGTTCCTTTACACTGACCAATGACATGAAGGAAGCATTCAAGGATGCGGACATCGTATATCCGAAGTCATGGGCACCGTTTGCGGCGATGGAAAAGAGAACCAATCTTTATGGTGAGGGAGATACCGAAGGAATCAAGGCTCTGGAGAAGGAGTTGCTTGCACAGAATGCACAGCACAAAGACTGGGCCTGCACGGAAGAGCTTATGAAGCTGACAAAGGACGGAAAGGCACTTTACATGCACTGTCTTCCTGCCGATATCACCGGCGTATCCTGCGAAGAGGGCGAAGTGGATGCAAGCGTGTTCGACAGATATCGCGATCCGCTTTACAAAGAGGCATCCTACAAGCCGTATATTATCGCGGCAATGATTTTGCTGGAGAAGTTCAAGAACCCGGCAAAGGTACTTGCCGATCTGGAGAAGCGCCATCAGGCAAGACAGTTCGAAGAATAATCACAAAACCCGAGGAAATCGGGAGAAAGGAAGTATCCTGTCATTGATGACCGGATGATATGTAAATACATGGCTAAGAAGAAAGTAGTCATTGCACTTGGCGGAAATGCTCTCGGAAACAGTCTTCCGGAGCAGATGCAGGCAGTAAAGATTACCGCGAAGGCAATTGTAGATTTGGTGGAACAGGACAATGAAGTCATCATCGTACACGGCAACGGACCGCAGGTCGGTGTGATCAACAATGCGATGACCGATTACGCAAATGCGGAAAAGAGCGATCCCGCATCATTGTCCGTGTGTGTGGCGATGAGTCAGGCCTACATCGGGTATGACATTCAGAATGCGCTCAGGGAAGAATTCCAAAACCGCAATCTGAATTCTCCTCCGATTGCAACCGTGATTACCCAGATCTGTGTGGATGAAAATGATCCGGCATTTCAAAATCCGACCAAGCCGATCGGCAAGTTTATGGATGAGGAGTTTGCCAAAGAGCAGGCGAAATTGCGCGGATGGAATGTAAAAGAAGATGCGGGACGCGGCTATCGTCGCGTGGTTGCATCTCCGAGGCCGAAGGAAATCGTGGAAGCGGATGTCATTCGTTCCATGTTGAATGAGGGGAATCTGGTGATTTGCTGTGGCGGCGGAGGTATTCCGGTTCTGAGAAAGGGGAATACGCTCAAAGGTGTTCCGGCGGTAATCGACAAGGATTTCGCCGCGGAGCTTTTGGCGGAATCCATGGATGCCGATATGCTGATCATTTTAACCGCGGTGGAGAAGGTGGCAATCCGCTTCGGCAAGGAAGATCAGGAATGGCTGACCGATTTAACGCCGGCACAGGCAAGAAAATACGCGGATGACGGTGAATTCGCACCGGGATCCATGCTTCCAAAAGTGGAAGCGGGCATTGCGTTTGCAAACTCCAAGGAGGGCAGAACCGCAATCATCACTTTGCTTGAGAAAGCAAAGGATGCACTCAATGGAGAAACAGGCACTCATATCAAACAATAGAATAGACTTTGATTTATTCGAGATGTGTTTTAGTAAAAAGAGGTAAAATAATGCGAAATGCCAAAGAGTTGACCGAATTGCTGGTGGCAATCGAGAGCAGCAATCCGGGAACGTATGAAAATGCTTTGGCGGATTATTTGGAAGCACAGCTTAAGGCTGTGCTTCCTGCTTTTGGAAAAGTAATCCGCAAGGAATATACGGATAAGAACACGGAAAAATCCGATTTGAAAAGATATCGGCCGGTCATTATGGCGGTGCTTCCGGGTGAAAATACAAACCCGGAATTGATTTTTATCTGCCATATGGACACGGTTCCGGTCGGAGATGGTTGGAGTTTAAATTTGCCATGCAATTCCGATCGTATCTACGGACGGGGAAGCTGCGATATGAAATCCGGGCTTGCCTGCGCATTTTTTGCATTTGCCGAGGCTTGTGAAATCACGAAGGCAAACGGAAGGTTCAAAAACACATTGAAACTCATACTCACCAGCGATGAAGAAGGAGATATGCAGGGGGTGGAGCATGCCATAAAATGGGAATGGGTCAAAACATCAAGTTTTGTGATGGATACGGAGCCGACGAACAAAGAAGTGCAGACTGCCCATAAGGGACGGTTCTGGTATGAATTCACCTGTAACGGAAAAGTTGCTCATGCAAGCAAACCGCAGGAGGGAGCCGATGCGATCCTGGGGATGGGGCATGCCATGGTGCGGGCCGATGCGCTGTTAAAGGAACTGAAAGCGGATGATTTTTGCGGGGAATCGACTTTGACATTCGGGAAAATCCGCGGAGGAACACAGAAATATCAGGTTCCCGGTACATGCAGTGTCAGCGTTGACATGCGGCTGGTGCCGCCGTATGATGTAAGAACGGGGGAACGAATCCTGAATGAGGCGGGGAAGTTTGCGGCAAAACAGGTAAACGGAGTGGGCTTTGAGGTAAAGATCATGGGGAACCGACCCGCCGTTGCTCATAACAAGCATGGATTCCTTCTGAAAATGCTTTTGGAAACCATTGAAGCAGTGACAAAAGAAACACCGAAGATTGCGGTTTTTCCGGGTTATACGGATACCGCCGTGATTGCGTCAAGCAGCGGATGTCGAGAAACACTGTCATATGGTCCGGGCGATCTGGCTGTTGCTCATCAGCCGGATGAATTTGTGGAAGTTTCGGAAATTGAACGATGCGAAAAAGTGTACAAAGAGCTGGTAACAAGATTTTTAAGCAGTGAAATTTCGAAAAGAAGCGGGCAAAACGATTCGTATATTTTCCATGCTTGAAAAAAACCGTTATTCTTGATAAAATATAACGTAAAGTCGGAGGAAGTAAGATCATGAAATTAATGAAAACGGAAGATGCCGTCGGGCAGATGCTTTGTCACGATATCACACAGATTATTAAGGATGTCAAAAAGGATACCGTATTTCGAAAGGGACATATTATTCGCGAAGAGGATGTTGCGGTTTTAAAATCCGTGGGCAAATTCCATATTTATATTTGGGAATACAATGAGAAGATGATGCATGAAAATGATGCGGCATTGGTTTTGTATGATCTTTGTAAAAATGATTACATGTCTCCGACCGAAATCAAAGAAGGGAAGCTGGAACTCATTGCGGATATTGACGGCTTATTCAAGATCGACAGGGAAAGATTGCTGAAAATAAACTCTCTCGGAGAAATGATGATTGCATCGGTTCACGGTGACACGGCGGTCAAAAAAGGCGATAAACTGGCAGGAATGCGTGTGATCCCGTTGATTATCGAAAAAGAAAAGATGGAGGCGGCAAAGAATGCCGTAAAGGGCGGTCAGATCTTTACATTGATGCCGTATATTCATAAAAAAGTCGGCATTGTGACAACGGGCAGGGAAGTGTATGAACATCTGATTGAAGATACCTTCACCCCCGTGGTCATCAAAAAACTGGAGCAGTTTGACATGGAAATCGTCGGTCACAAATACAGTTCCGACGACATGGAAACGGAAGTGAGCTGCATACAGGAATTGCTGGACGCAGGTGCGGATATGATCATCTGTACCGGAGGGATGAGTGTGGATCCGGACGATATGACGCCGTATGCCATACGTCAGTGCAGTGACAGAGTCATCAGCTACGGTGCGCCGGTGCTTCCGGGTGCGATGTTTATGCTTGGTTACAAAGGAGAGAACCATATCCCGATTTTGGGACTTCCCGGCTGCGTAATGTATGAAAGACGCACGATTTTCGATATCGTGCTTCCGAGGGTGATGGCAGGGGATGTACTGGAACCGTCCGATATCCATCGTCTGGGGGAAGGAGGACTATGTACACAATGCAAGATCTGTACATATCCGAATTGCGGATTCGGCAAGGGATGATGCAAAGAAATACAAGTTTGGAGAAAATATGAACAGAGAACTTTATGAAAAACTGCGGACATTACCGGCGAATGCGGACAATTATCTCATTACATCCCTGAATCTTGAAAACTTCGGGGCAAAGCTTTTAATATGCGGCTCAAAAGCAGAGTTTCGAAGCGATTCATGGACGGAGGAAGTCGACTTTTTACCGGGCGCGGATGCAGCAAACAACGATGTCAGAGTTCGAAAGGCAGAATTGTCGAAAAGCGAAATTCTTTCGATCGGCGAACCTTGCCGGCAGTATTTTGCACAAAAGCTGGCAAACGAGAAAAAAGTATATGTCTGCGGAGCCGGACATGTGTCCCTGCCGATTGTTCGACTCGGAAAAATGCTGGGATTTAAAGTGACATGTATTGAGGACAGACCGAGCTTTGCGGACATGGCAAAGGCGGCAGGAGCGGATGAAATCATTTGCGAGGAATTTGATCTTGCTTTTCGGGAGATTTCCTTCGATAAAGACAGCTATTTCGTAATTGTTACCAGAGGACATCAATACGATGAAGCCTGCTTGCGCCGGATTCTGGGAAAACCGTATGCATATCTCGGAATGATGGGTTCAAGGAGGAGAGTCGGCATGATTCGGGATCGATTGATTGCAAGCGGATTCGACGAAACGGAAGTGAAAAATGTGCATGCGCCGATCGGTCTTGGAATCGGGGCGCAGACCCCGGAAGAGATTGCGGTTTCGATCTGGGCGGAAATCATTTCCGTGAAAAATGAGAGCGAGAAGGGGGAAGGGTTTTCTCCGAAATTGCTCGAAGAAATTCTCAAAACGGACGAGGAAAAGGTACTTGCGACCATCATCCGTCGAAAGGGCTCCGCACCGCGGCAGGTCGGAACCAAAATGTTGATTTCAAAAACAAAGACATTCGGAACCATCGGCGGGGGATGTGCGGAAGCCGACGCGGTGAAAGCGGCAAGAGAAATGCTGCTTTTTGATGCGGCGGA
>JBHAEV010000004.1:0-26610 GCA_041855735.1 Lachnospiraceae bacterium
ACAACATCCGCCTTCACTCCGATCACCTTTACTTCTTTGATTCCGTTTACCTGCTTCATGCATTCTTCGATTTCCGTCGGGGAAATGTTTTCACCGGCACGAATGATCATCTCCTTGATTCTTCCGGTGATATGCAGCCTTCCCTCTTCATCCAGATACCCCGCATCTCCGGTCTTCAGCCAGCCGTCCTCCGTAAAGGATTCCTCCGGCTTTCTCTTGTAATACCCCATCATGGTATTGTATCCGCGAACCAGAATTTCGCCGCATCGAAGCAAACGACACGCTTCCATGTCCGCATCGCTCTGGAAGCAAATGTCAAAGGCATTCGTTTTTGAGATCTTCACCTCCACATGTTCCACGGCTCTTCCGCAATTTCGTGACTTTGAAACAATATCTTCCTCCCAGTCGGCAATGCTCACACAGGGTGAAGTTTCCGTCTGCCCGTAGGACGGTTGAATCCTTGCCCCCTTCAGCCTGCCGCACACTTCCAGATATTCTCCCGGCGAAATCGGAGAACCCGCAATGATTCCCGATATCAAAGTTTTCGGAACAAGATCTTTGTACTCTTCCTTTCGAATCATTGCCAGGAACATGCTCGGCACTCCGTTGAGTATCGTACATCCTCCGCTCACAATGCTGTTCCACACATCCCGCGTCTTAAACCGTTCCAGAATATACATGGTTGCACCGCTTACCGTGCAGGACAAAATCCCCGCCGTCAGTCCGAAGCAGTGAAACATCGGCACACAGATGCACATCTTATCGCTTTGTGACCAATGCATCGACTTTGCGATGGCTCTTGCATTGTTCACCAGACTGAAATGGCTAAGCACCACTCCTTTGGGTGAACTGCTCGTTCCGGAAGTGAACATCATACATGCCGGCTGTCTGGAAACAAGACCTTCCTGACGCTTTGCAAGCTCCTTTGACAAATCCCCGGTATTGTTTGCCTTTTCCCGATAAACATCCGACAATACCGCATCCGTCAGAACCGTCGGCATCCGCTCGAAGCTATGTTTTTTGGCATCCGTTTCCGGTTCTTTTCGGGTATCGTATGCATTTCTCAGTTCCTGTAATACTTCGCGGTATTGCGTGCGCGTACACCTTTCGTCCGCAATCACGCAATGGCAATCGGCATATCTCGCGCTTTCTCTCAGTTCCTCCGCCGACAGATAGGTATTAAACAAAACGGGAACGGCACCGGTTTTTAAAACGGCAAAGAACGCAAAAATCCAATATTCCGAATTGAAACACCAAATCCCGACATGCTCCCTTTTTTGAACCCCGAAATGAATCAGTTTCATTGCCAGCAGATCCGACCTTTCATCCAGATCCCGCCATGTGTAAGACTTTAAAACGGTATTTGCCGCATCTGCTGTTTCGTGATTTTCATCTCCACCCGATGCCCCGACCTGTTTTCGTTCGATGGCGATGCCTGCCGGGCTTGTCTTCACTCTTTCTTTCAGTATGTCAATGATGCTTTTTTCTTTAAGCTCCATAATTTTCCCCTTGCATACCTTCATGGAACATGAGGGACAGATGTCCTGCCCCTCACCGGTACGAACCGTCACACCATGCCGTTTGCAATCGCCTTTTTTGATAAAGATCCTTACATGCAAGGCGGGTCATTGCAACAAACGCAGCGGATCCTATCCTTATTTGTATTTTTTTTACTATTTTCTCTCCCAGACATACAATGCCTTTTCTTCTTTCATCGCTTTCAGCCTCGCATCGTCATATCCGATTTCCTTCAGCACTTCCTCACCCTGCTCACCGATCAGCGGACCTCTTTTGTATTCCGGAGTTCCCATGTTTGCAAACTTCACCGGCAGTCTTACCAGTCTTCGGGTATTGCCGTTCTCATAGGTCATGTCATAGAAACAGTCATTGGCAATCGCCTGCTCGTCATTGCGGATTTCAATCCAGTTCTTTGCCAGCGCAAACGGAATGTCCGCCTCGGTCAGAATCTTTGCCCACTCGGCGGCAGTCTTCCTGCCCATCTGCTCCATCACGATGTCATAAAGCCTGGTTCCCAGCCTGTTCTTTTGCATGTTTAAAACCGGGAAATACTGTTCATCCGCTGCCAGATCTTCTCTTCCGATTACGGAAATAAACTTTGCATAATAAGTGTTGTAATCCGGCATACAGGTCTGGATGTATCGATCATCCGAAGTTTTCCAGGCTGCATTGAACGGATTGGCGCTCTCTCTGACATCAATCGGATATCTCTGTGCGATGCCCTCGTAATTGGATGCCTGCACCATCATACCCATATTGTAAATGGCGCTCTCAAACAGCGAAGTTTCCACCTTTTCTCCGATGCCCTTCACCTTTGCCTGGTACAATGCTGCTAGGATTCCGGCTGCCAGATTCATGCCCACATTGTGATCTCCAAGTCCGGGAATCACATTCATCGGTTTGCTGCCCTTTTGACGAAGTGTCTCCAGATATCCGCCCCTTGCGAAAAATGCCGTAAAGTCAAATCCCGGCAAGTCCTTATCCGGTCCGAATTCCCCGTATCCGGTACAGATTGCATACACCAGTTTCGGATATTTTTTCTTCAGACTTTCATAGTCCAGTCCGGCTCTCTCCAGCGCCTGCACTCTCCAGTTTGTAATCAACACATCCGCCGTTTCGAGCAGCTTGAAAAATGCCTCTCTGCCCGATTCCGCCTTCAAATTCAGAGAAATGCAGCGCTTATTTCCGTTCTCCAGATCCCATGTCGTATTCTCATACATATCCAGAGGTCTGCCCTCGGACGGAGCGGTATAGCGAAGCGGATCGCCCTTTTCCGATTCGACCTTGATGACATCCGCTCCGAGATCCGCCATAAAGCGTCCTGCCGCCGCCGCCGCAATAAATGTCGCAAGTTCGATTACTTTTACACCTTCCAGTGGTTTGTTCATCTTTTCATCCTTTCTTTGCACTTTGTCGAAAACCCTTTGATTGTTCCGAATCTTCGTCCCTTTTATCAATCATTCTTCCTGTCGAAATTGGTGGTCACCATATGAACAATATACGGAATCACAATCACAGGAATGCTCAAATATCCGAGATACCGGTATCCCATGCCTACAATGCGATTTAATCCGAACTGCGCAATCGCAAATGATACAAGTGTGCAGATCAATGTTACTACAATAACTTTTGTGCCCGGCTTGTCATTCGGATCAAAGTTCTTGTCAAGCTGAGCGCAGACCCTGTTCGACATTCCCGCAATCATATTTACCGCCGTTGAAACCGAGCCGAGTACGATCAGAATCGAAATAATCGGACGGAGCAAATCCGGCATCACCCCTCTGTTCACAAGAATAATCAGAGGAATCGGATCCGTTGCAAACTCCGGAATGTGCGTAATCGCCATCAAGCCGATCACCGCCATCAAAACGATTGCCGCATTTACAAAAAATCCCATAATCATGGATGTCTTGGCTTCATCCGGTGATGAGAACGGTTTTGCATGCTGCATCAAAAGCCCGATGGATCCGAGCTGGAATGCCGCATATACAAATCCCGTCCAGATCGCTTTTCCGAAAGATGGAGGTGCGGCGATGCTCTTTGACAAATTCGACGCAATGTCCGACCACTGCACGATAATATTCGGTAAGTACACCAGCAAAAGTCCCGCCACAATCAATACCGAAAGGGTCGCCGCCACTTTTCGTACCACATTGGTTCCGTATACAGCCACGACAAAGATAAATACACCGACAAACAGAGTTCCCACCCAGTAATTGATGCCGAATGCCTGCTCCATGGTCTTCACACCGGTTGCAAATGCGGCGGCAGGCGCCACGCATATGGTTACCAGATATACCAGCTCATAAAGATTGGACAAAATCGGTGCATATTTCCCGTAAAAGTGATTGTTGAAACTTCTGTAATCGTAGAGATTGTGTTTTTTGGCATACATCAATGCATACCATTGATAGAACGCTCCGATCGCCTGTGCCATGACACAGCTGATCAATGCCCAAATCCCGAAGTTAATAAAATATGTTCTAAGCTGATTTCCCGATGCGAATCCGCCTCCGAATTGCGTGGTAAACCACACAAATGCAACACCCATTGCCACCGGCATTTTATTTTTATCAATCATAAATAACCCCCTGTCATTTTTGTTCCTCCACCACCGTTTTATCTCAAACCGACCGGTCCCCTATCATTTCACCGAATGCCTGCAGCATGGTATTCGCCTGCTGATAGTCCACCATCTGTCTGTCGACTTCCACATTGATATGCGCCAAGCCTGCTTTTTCACACGCTCTCTTGATCGGCACATAGTCAAACTCTTCCGGATCGCAGAACTTGGTCATCAGCACAACCACGCCATCGGCATGATTTTCTTTCGCAAGTTTGATGACATTGTCCACTCTCTTTTTGTCGCTGTCATAGAGCAATGTACAGTGATCCATATTTGCAAACTTATGCGCCAATGCCGAAAGTGCATCATCCATATCCGGAATATCCGTCTGATACTGTCTGGACTCGGCTGCCACATCGTCCGCCACCACTCTCATTTGATTTCGGTCAAAAATCTCCAGCAGTCCCTTTGCATCCGCCAGAATTCCGCTGACCAGTACCCGAACGCCTTCCTGCTTTGACTCGTCCTTTTTCAGATATTCGATCAGTTCTTTCACCATGGCGGTGTGTTCTTCCTTTCGCATAAACCATGCACTCTTGAACACATCATTCCTTTGGGATGCGGTGATGTTCGACTCCGCCGCAATTCTGGAAAACTCTCTCATCACGGCATTGTGCGCATTGTAAATGCGATTGGACTCTTTCAGACAATCCATCGAAAACCTGCACCCGGTCGCCGTCTCCAGATCCTTGATGACCCTCTCATAACCGGCCTTTGTAAACTTGATTCCGTACTCCGGCTTTCTGTTTTGCGGATAGGTCATCGGAATGAACGCAATGTCTTTCACCGCATATTTCCAGTTTTGACCCAGTGTCTTCAACGAATCGCACAGAGACGGAATGACAATGGCGCTGACTCCCTTGTAAGATCCTTTGATTCCAAGCTCCAATATCGTCTGCATGACGGAGCAAATGAATGCCGGATAGTACATCTTCGCTTCATTTACCGGAATATCTCCGCCCCAGACTCCCATCGGAACCATGCCCATGGAGTGGATGATTTCCTCCGGCGTATACACCGGCGCGACCGCTACAACCTTTTTCCCCTCAGCCAGATATCTGTCCAGCTGTTTTCTCGGAGAGTTTGCTATTTCATGAAAACGTTCCAGCAATGCTTTCATCTTACATCCCTCCTTTGTTGATTTCCATGATCTCCGCCAGTCCCTGCACTCTGGTTTCATACTGTGCCTCGGAGAAATTCCTCGGATCCGCCTGATCCCCGTCAAAGGATGCCACCGGAATATTGCAGGCTTCCCCGATTTGCCGGCTCATCTCCGGCATAAAACCGGACCACAGCTTGCAGGATCGATTCGTATGAACCAGAAGTCCTTCCACGGAATTGTCCTTACAGAGTTTGATTCTCTTATCTCTTGCATGCTCCAAACTGATGCTGTTCGGAACTTTCGCATACGCTCGGCACATTCCGTCAAAATCATCGTAAATGAATCCGAATGCATCCGCATAAATGGTTGTCACCATGTTGATGCCCCTGCTCTTCAGTCCGGTGGATGTGACCCTCAGCCAAGGCCAGCAGGCAATCCCCTCGAACATGATTCTGTGCTTTTCTTCTTCCCGAAATGTGGAAACACCCTTTGCATGATTTTCTTCATACTCTTTGAGCAAGGTTTCCATGGCATCCGCCGCCTCTTCCTTTCCTCTGGCGGTAACCATCACCGCCATGTGATTCAGAAGATCAAATCCGTTGAACGGTGACGGTTTGTACTTTGCGGTTGCCGTAGCCGCCAGCCATGCCCGCGAACTTCTGCCGGATATTTCTTTCACTTTTTGAAACTTTTCATCGCTCCATTTCTTGCCGGTTATCTTTTCCAACTGATGAATGGCATCCCAAAACTGTGCCCGAATGTACTCCGTTGTCGCATCGCTTACTTCATAATCCGGATTGTACGGAATATCAATCATAATCATCGGGATGTTGAGCTCTTTTGCGATATTTTCATACCACTTGATCATGCAGTTGCAGATATTGTTGCAGCAAAGCACGAAATCCGGCTGCGGCATATTCTGTTCGGGCGCTTCTTTCAGTTTCATGTACGCCAGCGAAATTCTCGCATAAGCGCAAATGTCGTTGGAATAGCCGTCATTTTCACTTTCCAGACACATTCTCTCGCCTCCGCCTCTCGCCGCGATTCCCGCCGCCTGATTCTCCGGATAGCAGACATAAAGCCCCAGCGTTTCCGGAATTTCCACCGGGAAATTGCTGGCACACCAGCCCACCATCTCTCCTCTTGCTTTTGCCTCGATACAGTCGCTGTACGCCTTTGCGGCAATCTGCCCCAGTTTGTATTTCGCCGAATTCGGATCCGGTGCAGGTCTTGCCTTTTTCACTTCTTCACCCATAATCAACCTCCTCTTTTCTTACTTTCTACAGCATTCCCGTTATTTCATAAGCTTTCTTTTCCGGTTCATCCCCTTTCCTTCCGCCAACCTTCATACGGCTTTACTCCGGTTTGTTTTTTTCGTCGCCTTCCTTCTCGCGGCTTTACTCCGGCTTGTTTTTGTGTCTGCCTTCCTTCTCGCGACTTTACTCCGGTTTGTTTTTGTGTCTGCCTTCCTTCTCGCGACTTTACTCCGGTTTGTCTTTTGCGTCTTTTTGCAGCTTCGCAAATCCGTACACCGCAGCTCCGAGCGCTCCCATCAGCTGGGCAAGTTCACTGTATAATATCTCCACACCCAGTTCCTTCTCCATGGCGAATCGCACGCCGGCATTTTGCGCCACCCCTCCGCTCATGCAAACCTTTTCCCGGATTCCCACGCGCTTCGCCAAAGAAGCCACCCTGGAAGCCACCGAACGGCAGATCCCCGCCACCAGATCCGATGTGGAGGTTCCCGTTGCCAGCTGAGAAATGACCTCCGACTCCGCAAAAACGGTGCAGGTACTGGAGATTGCGGCAGGGCTTTGCGACTTTGCCGCCTCAACTTCCAGCTCCCCGATATCCAGCTTTAAGATCCCCGCCATAACGTCCAGAAATCTTCCCGTTCCCGCGGCACATTTGTCATTCATCACAAAATTAATCATACGACCCTGCTCGTTCAATTGCATGACTTTCGCATCCTGTCCCCCTATGTCGATGATGGTTCGAACATCCGGAAACACGTTGTTGACCCCCAGTGCATGGCAGGAGAGTTCGCTCATCTGATAATCCGCTTTGTCATATGTCATACGTCCGTAGCCCGTCACGACCGTGCAGTCCATATCTTCTTTTCTCAATCCCGCTTTTTGAAACACTTCTTCCACCACATTTGCGGATCCGTCCGTTCCCACGGTCGAAACCACGACGGATGACGCCACGATTTCATTTCCGTCTTTGAGTATCACCGCCTTTGCGGTGGTTGAGCCGATGTCAATTCCCAAAGTATACATTCTTTTCTCCATTGTTCGCCGATTCCTCGGTATTTCCCGCATCTTTTTTTGTTATTATTTTAACTAATGAAATGAAAAAAAATAAATCAAATCGCTTCTTGTACACTTGTATACAAGTTCATTTGTTAATATTTTAATTAATCTTCACGCGATTGTAAATAGAAAATCGAAAATCACCACAATTTCATGAATATTTCACAATATTGCCTTGCATGATTTGTCACTTTTCACAATTCAAGGTTGATGCAAATATGCCGGCCGGCAAAGATCTGCTTTGTTCCTTCGAAATTTTGCAGTCGAATCGGCAAAAAAAAGACCGTTTCGACTGCCATACATCGGCAAGTCAAAACGGTTTCACAAAAAAATCCTCATACTTTTTTGCAATTTCCGGAGAAATCAGTATTTTTTTTCCCAAATGGATATCCAGCGAATCACTTACCATTCGCATATTCCCAAGCTTGAGCGCTTCGAGAATACGACCGTGTTCTTCCAGCAGTTCATCGATTTTCCCGATAAATGCCATGCAAAAGTTGCGATATCTCGAAATATGCAGGAGTCTGTCGGCAATGATCTCTTTCACGGCTCTCTTTCCGACACTGTCTAAAATCAAATTATGAAATTCCTCATCCAGATTGGAATATTCCTCTGGGTATTTTTCACAATTTTTGTATCGTGCCTGTTTTTTCAGGTTATCCTCCAATACTTGAATCAACGCATCTTTCCGGTTCTTTTCCATTTTGTAAATAATTTCATAAATCACTTCCTTTTCCAGGGATGACCGCAGGATCAGCAAATTTTTAATGTATTCCAGATCAATCCGACTGACATAGGACCCTCTCTGCGGATAGATGTCAATAAATCCGAGCTGGTTCAATCTCGTAAATACCGTCCGGATCACGGATCGGGAAACCCGATATTCCCCTGCCATCTTATTTTCACTGACCAATGTTCCCGGCTCCAGAGTCAGATGGATGATATCTCCCAAAATACCCTGAAAAATGTCCTCCGCCGAATTCCCCCGTTCTCCACCCCTTGAGATGATCTTCAAAACACAATCCCCCTGCATCAAAATATTGTACTGTTTTGCCCCGTCCTTAAAAAACACCCCGGGCTCTGCGGATATAATCTTATCTCTTTTTGCCTCAGTTTGCAAGAAACGGAGATTCTATGATCCATTCGAAAAACAAGTCGAACATCAATGCGCACGTTTTCGATACCTCTGATTTTTGCTGTTCGGCTTATCCGGCACCGTTCTGACAAGCACACCGCTTCGGAGTGCCGGATTCAGATAATTCTTGCGAAATGTCGGGCGGTGCTTGAGTCCCAATCTCCCCATCATATCCAGTGCCGACACCTCCGTGTCCCCGACGATCTCCAACAACTTGATAATGTTTGCATGGCTCGAGGCATTTGGGAAGCTTTGATCTGCCTTATCTTGGTCGCTATCTTGGTCGGTTTCCCCTCGGATATCTTCTTCTTTCCAATCTTCCGCCTCTGCCAAAGCCCGCTGCACAAATCCCAGAAACATTTCCACAAAGGCATCGGCACCTTCCTTATAGGCTCTGCCGAGCGCCGAAAAATACCTGTCCTGATCTTGAATGATCCACTCCTCGATCGGAAGATAGTAAAACAATTCTTTCCATCTCCCCATCAAAATTCTGTGCCAAAATCTCCCAATTCTTCCATTGCCGTCGGAAAAAGGATGAATCGCCTCAAATTCAAATCGAAATAACGCACTCATCACCAGTGGATGCAGTTCCGATTCTCTGCACCACTCCAGCAAGTCAAACAAGTGCTTTTCCAGAAAACGAACCGGAGGAGCCACATGAATCACTCTGGAACCTTCATAAACCCTGACTTCCCCGGTTCGAAATATCCCCTTGTCCTTCCTGCCGGTGCCGCCCGTCAAAACAAAATGGGACGAAAGCAAGTCTTCGACGGAAAATGGATTCGGTTCGGTGATCGATTGATACATTCGATAAATGTTATGCACCTCTTTTTTCGCAAGTCCGTCTTCTTCGTGCAATATTCTGCGAACATCCTGCAAATCGAGAGATTGACCGTCCATGGCCAGGGTGGCATGCACATTTCGGACACAATATTCTTCACGCATGGACAACATCATCCGATCCGTCCGCATTGCCGTAATTTTTCCCATCTGTTCCACAATTGTGATCAAACGGTCAACGATTGCGCCTGTCATTCGAAAAGACGGTTTGTATCCTGCCATAGTGCTCCCTCCCGATTGTATCGTATTTCCTTTCACAGCCACTTTAAATATTAAACGCAAAGCATTTACTTGTCAAATTATTTAAAAAGCGTAACTAATCTTACTGATTTATACCGGTCCATATGTTAAAATCCATTTAGTTAGTATTGCCTAACTCATTAAATATCACTAATTTTCAGGGAGGACATATGTTAAAACGAAACCTGGCATTTGCCGCCATTGCAGCACTCGGAATTTCCTTATCTGCCTGTTCCTCAGGTCAGAGCAGTACCGTTACATCCGCTTCATCCGCCGTTGAAACTTCATCGGAAGATTCACAAGGCAGTCTTGCCGCAACATCCGAATCCGCTGTTTCGGAAGTATCCGAACCGGATGATGCCACCCGAACCATCGTCGACCATGCAGGCAATGAAGTGGTGATTCCCGCAAAAATCGAGAGAATCGTGATCGATCAAATCCCAATCCTGTCCACCTATGTGGCATACCATGAAGGCAGTGCTCCGTATATTGTCGGGCTTGCAGGGTCGTTTCAGGATGTGATATCCGAAACGGTTCTGAAAGAAATCGCTCCGGAATTATTGGAGGCGTCGGCTCCCACCTATGCGCAGGGCGATTTGAACATTGAAGAGGTGATAAATTTAAAACCCGATGTGGTTTTATACAATGCCAATAACACCGCTCATAAGGAGTTGTTCGAACAGGCAGGAATCCCTGCCGTAGGATTCGCCACGGTAAACCCGGGCACACCTGCCGATCCCATACTGCGATATAAGCAATGGCTCGAACTTCTGGAAGAAGTCTTCAATGAGCCCGAAAGAGCGGATGCCATCATTGCCTACGGGGAAGAAAAAATCGGAAAGATCGAAGCTTCCATTTCCGATATCCCGGTCGAAAACAGACCGAATGCGCTCATACTCTTCCAGTATGTGGACGGTGTCCCGCAGGTAGCCGGAAAGGGAATATTCGGTGATTATTGGCTGAAGCACCTCGGAGTTGTCAATGTGGCGGGAGAAGCCCAGGCATTTGCCCAGGTTTCCTTCGAGCAGATCTATACCTGGAATCCCGATATTTTATTTTTGAACGGTCCCGGTCTGTTAAGCATTACTACCGATGAGGTCATATCCAATACCGTAGAGGGCGCGGATTTTTCTCCATTGAAAGCCGTATCCGAAAAAAAAGTGTACAACACCAAGCTCGGTATGTGGAACTGGTTTACACCGAATCCGGACGCTCCGCTTATCCTCGCATGGCTTGCCACAAAGGCATATCCCGAGGAATTTGCCGATTATCCGTTGAACGAAGAGATCAAAGAATATTATAAAACCTTCTATCACTACGACTTAAGCGATGAACAGATCGAAGATATATTTAAACTGTAATAATCGGAGCATTCTATGAATAAAACATGGCTTATTCAAAAGGGGCGGCTCTCGCCCCTCGGTATTACCTTGCTGATCCTTCTCCCCATCCTCAGTGTGATTGTTTGTCTGGGGATCGGAAGAATGTATGTGCCGCTGAACACGGTTTTGGACACCCTGTTGAAATTATGGAAGGGCGAGGAAATCAATCCCACCGACTACTCCATCATTGTGAATCTGCGATTGCCGCGGATCATCATGGCGCTGATCGTAGGCGCCGGACTGACCTGTGCCGGCGCCGCCTTTCAGTCATTGTTTTCCAATCCGCTGGCCACTCCGGATATTCTGGGCGTTACCAGCGGTACCTGTGTCGGAGCCATACTTGCCATCATACTTTCCATGAATCTGATCCAGGTGCAGCTCATCGCCCTCCTGTTCGGACTGGTTTCCGTATGGATTACATTAAATATTGCACGCGACAATAAAAAGACTCCATCCATCGTTGTCTTGATTCTTTCCGGCGTCATCATATCTTCCCTGTTCAACGCCATCGGTTCTCTTATGAAATACACCGCCGATCCGATGGATAAACTGCCCACCATCACATATTGGCTGATGGGGAGCTTTGCAAGCAGCAGTTATCGCAGAATATTGATCGGAAGTCCGCTGATTCTGCTGGGAATTGTCATGATATTTTTGCTGCGATGGAGACTGAATATATTATCCTTAAGCGAAGCCGAAGCCATTGCGAGCGGAATCGATATCAAAAAGACAAGGCTGTGGTTTATTATTGCTTCCACATTTATAACGGCATCTTCCGTGGCAATGTGCGGGCAGGTGGGATGGATCGGTCTTTTAATGCCGCATTGCGCCCGCATGCTTGCAGGCAGCAACAACCGGTATGTAATTCCGGTCGGTCTGAGTCTGGGAGCCGTATTTATGGTAATCACCGATACACTTTCCAGAACCATCAGCGTGATTGAACTTCCGGTATCCATACTGACCGCCATTATAGGGGCACCGGTTTTTATCTCATTGCTTAGAAATACCAAGGGGAGTTTCCGATGATACTAGAAGTAAAAAATGCATCCTTTCACTATAAAAAAGAAACGAAAATACTGAATGATATAAACCTGACACTGAATGAGGGAATGATCCTGTCGGTGTTGGGTCCGAACGGTGTCGGCAAAACCACCTTGATCAAATGCATCATCGGACTGCTTCCATGGACATCCGGAGCCAGCTATTTATACGGCAAAGACATCTCCAAAATGAGTCCCAAAGAGCTCTGGACAACGGTTTCCTATATTCCTCAGGCGGGTTCCTTTTCCTTCTCCTATACCGGTCTGGAAATGGTATTGATGGGCAGAAGTGTGCATCTGGGAACATTTGAACAGCCCGGTCAAAAAGATCTTGAAATGTCCATGGAGATGATGGAGAAAATAAAGATCAGTCATCTCGCACACAAAGACTGCAATCGGATGAGCGGCGGAGAACTGCAAATGGTATTGATTGCACGAGCACTGGTCAGCAATCCCAAAGTATTGATATTGGATGAGCCGGAGGGCGGACTGGATTTCAGAAACCAGCTTCTGGTCTTGAATTTGATCGATAAACTTGCCCATGAGGACAAAATCAGCGCCATTATGAATACGCATTATCCGAAAAATGCACTGTCGATATCCGACCAATCTCTCATGTTACAAAAAAACAAAGGGTATTTTTACGGAAATACCGAACAGATACTTACCCCCGAAAACATTGAAAAAGCTTTCCGCGTCGGAGTGATTATGAGTGAAAACCGATACAAGAACAAAATGATCAAAGATATTGTCCCTGTGGAAATCCTTTGATTCCAAAAGAAAGGAATGCCGAAATGAGTCATTTGAACTTCGACGATTTACAAATCGCCTATCGTGAAATACAAAAACTGTATCAAGCCTATTCCTTTGAATATCCCGTTCTCGGCGATTTTATCTGGGGAAACAAATGGTGCCTGGTATCCGACAAAAACACCAAAAGCGCAAGTGCCGCTCTGAAGATTTCTCATTCAAGGGATGTCTGTCTGCCGTATATGTTAAAATTGTACGGTATAAAAGCGGATGCTGCCTTGGAAATACTGTTTAGCAGCAAGGATAATGTCCGTATCCTGATTCTTGCCATATTAAATCTTTTAAGCAAAAAGCTGAACTCCGCAGAACTGCTCAAAAGCAGAGGAATATTAAGAACTGCCGGCAGAAAGTTTGAGATCGATGTCACCGGCAAAAAGGTGGGATTGATCGGATATGGACTGTATATCAAAAACCTGTATCATAAATGCGAAGAATTTCATGCTTTTGACATTCGAAGCGAAGAAGAGATCCTCAGCTATCACACAAACAACGGAGTCACCGAAATATATCCGAAGGATATTATTTTCCATCTCGGAAGGGATGCCACGGAATTCAGTGATATTCTGAGTACTCTCGATATTGTCATCATGTCCGGAAGCACCATCGTAAACAAAAGCTATCTGAAGCTTCTTAATGCCTGTAAAAACTGTGAGGTAAAAGGCATTTACGGCCCGAGCAGCGAGCTCCTGCCCGATTATCTTTTAAATCTGGGTTATCACTACATATTCAGCGCTTCCATAAGAAATATCGACGAATACATCGAAGTCAGCGCCGATGCCCTTTCGGAATTTAAAGAATTCGAGCACATGGATCTGTATGAAGCCGTAAGATTGTAAATCACGATGAAACCAAAAAAGGACTTTCAGGAAATGGACGGTTCCAAACAGGGGCAGGTGTGACTCATACGAGTTTCACCTGCCCCTGAAATCCATCTGACCGCCGGATTATGTTTCATCCGCCATGACTCGCCCCAGATGCATCGCCAGATAGCCGATTTCCGCATCTTTCGGCTTCAAACCCAGATCTTTTTCCATGATTGCGGCAACCTCTTCTGCCATCCGAAACGTTTCCGGAAATTTTGCTGTAATATAGTCGTTCATATTCAGTTTCAACTCCTCGCCGGTCATGATTCTTACAATCATGTATTTGACATGGTTCATCAAACGATTATAGGATAAGGACATCGGATTGATCGGACGTCCCAGCGCTTCTTCCACGGATTGCACGCAGCAGCGCACCGCCTGTGCCATCTTCATAGCCCGGGACACATTCGCTTCCTCCGTCGCGGAATGAATATGCAAAGCAATATATCCGATTTCGTCCTCCGAAATTTCAAGACCCATACGTTCACGAAGCATTTTTTCCACCATTGTCGCCACCTTGTACTCCATGTGAAACATGAGCATAATGTCCTGTGTCAACGGATTTTTTATCTGTTCGTTTCTTTGAATGCGCTTCACCGCAAATGCGAGATGATCCGCCATGGGAATGAGTACATTTCGGTCCACTTTCTTAAAAACTTCCTGCGCCCTGTCCAGTATCTCCCCCGCAATCTCCAGACAATCCGGGTCAATCGAACGCACCAATTCCCTTGCATCGCCACGATCCGCAGCTTTTTGCAGGGCATACACCGTTGCCCCGTCCGTGATCGCAATGCTCTGGGCAATCTTTTTCCCGAAACCGATTCCTTTTCCCAGAATCAGATATTCCGTGGCTTCCTTTTCACTGTTGGAAACCGCCGCCAAAACGGCATTATGATTTAAAATTTTCGTTATCCTATACATAATCCCCTGTTTTACTCGTAGAAATCAATGGCAAACAATGGTTCTCCCGCTTTGATTTTCCCCTCTTTCAACAAACGTATCTTCTGATGCTCATCCGGCTCCGTGCAAAGTACCGGCGTTGCAATGGAAGGTGCATTTTTTTGAAGATAGTCCAAATCCAGTTTGATCAGTCTGGTGCCTTTCTTTACTTTCTCCCCGGTATTCGTCAAAACTTCAAATCCTTCTCCCCGAAGATTGACCGTATCGATTCCGACATGAATCAGCAGACTTACCCCCGTATCCGTAAGAAATCCGAGCGCATGCTTGGTATCGAACACAAAGCCCACTTCACCGTCCTCCGGTGCATACACATACGGATCCGTCGGCATCACCACCGCACCGTCTCCCATCATTTTCTGCGCAAAAGCCGCGTCCGGTGCCGTCGAAAGATCCGCCGCCTCTCCCGTAATCGGACTGGAAATAAACACCGTTCTGCTCAGCTTTAAATCCGTCAATGCCTGATCGACCACAGAGTCTTTGCCCGACTTCGAAACATCCGCATTCCCCTCTGCGATTTCCGGATCCTCTTCCATATCCGCCTCCGGCGTTTCCAGATAATCTTCCAAATGTGATTTTATCACAGCCACCTGCGGTCCGTAAATAATCTGTACCCCGTTTCCCTTTCGAACCACACCCGATGCGCCGGTGGATTTCAACAGACCGTCATTCACCCTGGAAGAATCTTCCACCGAGCAGCGCAGTCTGGTCGCGCAGCAGTCCACATCCGTTATGTTTTTCTTTCCGCCAAGTCCTCTGACGATTGCCGCGCTCAGCGCATCCTCTTCCGACTTGGAAGCACTCTTTGCCGATTCCCCGCTCTTTTTGCCTTTGGCAAGAACATCCGCTTTTCTGTACAATTTGGTTTCCTGATCGTCCTCTTCCCGTCCCGGAGTTTTCAAGTCGAACTTTTTGATCAGGAACGTGAAAATGAAATAGTAGAGCAGGAAATACACGATGCCCACCGGTATGACCGTCAGCCAGCCGGTCTTTTCATTTCCCTGCAAAATTCCGAACAGGAAGAAATCCACCAAACCGCCGGAAAATGTCAGACCCACCGCTATATTCAGCATATGTGCCAGCATATATGCCGTTCCCGCCAGAACCACCTGTACGGCAAACAGCATCGGCGCCACAAACAAAAAGGAAAATTCGATCGGCTCCGTAATTCCGGTAAACATACATGCCAGCGCTGCGGAAAGCAAAAGTCCCCCTGCCTGTTTTCTCTTCTCCGGTTTTGCAGTACGATACATCGCAAGCGCCGCCCCCGGCAATCCGAAGATCATGAAAATAAATTCCCCCGAGAAATATCTGGTCGCATCCGCACTGAAGTGAGCGATCTCGTCGGAAATTGCAAGCTGTGCAAAGAAAATATTCTGCCCGCCCTCTACAATCTGGCCGCCGACTTCCATGGTGCCTCCCACCGCCGTCTGCCAAAACGGCATGTAAAACACATGATGCAGGCCGAACGGAATCAGAGCTCTTTTAATCAGTCCGAAAATCAATGTGCCGATATATCCGCTGCCCGTCACCAGATTTCCCATCGCAAAAATACCGTTTTGAACACCCGGCCAAACAAAATACATCAGTATTCCGACAAACATATAGACCACGGTCGAAATAATCGGCACAAATCTTGTTCCGCCGAAAAATGAAAGGGAATTCGGCAGCTGAATCTTATAAAATCGATTGTGCAGATTGGCAACCCCCAAACCGACAATGATTCCCCCGAACACACCCATTTGCAGGGACATAATGCCGCTTACCATACTCACCGTTCCGCTTAACATGTCCACGGAAACCGTTCCGTCCGCCATGATCTTTCCCGTAACCTGAAGCATGGCATTGATTGCCGTATGCATTACAAAATACGCAATTACGGCGGAAAGTGCCGCCACTTCCTTTTCTTTTTTTGCCATTCCGATTGCCACACCCACCGCAAAGATCAGAGGCAGATTGTCAAATACCGCACTTCCGACCTTGCTCATAATGGTGAGCAGAGCATGCATCATCGTACCCTCTCCGAAAATCCCCTCCAAACCGTAGGTCGCAATCGTCGTCGCATTGGTAAATGAACTTCCGATTCCAAGAAGCAGACCCGCAACCGGCAAGATCGCAATCGGAAGCATAAAGGATCTTCCCACTCTCTGTAACACCGCAAAAATTTTGTCCTTCATAGAACCTCTCCTCCTTTTTATCCAAAATCTGTTACAAAAAAAGCATCCACGGGCACAAATATCCTAAAATATTCATGCACAGTGAATGCCTTGATTTCCAAGTTACATACCGTTGCTATTCAATTTCTGTCCGTCTTTGCACGGACGGATCTATATGTTCATACTAGCATGTTTCCATACGAATTGCAAGAAGTTTGTGATAAATATAAGGACGTATGCATGAAATGTCATAATCCCCTTTGACAAAAACAGTGTTTTTAAAAAGCCATGACCGGATTTTTATTTTCCCGTCGTTTTCTCTCATTCTTTCAAAGTCACAAATTGTTACCTTGAACATGGAAAAGTTTGAAATTATGCTTCAAGAAAATCATCCATTAACAAAAAGTTTCTGATTCCAATGTAGTAAATTCCATACTCATCGTATCTTGGCACTATATTATCTCTAACAATAATGATTTTCTTAAAGGAATCGTCAATTCGTTTTAGAGAGTTTCTTTCCTGTTCTTTCTTCTCCTCACTGTTTATGGCAAAAGCTGATTGAATATAATATCTGAGATTCCCCCTGTTAATAACAAAATCAACCTCTAATTGTACTCTTGTTGTTTTCCCGTTTACACTGGGAAAGTATTCCACAACGCCTACATCTACATGAAATCTTCTTCTTAATAAGTCATTATAAATGATATTTTCCATTACAGTTCAAACAACAAATATGACTTACCACATCTTCTGATGCCTGTAATGATTTTAATTCTTCCGTTATCCCTTTTCTTGATTAATTCATCTAAATATTGTTTTCTTTCGATAAGCATATCACCGCACCTTTTACGAATAATTTATGTAATTTCCCACATTTTTTATTCATGCATATTTTATCATATTCAAAGGACAAACGCAATCACAAGGAATAATTTTCGTGGTATACTATATTTTTTATTCCATCTTCCAAATATCTGCTTAAAATGGCGCCAAAAAAGGCATCCGCCGATTACGGCCAATGCCTTTTTCATGTAATGTGCCACAAAGAGCTGATCATTTTCCACTGCCTTACGAACAGAATCCGCTCCAAAAACTCTGCCATCCGGTTTCTTGTTGATAAATTTTTATCAGTGTTCTGCCCACTCACTTAGGATGAGGGTTCATCCGGCACGGGTGTGAAAAGTAACGATCAATCCTGCCTACTGCTCTATTACCAGTAACAGCGCCATCTTGAACTTTCCGTCCGCTTTTACATAATGAGGGTCACCCTTATCAAATTTGAAATTCTCTCCCGCTTGAATCGGATACTCCTTGCCTCTGCAGCCGATTATGCCATTGCCTTCCAGTGCAAAAACAATCGCATTTCCCGGAGCGGAATGTTCCGAAAGACCCGTTCCTTCATCAAAGGACATCAGCACAAATTTGGTCTTTTTGTCGTTTACCAGATCCATATTTACAATCTTCCCGTCTCCGTAAGGGATGAGCTCCTTCAGTTTAAAAACTTCTCCACCTTTCACAATTTCGTTCATAACGGTATCCTTTCTGCAAATGATTTCTGTATAAATACATCCAATCTCCGTTTTTATCCCGATTGGTATATTCCTGTGACATACATACAAATCCCCCTCGCGCAGATGTGCCCCTTCCTGATCCAGGAATGTGACATCCGCCTCACCCCACTCCATTTTCCAAAGTTTAATCTGGTCATAACTCTCCGGACTGATATCGGTATCTTTTGCAAGGGAGAAAATGTATGCCGCAGAATCGGAACCCTTGACCAATTCCCCGGATATCGTGCAGCCGGCTACCGGTATGTTGTCTTTTGATATGGAAAATATCGTATTTTCTTTCATATTGTGTCTGAGTCCTTTGTGTGATAGAATTGTTAAGTTCGTTTCTCCTAACCAATATAACATGAAATCTCAGAAAAATCCGTTTCATTTGCTACATTCTCTGAATTTGTCGATTTCCATACATCATCCAACATGCATCATCCCATCTTACGGACTGCATGATTCACATCATACATCTATGCCGGGAATCCAAAGCGGCAATCATCGGATTGCTCTTTTTAGATTACCGGCATAATGCGGCTCAATCATCTGCATCTCCAATAACGATACATCTGCCTTATTTTTCCTTCACTATTTTAATCAATTCGCTAAGCTCGGTGATTAGATCAATGATATCTTTATCGGTTTGGCTGTACGATTTTTTTTCTTCATTTCCACTTTTCATGCCTGTATTTGCTTTAGCATGATTCTTTTTCATATAAAGCCAATACCCTATAATCACCACTGCCAGCCCCACAATCACCAGTACCAAGCCCATCGAACTTTGACTTTCCGGTGTCCTGGAATTTTGATTTAAAACCCACATATTTCGCATGATATCCATCTTTCCTCTCCTTGCATCAACCTATCGAATGTGGACACATTCCTATTTACTGTACTCCGTTTTGACTAAGAATCTCCAAGATTTTCTCCCGATTGGCTGCTACAATTTCCAGCTTCTTAGTGTCACTCTTAGTGGAAAGTTCTTCCTTTATCCCGAATTTTTCCAAATACATCTCCAGTCCTTTCGAAATATCACCATGGCAGAGTGCCTTCTTCATCGATGTAGATATCAAAGCATTCATTGTCTGATGGTCGTAGTTTTGATATGCATGTATAAATTCGCGCTCTACATTACCGCCATCTTCTCCCTGCATCTTGCCAAGCAGGTTGGCAATCTTCCCCAGCTGAACCGAAAATGCATACACCGCAACCGTTAAAATTTCACTAAAGAATAAATCCATATCTCTCCTCACCTTCTCAGAATTTTGCATGAAATGCTTTTATACACAATTAATCCGGCAACACGCATTCAGACATCGTCTCTTTGCATGTGTCGATTGCATTTCATGCAAGTCCTTCTTGAATTTACACACCAACAATCTTATCCCAAACACTCAAAAAATCTTTGGAATACTCCATGATATCATTAATCATCTTTTTCTTTCTGTTCAGCAAGGTATTTTTCTCCGTGTATTTTTCACTGTCATCCACAAGAGTACGAAAATCATCCGCTCCTTTTCGAATATTTTTATTGGCGTTATCGAAATTCGTATCGACTTGTTTCCACTTTTCCTTGATTGAACCGTATGTGGTGTCAATTAGCTCATCCAGTACGAGCGATAACCTTACTTCTTTTTTTAAATAATTCTCAATGTTCTTTTGCAATTTGTCCAATGCCTGATTAATTGTATCATCAGTAATCGACTTTACCTTGACTTCTTTGTAGTCCATCCAGTCAGAATTTTCAGTGGAATTAATAAATATAAAATTCCTCCAAAACTGAGTAAAACCTCCAAATTGATCAAAAGCCACACTCATGTCTATTTTCAACTTTGAACAATCTATTGGTGGCAATGCCATACTTTCATTTCCAAATGAAATATCAAATTCCGGAAGTGCCGGAAGTGCAAGTACACAATCTTCTTTATCCAGTTCTGTTTTGCATGTTGCACTATGCACCTTCAATTGTTCAATTCTATTGTTCAAAACCTTCTCGAAACCTTCGATGCATTCTTCCAGAATTTTCTTCGCCGGATTCAGCTTTTCTTCCCGAATCTCATTGAATTTTTCTTCAATTATTTTTTGAATCTTTTCATGCGGAATCCCAAATTTTCCAGTGCCGATCCCTTTAATTTTTTTTTGTATGGCGTCTTCTTTCAAACGCTCAATCTCTTTTCTTACCGCACTTCGGATTCGCATCACTATAGATGCCTCAACATCCGCCCAATATGGCGTACTCTTATCTTTTAAAATGACATCGCCCAACCTCTTAAGCTCTAATGCTTCCGATTCGGGATACTCACGCTCATATTTTTCTATATAAGAGAGAAGGCCGGTGTAATCATTCCGATTTAATGCCTTTACCTCATCAAATATGATATCATCGCTCATGATCTCCTGCGTAGCCTTAGAATAGTCATCGATGATCTTCTTGATTCTCTGCTTCTTTTCCTCATTGAACGTTATCAATTTCTCGATATTGGAAATCTTATCTCTGATTCTTTGAATCTCACGCATTTCCCGATCAATGATGTATGTAATGGAATTGACAATTTCTTCCCTTGCTTTACTCTTGGTTATATAAGAGATATAGCTTAGCAACTGTGGCATACCGCTGTATTCTTTGATTGTTTCAACCGAAACTTTCTTATTTCCCAGAATATTTTTTAGTTTCGATGCTTCGGAACCTATATTACTAAGTAAAGCAGTCAAATCCGCTTTTGAATCATCTTCTTCATACTCATCCGCATAATCATAAGCTAACCTATACAATTTTTCTGATGAAAGAATTTCTTTGTCAATCCTCCCCTCACGTACCGCGTCTTCCAGTTCCAAAGTGTAAAAATAATCTATGGAGGATGTCGCAAAAATTACGCAGTCTCGGTATCCACTCTCACCCGTTTGATATGCATCTCCCAGCTCGATAATGCGGTTGCGAATAAAATCAATGGATTTAATCCTGGATTGCGTTCCCTTATCTTGCAATGCCATATCTATCTTATTGATGGTAAACATCAAAGTGTGGTATTTTTGATTGTTCTGAAAGATTCGCCTTACCTCTTTTAGGAAACTTTCCTCATCTTTGGTCAAATACTTGGAATAATCAATGGCAAACAATGCCACATCACATGCTTTGATTGCCCGCTCTGCAGATTCCAAATGCTCTGCTCCCGCCAGATCCGGTCCCGGGGTATCGTATATCGTGTAGCTTTCAAAATTGTTCTTATTGCTGACATATTGAATCTCCATATCCGACAAGGTGTATTTATTCTCTGCATCTTGTTGGGCTCTTTTAAATGCATCGAAAATGTAAGAATGAATCTCTGATCGCTTTTCTTTCTCAATTCGTTTCATCTCACCGGATTGTACCCAGTATTCCAATCGAAACAAATGATCCTTGCTTTTTTTATAAATGCAATTATTTGGCGTAGCCATCTCCAAACTGGTCGGTGCCAGTTCCATTCCGATCATGGAATTGGCAAGCACACTCTTTCCCGTTTTTTTGGTCGCTGCCATGGCAATCTTCATTTCCATGTTTTTTGCCTTATCCAATTGTTCCTTAATTTTCAAATAGCTGCACTTTGTATCTGCAATGATTTCATATAACTCTTGTCTTTCCTGCTCATTGTCCTCCTCTATCGTGTAATCCTCCAGTTGTTTCCTTGCATTTGTCAAATTCTCCAAAAGTGGCTCGATGTTCTGCATGAATCGCCTTGACTTCTCAGCATCCTTGAATTCTTTTCGCAACTTAATATCAATCTTGTCAGTCGGATATTCGATATAAATCAATTGTTGCAAAATATCGGCAAGCAGGGTTCTGGAATTGTTTTCAATGATAATTGTTGCTTTCTCCTCCAGAATCACATCCAGCAATTCTGTCATATTCTTCGGCTGATACTCCCTTTGTCCAAACAGCGTCACATGATTTTCAAATGAAATCTCCCTGCATACCTTAAATCGATGGATGAGCTTATTACTCATCCCTTCGTCATGCAATTGATCGATGTAAGTCGCCAGTACCGCACCTTTTTCCGGTGCACCCTGTAATACAAAAATCGGGTTTTTATCGGATCGAATTGCTTCCTCAATCATTGCTTTCTCACTTGACGGACTGCCTATTAAATGAACAATGCGTTCACTCCTTGCCTTATCCGACATTCCATAATCCCGATCTCTCATCAGCTTTTCCATACTCTACTCCTCACTGTGCTTTGATTTCCTCTAAAATATCCTTAATCTCATCCAAGATTTGACTTTTTTCTCTCAATCTCTGCTCCTTTTCTTCAATGCTTTGAATCTTCCTTGCTTCAATATTATCCAAATTCACACTGATAAAATCGCTAAACTCATCCTGTTCTATGCGGCTCATAAGCTGTTCGATTCGTTTTACTGCCTTAGCACTGAATGCACGATCGAGATTCACGGCACGTATAAACGCATATTCCAGCACATTTTGAAGTGCTTTGATATCGTCATCAAACTCTTTTCGAATTCCGGCGTAGGAATGTTCTCCAAATGCATCATTTTGGAAATAGCATCTCCTTACCCTACATTCTTTCTTGGATAAAATGCTATTCAACTGATAATCTTGCTCTTGTTCCTCTTCTGCAATATCCATGGAGTCCATCAATATATTTTTTATTTCTTCAACCACTACAAATTCCGTACGATTGAGAACATACTTTTTAAGCAATTTTTGTAAACGCTCCGCTGTCCGACCGTAATTTACATGTACGAACTGATTCAATACGTCTTCAATGGTTTTGTTTTTTCCTTTCAGATCGGTCAAATCCATCAATATTTTCCATGCATTCTCCTTTTCCACATCAAGTTCCAATACATCCGGCCATAAAAGTAATTTCCACATCAAAGAATCCTTTGGTGCAAGCTCCAGATGGGCAAAGGATTCCTGCGATTGTACCGAATCCTCGGATGCCTTTGTATCACCTGAATGCACTTTTGTGCTTTCACAGTTCCCCGTCGATGCATTATAGTACACACCCAAACTCAGGAAATTTTCTATTCTTTCCTCAAACTTATTGTATCGATCTTGACCGCGGCTCTTTTTTATCAGGATTTCAAAAATGTCTCTGGAAAATCGATCAATTAAAATTTGAAAGGATTTCTCGACTTCCAAGTAATCACCACCAATAAATTCTTCTACATTTTCCTTTACCATCTCGTATTTCGGTGTGTTCGGAGATACATGTAATGCATCCATAAAAATGTTCTGAATCTCTTCACTAACCTTGTCATATTTGACTGCCGCAATTGTGTATACCGTATTTCCGAAATCATCGTACATGGTATTAAATTTGCGATCTCGAATTTCCGATTCTACCGCAATTGGTTGCTCAGCACGACCATTCCCCGCTTTTGTGCGATGAACGTCTTCCATTTCTTCGTCTGTGATATGATACTTCTCCACCTGAATCATTTCTTGTATCTGTTTCTTTAATGACAGAGAAAGTTCTTCATTGATTTCTTCCTTATTGATTTTGTCTTTTAAACGTTTCAATTGGTCTTTGATCGTATTTTTTGCATTATTGTAGGTACTAAGAGTAATCTTCGAATGCTCCTTATTGTAACTTGTACTTTCGCTTATATTGTATTCTTTTTTGATGTCTGCGAGCATTTCTTCCATTTCCGAAATCATGCTGTCAACCCGCTTTGTCAACATCTCCATTCTTTGGTTCTGATAATAATTGATAAGTTTTTCTCGAAGCGTTTTGATCCCATAATCATGACCAATCTCATCCATTGCTTTTCTGGCTTTCATCCCTCCCTCTGCCTTATCTCCCAAAGCGGCGATTGCAGATCCGAGAATAATTCGATCTTTATGCTCCTTTCGAAGTATCCCTCTCTCCGTCCATTCATTTATAGTGATTCTCTTATTTTCTTCAAGATTCGTCGCAAAATCCGCCTTATTTGCAAACACGAAAAGCTTATCACCGAGGGAAATGCCACCTTCCTCAAAATTTTCCTGAAATATTTCCAGATTCTCCCCGGTTATGCTCGGCTCATGTGCTCTCGCAACCATAATAATGGCATCCGCCTGCTTCATTTTTTCTATGGTCTGTTCTTTATGAAGTGCGGTCGGAGAATTGAATCCCGGTACATCATACATAATTGCGTTTTGCATTTCCTTTAACTTATCCGATTCAATACTGATTTCCCGCACCGCGAGAGCATAAGCCGGGTTGGTGATGAATCGCTTACATTCTTCGGATTCGACCTCATTGTTTGTATAAAATCGATCCCCGGTTCCCAATAATTCACGTATCTCTTTTTGATTCTCGATAATAGCTCTGATATCCTGATGTAAAGTATTTTTATGCTGTTTTTTATTCTCATCTGATATATTGGAATACAATGTGTCATACTCATCGATTGTCATTTGATCAAAGCTGTATCTATTTGCATTCTCTATTCCAAGCTGTTTCAGCCTGTTCTTGAAATCATCGTTAAATTCATTCGGTTTATAAAATACAATTCTGGCTTTTTGCTCCGCACCGTATTTGATACAAGTCGAGGTATAAGTACAGCGACTATCTTTCGTTGGAAGAATATTTGCATTGATGAACGCATTGGAAAAAGAGCTCTTTCCTACCTTCTCCAGTCCCACAACCGCAATTTCAAATTCGTTTTTTTCCAATTTATTATGCAATTTCTCTGCTTTTAATTTCTTGTCATTCAAAGACTTATATTGCTCAGACCGAAGGACATTACTTCTCTCATATTTATTGATCTTTTCAATTCCGTGAATGATTCTTTGTAACTTTTCCAAGTACCTGTCCCTTTTTTTTTCGAATTCTTTTTCCGTCATCATACCTTTATCCCCTTTTTTGTGATAATCTACATTTTTCTTAAACTATTATATATATATATATAATGGCAAGAGAATAATTATTTTATTTTTATGGTTTTATAAACAATCCTACATTATATTTAGGGAAACGCTGATTAAAGCCTTTGAAACCAAGCGTCTTAAAAAATAACAGATCGGAGGGCAAGATTCAAAAAAATAAGGGAAAATACTGCAAACACAGGATTAAATCTTGGGATCTGAAGTTCGATGTGATATAATAAACAAGTCTGAGTTTATGTGTAGACATTTTGGCAGAAAACGGAGGTTAGCACATGGCCATTCGTTACAAGAAATTATGGAAGCTGTTAATTGATAAAGGCATGAAGAAAAAATTTACAGCGCGTGGTCGGGATCAGTGCGGCATCCGTTACAAAGCTCGGTAAGAATAAAAACGTAAACATAGAGATTATACGGAAAATCTGTGTAGCTTTGCATGCAACGTCAGCGACATAATGGAAATGGTCGATGATGACTGAGTCCGTTTTTTCGGACAACACAAAGAATAGAATAAGCATGGATACATGTGATTACTTGGAGGTAGATTCAGATGGCTGATAAAACCAATGCCAACATTGGCTTTGAAAAACAACTGTGGGATGCGGCCTGTGTCTTGTGGGGACATATCCCTGCAGCCGAATATAGGAAGGTTATCATTGGCCTTATATTCCTGCGCTATATTTCCGCAGCTTTTGATAAGAGATATCAGGAGCTTGTTGCGGAGGGTGACGGATTCGAGGATGACCGTGATGCTTATACGATGGAGAATGTGTTCTTCGTGCCGGAAGAGGCAAGATGGAGCACGATTGCTTCAGCTGCCCATACCCCGGAAATCGGAACTGTTATTGATACGGCTATGAGAGCCATCGAAGCCGAGAATAAGATATTAAAGAATGTTCTTCCGAAGAATTACGCCAGTCCGGATCTTGATAAGAGAGTTCTGGGTGATGTGGTTGATATCTTCACAAACAATATCGATATGAGCGATACGGAAGAAAGTGAAGATCTTCTGGGCCGTACCTATGAATACTGTATCGCACAATTTGCTGAGAAGGAAGGCGTTGGTGGAGGCGAATTTTATACGCCCTCCAGTGTGGTTAAGACTCTCGTTTCTATCCTGCGTCCGTTCGATAACTGCCGCGTGTATGACTGCTGCTGTGGGTTTCGTGTCATAATAATGACACAGGCAAATAGTCAAGTAAATACAA
>JBHAEV010000005.1:0-4636 GCA_041855735.1 Lachnospiraceae bacterium
AAAGTATAGGGGCAGGGATGGATACAAGGCAAATAGAGATGATCAGGGAACGATTGAAAGAAGAGTTGACTGCGAAAAGATATGAGCATACTGAGGGTGTGGCATATACCGCGGCGGCACTGGCGATGTGTCATGGTGAAGATTATGAAAAAGCGTTGATTGCAGGTTTGCTGCATGATTGTGCAAAGGGATATTCGACGGAGCAGCTGGAAAAGAATATTTTTCGCAATGGAATCAATCTGAGTGAAGAGGACAGACTCTGCCCTCAGATTTATCATGCCATATACGGTCCGATTCTGGCAAAGGAGAGATACGGTATTGAGGATGAGGAAATACTGTCAGCCATTCGCCGACATACGACGGGTTGCCGGGATATGAGCAGACTGGACATGATTGTATTTATTGCGGATGCCATCGAACCCGGAAGAGGGAAGAAGGAATATCTGGAGAAAGCCAGAAAATCCGCCTTTGCGGATTTGAATCGGGCAATGGAAGATGCCCTGTCTGCAACGATGGAATATTTAATAAAAAAAAATACACACATTCATGAGAAAACATCGGAATGTATGGAATGGATCAAGAACAGAGCAGAAAGGAACACGGATGGACAATAAGTTTTTATTAAAAACCATGATTGATGCATTGGAGGACAAGAAAGGAGAACATATCACCGTATTGGATATTTCCGGGATTTCGATTCTGGCGGATTATTTTGTGATCGTCAGCGGAAGCAATCAAAATCAGGTGAAAGCTCTGGCGGATGCGGTGGAAGAGAAGTTGAGAGCACATCGGGTTGAACCGAAGAGCATAGAGGGGTATCGGGGGGCTGGCTGGATTCTGATGGATTATCAGGACATTGTCCTGCATGTATTCCACGAGGAAGACCGCGCATTTTATGATTTGGAGCGTCTTTGGAGAGATGCAAAAGTGGTGGATGTGAAATCCCTTTAATACAGATGATGAGATCTTGCCGGATAAACACATGAGCCTGCTCATGTGTTTATTCGGCAAAAGGAGTGAAATGAATATCTTTCAAATGATCGGGCCGATTATGATCGGTCCCTCCAGTTCGCACACCGCCGGTGCGGTGCGACTCGGCAGAGTGGCGAATAAGGTTATGAATGGAGTAAAGCCGACAAAACTGAATATTGAACTCGTCGGTTCTTTTGCGAAAACATACAAAGGGCATGGAACGGATCGGGCTTTGCTTGCCGGGATTATGGGTTTTTCAAGCAATTCCGAAGAAATCAAAGATGCGCTTTGGATTGCGAAAGAACGAGGGATCGAGTATCGCTTCATTCCGACGGAAATTCCGGGAGCACATCCGAATACCGCCAAAATTTGCTTTGAACTTGAGGACGGAGGTTTCGGCAGCGTGGAAGGTGCAAGCATCGGAGGCGGAAATATACGCGTGGATTATGTGAACGGAATGCGAGTGGACTTCAGCGGAGAGAATCATACGATTTTGGTTCTGCACAATGACAAGCCGGGCGTGATTGCGGATGTGACCAGTTTGATTCGTTTGAAATACCGCGACCTCAATATCGGAGGGTTTAAGCTCAGCCGTGAAGACCGCGGCGGTCAGGCGCTTATGACCATAGAACTGGATGAGTTGCCTCCGGACGAATTGACAAAGGATTTGATACGGCTTGACAATGTGAAGAATGCGGTGTTGATTCGTTCCCTGTAAAATGGATGCAGATTCCTGTTGCCACCGCTGTGCCGGTCGGATATGCAAGGAGAAAAAAGAGGGATGCTGCGGAAAACGGCATTGTGACGGTCGATGCAATAATCGGGACAAAGTGGGGGAAGGATGATAAAATATGACAGAATTGCGAGTCTGGTTGAACTCGCAAACGCAAGATCCTGTAAGATCAGTGATATTTGCATTGAAGACCAGGCGATTGCCATGAATATGAGTGAGGAAGAGATCATCCGCAGGATGGACGAAACCTTTGAAGTGATGATGGAGTCCACCGTTCGCGGGATGGATGCCTTGCTTCGCTCCACTTCGGGGTTGACCGGAGGAGAAGGAGCCAGAATGCAGGAGTATAATAACCGGCAGGAAACGCTTTGCGGTTCTTTTTTGGCAGGCGCCATGGCAAGGGCCATGGCAGTCAGCAATTGCAATGCCGCGATGGGACGTGTGGTGGCGGCTCCGACGGCGGGAAGCTGCGGAATCATGCCCGGTGCATTGGTCAGCATGCTGATGGAAAACCGGGCAAGACGGGAAAATATTGTGAGATCGATGTTTACTGCCGGAGCTTTCGGGATGGTATTGGCAAACCGTTTCAGCGTGGCCGGTGCGGAGGGCGGATGTCAGGCGGAATGCGGAAGCGCATCGGGTATGACGCCCGCCGCTCTGGTGGAATTGCAGGGCGGAACACCGGTACAATGTGCCATGGCGCTTGCCATGTGCATAAAGAACGAACTCGGGCTGGTTTGCGATCCGGTTGCGGGACTGGTGGAGATTCCCTGCATCAAGCGAAACACATCCGGTCTGATGATTGCATTTTCTTCGGCGGATATGGCATTGGCAGGCATACCATCGTACATTCCCGCCGATGAATGCATCGATGCCATGCGTGAAGTGGGACTTTCGATGCCATGTTCACTGAAAGAAACCGCATTGGGCGGACTTGCCGCAACACCGACCGGCAGGCGATTAATGGAACAGGTTTTCGGAAATAATGAAAGAAGGTAAATATGAGCAAAGCGGAAAGTACGTCAAGAGGAAATATTCTGGGAACGGAGCCGGTCGGCAGACTGATTGCCAAGTTTGCCGTTCCCACCATCATGGCATTTTTGATCAACACTGCGTACAATATTACCGATCAGATTTTTATCGGTAACATCGTCGGTGTTTTGGGAAATGCCGCAACCACCGTGGCATTTCCCTTAGTCAATCTGATCCTTGCCGTTTCCCAATTGGTCGGAGTCGGTATGGCAGCCAATTTTAATATCAGTATGGGAGCGGAAGAAGAGGGAGAGGCAAAGAGGTATCTGGGAAACGGTCTTATGATGTTGATTTTTACATCCGTGGCGCTTTTTCTGTTTGTATTTCTGTGCATGGACTGGATCTTGAGACTATGCGGCGCCACCGATGCGGTATTTTCGTATTCCAAAGAATACCTGCAGATTACGAATATCGGCATGCCTTTTATCATGATAGTCATTGCGTCCAGCAATATCATTCGTGCGGACGGCAGTCCGAACTTTTCCCTGATTTCCACGACATTCGGCGCTTTTTTGAATGTGTTTTTGGATTGGCTCTTCATGTTCGTGTTTAAAATGGGAATACGGGGGGCTGCATGGGCAACGGTGATCGGGCAGATCTCGTCCTTCCTGTTTGTTCTGTACTATTATGCGCATTTTAAATCCTTTCCGATAAATTTCGGCATACTGGAATTAAAAGTATCCTATGTGCTTTCGATCATAAAACTGGGATTGGCGAATTTCATCAATCAGATCATCGGAATGATCTTTAATATTGTATTGAACAATGTATTGCGGTATTACGGAGGAATGAGCCCGTACGGGGCGGAAATCCCGTTGGCGATTGCCGGTATTGTCGGCAAGGTAAGCAGCATTCTGCTGTCGATTTCCGTTGGTTTGGCACAGGCATGTCAGCCGATTCTGGGCTTCAACATCGGTGCGAAAAATTACGATCGAGTCCGGCAGACCATTAAAACGGCGCTCATGGTGGCAATTGCATTCAGTTTTGTGTTTTTCCTTTCGTTTCAGTTGATTCCGGGAACCATCATCGGTTTCTTCGGAAGAGCGGACGGCGCCTATCTGGAATTCGGCTCGAGATTTCTTCGGATTTTCATGTTTATGGTGATTGCGCTTGCCATTCAGCCGCTTGCCATCAATTATTTTACGGCGATGGGAGATGTAAAGTCGGGAATCATCCTCTCTTTGGTCCGACAGGGATTGGTCATGATACCTGCGCTGCTGATTTTGCCGTATTTCTACGGGATTGAGGGTGCATTGATGGCCGGACCGTTTTCCGATGTCGTGAGTTGCGCCATTGCCATGACGATGGTATTTCGCAGTTATAAAAATCTGGGGAAATCGGATTAGTTTTCGGATTTCTCATGTATCGCAAAGGATGCACGGCTGTTTTCTTCGAAACGGAATTCCACTCGAAATACAAAAAATCCGGCCGTCGGGTCGGATTTTTTGCCGGAAAAACTTTTTGTTATTTTGGGATTAAGATATGACGACATAGTCCAGTCCGACCATTCTGGCATAGGTGGTCAGCTGTTTTGTGGTTGCGGTCAGGGAAATGACGGTGTGATGTCCGCCGCCTTCCTCGATCCATCTGCGGATACCGTTACGAAAATCCGGCTTGATTTTCCAGAGCACTCTGGCAACCGGTAATTTCGGCGCCGGAGAAGTCGGCTCAAATGCGGTCACTTCATTGATAATCAGTCTGAAATGTTTGCCGAAGTCGGACAGGGTTACAATAATCCCATCTCCCGCCATGCCGTCAAACACCAATCTGGCAGGGTCGGCTTTGTTGCCGATACCGAGCGGTGAAACCAGAATTTTCGCTTTGGAAGCGGAGAGAGTCGGATCCACTTCCAGCATATGGGAACCGAGTACATAGGCATTGTTTTCGGTCATTTCATAG
>JBHAEV010000006.1:0-35353 GCA_041855735.1 Lachnospiraceae bacterium
ATTGATCCACTCTCTCGGTACTTTCTTTTCCCGATTCGCCACCTCTTTGATATCCGTAGAAACATATTCCACCGCATACGGCTCCTCCGACACTCTTCGAAGGGATGCCATCCTTCCGCTCTCCCCTTTCAATGCCATATCTGCCGCATGGCAACCGAGCTTCACCGATTCGTCCAAATCCACGGCACTCAAAAGATGCCCTGCGCAGCGCTGCAAAAGGCTGACTTCAATCGCTCTGGTCTTGCATCCGATTTCTTTTTTCACCAGATTCTCCAGTATTTTTCCCACCCCTCCCGGTTGGGCATGTCCGAACGCATCCAGTACAATATCATCTTTTCCGATATCCGAGATATACCGTCCGTCCTCCAGATGAATCCCCTCACTGACCGCTATCATAATCTGTTTTGACTCTTTTCTTTTCTCTTTGATGTCTTCCATGAATTTCTCAAAGCAAAAAGGAACCTCTTCCAGATAGATCAGATACGGTATCTTGCTTTTTCGCTGTGCCAACGCCGCCGAAGCCGTCAGCCAGCCCGCATTCCGTCCCATCAGCTCCACAATCAGAATATTCTCCACATCATACACCGCCAGCTCTCTCTCCAGCTCGGAAAATATCGCGGCAATATACTTTGCGGCGGAACCGAATCCCGGACAATGGTCAATTCCGAACAAATCATTGTCGATGGTCTTCGGCGCACCGATGACCTTGATATCTTCAATCCCCTGCTCTCTGATATGGTTTGAAAGCTGATATACCGTATCCATCGAGTCATTGCCGCCGATGTAGACAAAGTAGGCAATCTCATGTTTGCGAAATATCTCAATGATTTTCCCGAATTCATCCGGCTTGATTTTGTATCTGCAGGAACCCAGCGCGGAGGACGGCGTCAACGCAAGTCCGGTTAAAAATCCTTCCTCTTTTGCCCTGTCGGTCAAATCGATGAAACGTTCCTTCAGTAAACCCTCAATTCCGTTTCTTGCACCCAGTATTCTGTCTGCTTTGCCCTCGGCGGCTTTCTTGATCACCCCCGCCAGAGTCGCATTGATGGCGGATGTCGGACCGCCGGATTGTGCAACCAGTAAATTCTTCAACTTTGCTCCTTTCTCTTTTTTCGCATATTTTGCAGGCCGCGCACTTTCGCACCCCTTTTCATGCTTGACCTGACGCCGTTTTGGAGGCTTTATATTTCATCCATTCCTTTCTGCTTTTTGGGGACTTTGTATCTCAACCATCCCCATACACGGCATCTCAGCTCTTCACCGTCACCCCGTTGACTTCAATATTGTCCTCGATATTGATGACCAGACATTTCACACCGCCCACCATCTTGGTTTGAATCTTGTGAATAAATTCCGGTTCGGCTTTGATCGAAATCCCCACCGCCTTGACCTCAAACTTCTTCTTGTCGATGATATTGTCCGCCAGCACTTCGATGTCATTGTCCGTATTCCTCTGATACGCCAGAATCGCTTCGTCCGATGCCCCGGAAACCCCGAGAAGTCTGGTGATTTCCTTCTTGTCAAGCACCAGCGGCTCCGGATCGTTCGCCTTTTCCTCAATGGCGGACAGCAAGGTTTCATGGAAGTCCTGAATCGCCATGTAGTCGCAGTCCTCGCCGAAAGCCTGCGCAATGCTCTCCTGAATGATTTTCTTCTGCTCCGATGCCGGGAGCGGTGCAGTCAGCGCAAACATATTTTCAATGAAATCTTCCTTTAAATCTTTCGGGTTCCTGGAATAGTACAAAAGAGAATGAATATCCGTAGTCCGGTCGTGGAATACCGGGAACATGAATCCGTGCACCGGAGAATCCACCATCAAATCCTTTACCGCGTTTTCAATCTTTCCGAGATTTGCATAGTATTTCAGCCCGCCCTTGCTGAGCTTGATCGGGCAAATCGAAACCAGCAGCGAATGGAACACTTCCTCGCTCGCATCTTCAATCCGCATCCTGTCGCTGCCTTTCAAAGGCACATCATAGACAAAATCAATGAGAACAATATAATAACCGCCGCCCACATCATAATTGTCGATGATTTTCCGATAAAATTCCTCCAACAGCGCATCTTCTTTCAGCCCGGTTTCCCGAAGTTTAAGCAGCAACTCATGCATGCTGCCCCTCTCTTCGGATGCATTGGAAAAATCCAAATTCCATAAATTTTTTCCGATTGTACCGCTGAGTGTTTTTCTAAAAATCTCCAGATATCTATCTTTGTCTTCTTCGGGCAAACCGAGGAATGTATCCTTTGAAATGAGCTGGATTTCCTTTTGGGCATCCACGTAACAACCGCAGATTTTTCCGATTACCGGATTGTCTTTGCGAAACTGTTTCTTGATTTCCAGAATTTCTGATTTTAACATATAGCCTCCTCGTTTGGTTCCACTGCATATCTCCTATGAGTATACCTTGCCTTTTCATACATTGCAATCCTGCAGAACGGTTGCAACAAATCCTACATCCGCTTCATCGAAATCGCAGTGTTTTCCTAAATTCCCACATCCTGCATCTGATACAAAATCGCATTCACGATTGCCGCCGCAATATTGCTGCCGCCTTTTCGCCCCATCGGAATGATGCTCGGAACATCGGTTACGGCAATCATTTCCTTGGACTCCACAACATTTACAAATCCCACAGGTGCACCGATGATCACAGCCGGCTTGAGTCCTTCATCCATCAGCTCCCGAAGTCGTATCAGTGCAGTCGGCGCATTTCCGACGGCAAAAATCAATTCACGGCTCTTTCCGAGTCCCGCTCCCACCTCCATGGCAACGGCTGATCTTGTCACCCCCCGCCTCCGGCTTTCTTCCACAACATATTCGTCGGTGATGAAATGAAACACCTCCGCTCCGAATTTTGCCAATTTCGGTTTGTTCATTCCCGCCGCCGCCATGCTGGTATCGGTAATGATGGCAGCACCGTTTTGAATTGCCGTCATCGCCTTTTGAATCGGGTCATGCCGGAACGTCAGGCTATATTGATACTCAAAATCCGCCGAAGTATGAATACAGCGTTTCACCACCTTCAACTCCGCTTCGGAATAAAAGTTCAAGCGACTCTCATCCATCTCGCCGGTGATGATTTCCATGCTTCGTGCTTCAATTTCATGGGGCTTCATAAATTGTCCACTCCTCTTTTGTATGCTCATACTTTCTCCATGTGTCTTTGCGCAATCACTTTCCACTCTTTTATCAGACGAAAGATATCCCACGCCGCATTGGCGGGACTTGTGGACGGCAGACAGGTTGCCGTCCGGTTCAGATTCGGCTGCACATATTTTTGATAGTAACGGAAAGCCGTTTTTCCGTTCACATAGATTGCATCAATGTCCGCCACGTCCAAAATTGTCCGGAAATCATTTACCACAACATTTCGGATGCTCGCATCCGATGAACCCGCGATTTCACAGGATTGAATCACATCCCAAAGTGCGATGTGATGTTTTTGCAATAATCGCTTCTTCTCATCAATGCTGTCCGGCACTGTTTCATGAAATACGGCAGAAAGCACCGTCCAGAAGCGATTCTGCGGATGCCCGTAGAAAAAGCCGGTTTCTCTTGATTTTACGGACGGAAAACTTCCCAGAATCAATATCTTTGAATTTTTGTCATAAACCGGCGCAATCGTGTGCAATGTCGCTCCTGCCCTCACAATCCTGTCAATGTTTTCAATACTCCATACCGACTCAGCGGCATCATTCTCCAATCTCTCCATGCCCTCACAATCCCATCAGCGTTTTAATATATTCCATATCCAGGCTCTCTTCCATCAATGCTCCGAGCTTCTCATACTCTCTCTCTTTGTATTCATAATAATCGATTTCCGGTTTATCCACACATTTTCCGGTAATCCTTTCCAAAAACTCCAGCACACAAAGATTGTCAAAGAATCCGTGCAGATATGTTCCGAACACCGTCCTGTCCTTTGCCTGCAGTCCTGCAATGTCCCCCTTGTCGGTTTCCACAAAGGGAACACAACCTCCCAGGTTCTTACTATTTCCCATATGGATTTCATAGGCATGAATCGGAAAGGCAGCGTCAAATGGTTTGTTTCGCATCGCACTTGATGCATCGCTCGGATTCAACCCGCTCATGCTTTGCATTCCCTTTGATGCATCGCTTGGGTTCAATCCACTCATGCCGAACTCTTCCATGGATGGCACGAACTTCGCAAAAGCCAGCTTCGTTGTCTTTTGTTTTTCAAAGCATGTTTCCATATCCAAAAGGCCCAGCCCCTCGGACTTTGGCACATCACTTTCCACGCCGTACCGGTCGATAATCCGTCTGCCCAACATCTGATATCCGCCGCAGATTCCGATAACCGGCTTGCGCATGGCTGCCTGTTTCTTGATTTCCGCATCCAATCCGACCGATCGTAGCCAATTCAAATCCCGGATCGTGCTTTTCGTTCCCGGCAAAACAATCAGATCGTATTCGTCCAGTTTTTCAAATCTCTCGATATATTTTGACGAAATCCCGTCCACCCGTTCAAACACATTAAAATCCGTAAAGTTGGAAATATGTGGAAAATGAATGACGGCGACATGGATTCCCCCGTCATTTTTAATGCCTCCCGTCTTGAACCGCTCACTCAAACTGTCCTCATCCTCGATATCAATGTTTCGCATGGGAATGCATCCGACAATCTTTTTTTGCAGCAAATCAAAGAGCTGTCCAAGTCCCGGCTCCAGGATCTTCAAATCTCCCCGAAACTTATTGATGATCAAACCCTTGATTCTCTCCTGCTCTTCATTGTCCAAAAGTTTCACCGTTCCGAAAAGGGATGCAAACACTCCGCCTCTGTCGATATCTCCGACGAGCAAAACCGGCGCATCCACAAGCTTTGCCAATCCCATATTGACAATATCATCCTGCTTTAAATTGATTTCGGCTGGCGAACCCGCTCCCTCAATCACAATGATATCATATTCTTCCTCGAGTTTGTGAAAAGCGGAGAGAATTTCCGGAATAAATTGTTTTTTATGAAAAAAATAATCCATTGCCCTTACATTGCCATGAACCTTTCCGTTGAGAATCACCTGCGATCCGAAATCCGAATTCGGTTTTAACAGAATCGGATTCATCGACACACTCGGAACAACTCCGGCCGCTTCCGCCTGCATTGCCTGTGCCCGCCCGATTTCCAGTCCCTCCGCAGTGACATAGGAATTGAGCGCCATATTCTGCGATTTGAACGGCGCCACTTTGTAGCCCTGATTTTTAAAATATCTGCAAAGTCCGGCTACCACAAAACTTTTGCCCGAACCGGACATCGTACCTTGAATCATGATTTTTTTTGCCATCTGATATACTCCACTTTTTCAAACCGGCACCCGTATTGCCTTCATATCCCCGATTAAACCGATTGTTTTCATAGGTATCTTTTTTCGTTTTTTTATCCGACTCTCATGCTGATAATAGCACAAAACGGGCACAAAAACGAGTGCGAATTTTACACTCGTTTTCTGCCCGCCAAACCTCAGTTTTTTTTATTCAACAATTCCAAAGCCAAAACCCGGAAACGAATTCCCTGCTCATGTCCCTAAAATCATGCAGTCCGGTCAAAAGCTGCTTACCGAAAGCCGGATAAAAAACTCAACTCGCCGGCAAGGCATCCGTCCTTGTAATCGCAAGAAATCCGGCATGACAGCCGGATTTCCGATGAATGCAGCATTTTATCTAAAATATCCCGTTGAATGAAAATACACCGAGTGCGGCAAGCACAATATTGATAACCACATTCAGGACGGATAGCAAAAACAATGTCTGAAACATTTTATTCATCTCTTCCGTTGTTGTTTCTTTCGATGCCGAATATGAAGACATAATGATCGCACCTCCCGTAGAAAGCGGACTGATTGCCGCTGCAAAGGACGTTGCCGTAATTGCGGAAATCAACTCCACATAATTTCCGGTTCCGAATTTTTCCGCCACTTCCGCGGCGATTGGATACAAAGTAGGCATCACGACTCCGGTTGTCGAGCTGACCCATGAGAGAATGCCGGAAGTTGCCGCCAAAATCGGGGCGGAAGTGCGTGCCGTCATAAAGGTGGAAAGAAAATCGGAAACCATGGTGATTCCTCCAATCGTATCAATGACACTTACCAGTGTACCGACACCGCAAATCATCATTAATGTGCTCCACGGAATCCCCTTAATCGCCTTCTTCTCATCCGCACATCCGGTCAGAATTAAAAAAGCCGCCACAAGAAACGCAAACAGTCCGGTATCCAGTTTAAATCCGATACAGCATACCACCATGACGGCGATGGCAATCATGGTAATCATCTGCTTTTTGTTGAACTTCGGAATATCCGCCAATTTCATAGGATTGTCGGAATCCACCTTGTATCCTTTGTACATCAGATAGATGATTGCGGTAAAAATAAAACCGGACAACAATACCGCAAAGCCGCAAAGAACAAATGTACACCGAACCCGGAATATCCGTCTTTTTCCGCCAAATCTTTTGCCAGAATTCCGGTCATTGCAAGGGTCGAGGCACACCCTGCATTTGCACCGAGTTTTGCATAAAGTGCCGTTGCCATCGGATTAATTTTCAGCTCAAAAGCCAGAAACATGGCAAATGTCGTCATCAAAATACCTGCCGCAATATGTCCCGGTCCGATTGCGGAAATAAATGCCGACAGGAAGAACATTAAAATCGGAATCAGAAATGTTTTCTTTCCGACCAGTGCTACTACTTTTTTAGAGAACAAATCCAAAGTTCCATTTTGCGATGCCATACCGAACATAAAGGTTACGCCGACCAAAGTCACAAACATGGAGCTGGAAAATCCTTTGGCAATGTCCTTGGGTGATACTCCGGCGAACAATCCGAGTGCATATGCTACGCCGATGGATAAAAACCCGATATTTACTTTTTTTATAAAACCGATTGCAACCACGATAGCCAAAACAATCAACGAAATCCCTGCCATACTCATTGTTTTATCTCCTTTTTAAAATAGCCGTTCCTTCCAACAGATAATTCGCCGTTCGAAAACCGAATGTATCCGCTATTTCCGGAATGTCCCCTTCCACATAATCCACACCGCATTCCAGAATGCCACTCGGATGCCCGATGCGAATAAACTGCGTATTCGTTCCCTCTCTCAGAACTTCATTGACCACACTTCCCTTAATCACCGCTGCTGCCGCAGTGCACATGGCACCGGTCATTGCATAGCTTGGATGTGCCTTTTGCATTGACATCATGCGGGAAAGCAAATCACAGTCCCTCTCCGATATCTTATTCCCTTCAATGGTTGTATATTCCTTGGCAGTGCCGACAAAGGTCATCTTCGGAATTCCCGGTGTTTCCCATGCCGATTTCCTGTAATCATCGGTGAGTCCGAGTTTCACCGCCGCCAAACCCCTTACATTTTCCAGGAGCTCCAGCATCTTTTCATTTGCATTGATTTCATCCGGCAATTCGTTTCCGCTTAAACCGAGATCCTCCGCTTTTACAAAAACCAGCGGATTTGCGGCATCGACAATGGACACACCGACATTTCCGAAATCAGGAACTTCCAGAACATCCTTCACATTCCCGGTCGGGAGCAGACCGCGTTCGAGTGTTCCCGATGGATCCACAAATTTCAATTTGACCGGCGCGGCAGTTCCCGCGACTCCGGCGATCCGAAAATCGCCGTCATATTTGACCATGCCGTTCTCCACCTCCACCTCCGCAATAATCACTTTATTGGTATTGGTATTGAAAATACGCACCTGTGTTATTCCGTCCTTTGCCTCTACCAATCCTTTTTCGATGGCAAACGGTCCCACGGCAGATGAAATATTACCGCAATTCCCTTTGTAGCTGACAATCGGTTTGTCAACGGACACCTGAGCGAAAGTATAGTTCACATCCGCATTTTCCTCGATTGACCTGCTGATGATTGCGACCTTACTGGTAACCGATTGCGCACCTCCGAGTCCGTCAATCTGCTTTTTATCCGGACTTCCCATGAGACTCAAAAGTATCTCATCCCATTTCTCACGCTCTTTCGGCAAATCACTTTCCAGAATAAACACACCCTTGCTGGTTCCGCCTCTGAAAATAGAAACCGGTAATGTTGTTCGACTGCCCATTCGTCCTGCCTCCTTGTCTTTTTTAATAACCGCGACCCGTCTCATGAAATGGCATTTGTCATTTCCCCGACTTCTCTTGTTGTCTGCATTGTATCAGCATTTGAATAATGTGTCCAATGTATGTTTTTTATTATTTCTATGTATTTTATGTATACTTAAATCAAAAATCTCCCGTAAAACACCGCACATCTTGTTTTACGGGAGATTTCTTTTTTCTTTTCTTATTTTCCTGTGTTTGCCGCACAATCAGGTAAAATATTTCACAATTTTAATATACTCCTGTGCATGATACGGTACATAACTTCCCTTTCGAAAAGCAGCCACAAAATCCACGGTGGTATTCGGCTCCCCCACACTGAAACAGTGTAATTTATTTTCGAGATTAATGTGTTTCAAATGGGTTTCCGTTATAAAGCAGATGCCGTAATTTCGCGCCGCCAGATCCGCAGCCGCATGTATATTGGCTATTTCCAGCACAATCTTCGGCTCAAAACCCTGTGAACGAAACAGTTTGTCCACTACATTCCTGGTTCTTTGACCCGGAAGCTGCATGATCATGTCCCGGTCTTTCAGATGTTTTAAATCAATTCTCGGATACTTCCCCCCTTCATACTCCTCCCCGAATTGTTCCAACTCATTCCCCCTGCCCATGACAAGAAGTACCTCTTCATGGGAAATGACGGTAAAATCCAGGTTTGAAAACCCGCCTCCGTAATTAAAAAACGCCAAATCAATCTCACCTTCCATCAACATATTGTAAAGTATGTCGGAATTGGCTTCCTTTACATCAATTTTCACTTTGGGATACAGACTTCGAAAAATCGGCAGGGTTACCGGCAGCATATATGTTCCGCGCATAATCGGAAATCCGATTTTCAGAATCCCGATATTGCTTTTTATGATGTCATTGATCTCATTATCCAACTCCTGTTTCGAATGCAGTATGGCTCTTGCATAGCTTAAGTATCGTTCTCCGATATACGTCGGAACATACCTGTTCCCGAGCCGCTTAAACAAAGGCTGTCCGATCTCCTGCTCCACATTCTGCAATGCCCTCGAAAGGGAAGGCTGTGTCAAAAAAATGCTCTCCGCTGCCCTGGATATATTACCGTATTTTTCAATTGCCAGCATATAACTCAAATCCTTAAAATCCATATTTTCCCCTTTTTTTATTTTGCCGGGATGCCCCCTGCATACAATTGCCAAAACCGTGAATCATCTCCACATTGCACCATACTCAGTTTAGCATGCATCATTCATATGTTCTATAGTTTTTATAAACATTATGCATTAGACAAATATTTCTTCCGTTGCTATTATGTGAGTAACAAAGAAAGACAGTTCTTATCGGATGAAGGAGGTACATCATGATCAAGTTATATGAGGGCGGCGTTTATCTGGTTGACCAAAATACCATCATACCCGAAAACGACACGGCAGCACTTCAGGCTCATGCGGCAAAGACCAAGAACATGAGCGGCATCAGCAAAGATTCTGCCAGAAAAGGGAGTATTACATATCGAATTCTGGAAAAACACAATACATCCGACAGCATGGAGAATCTGAAACTTCGATTTGATTCCATGGCATCTCATGATATCACATATGTCGGTGTCATACAAACGGCAAGAGCATCCGGTATGGAGCAGTTCCCGCTCCCTTATGTGCTGACCTGCTGCCACAATTCTCTCGGTGCCGTAGGCGGAACCATCAATGATGATGATCATGTATTCGGCTTGACTGCCGCAAAAAAATACGGCGGAATCTATGTTCCTCCGCATATCGCCGTAATTCATCAATATATGAGGGAAATGCATGCCGGCTGCGGAAAAATGATACTCGGTTCCGATTCCCACACCAGATACGGTGCTCTCGGAACGATGGCAATCGGAGAGGGCGGAGGTGAATTGGTGAAACAGCTTCTGGGAGATACCTATGATATTGCTTATCCCGGTGTCATCGCCATCTATCTGGACGGCAAACCACAGCCATTTGTCGGTCCGCAGGATATTTCCCTCGCCATTATCAAAGCCGTGTTTAAGAACGGATATGTCAAAAACAAAATCATGGAATTCGTCGGCCCGGGTGTGAGCAGTATGACTACGGACTATCGCAACGGGGTGGATGTTATGACCACCGAAACCACCTGCCTCTCTTCCATTTGGCGCACCGATGAGGATACCAGACAATTCCTCGAAAAACACCATCGTGCTTTTGACTACAAAGAACTCAATCCGGATGATGTCGCATATTACGACGGTTGCGTGTATTTGAATTTGTCCGAAATCCGACCGATGATCGCACTTCCGTTCCATCCTGCCAATGCATTTGAAATCAAGGAACTTTACGACAATCTGGAAGACATTTTACACCTCACGGAAGTGGAAGCGGCGAAAATTGCCGGAGACCGTGCAGAGTTTACATTGATGGACAAGGTTACGAAAGACGGCAGGCTTCAGGTTCAGCAGGGTACCATTGCCGGATGTGCCGGCGGAAATTACACGAATATCGTGGAAGCGGCACATATGCTTAAGGATAGAAGCATCGGCAACGGAGAATTTGCACTGTCCGTTTATCCGTCTTCCCAGCCCGTATATGTGGATCTTGACCGTAAAGGTCTGTTGGCTGATTTAATGGATGCGGGCGCCATTATTCGAACCGCATTCTGCGGTCCGTGTTTCGGTGCCGGTGATACTCCGTCCAATAATTCCCTTGCCATCCGACACACCACCAGAAACTTCCCGAACCGGGACGGATCCAAGCCGGGACAGGGACAGATGACCGCAGTAGCCCTTATGGATGCCAGATCCATTGCCGCAACCGCCGCAAACCACGGACTTTTGACCTCTGCGGAGGAATACGACGTATGGGGAAAGGTTCCGGAATATCATTTCGACGACAAGTCCTATCGTTCCCGTGTTTACAATGGCTACGGCAACCCGAAGTTTCACGAAGAAATCAAATTCGGTCCGAACATCAAGGATTGGCCGGAAATGAGCAAACTGGAGAACAATATCCTGCTGAAAGTTACATCCAAAATACTGGATGAGGTAACCACCACCGATGAACTGATTCCGTCCGGCGAAACCTCTTCTTTCCGCTCCAATCCGATCGGTCTTGCCGAATTTACTTTGTCCAGAAGAGATCCCGGATATGTTGAGCATGCCAAGGTCGTGGACAAGCTGGAGAAAGCAAGAAGAAACGGCAATGATCCCGCAAAGCTGGCGCCGGAACTGGACCAGGTTATCCGGGTTATCCGAACAATCGACGGAAAAAGAGACATTCATTTGATGGATATCGAAATCGGCTCCACGATTTACGCCAATAAACCGGGTGACGGATCCGCAAGGGAACAGGCGGCCTCCTGCCAACGAGTGCTGGGTGCGCTTGCCAATCTGGCAAAGGAATATGCCACCAAACGATATCGCAGCAATTGTATCAACTGGGGCATGCTTCCGTTCCATTTAAAAGACGATCCGGACGTATTGGAAGTCGACGACTATATCTTTATTCCGGATGTTCATCATCATTTGGAGATGGTTTCGGATGATATAACGGCTTATGTGATAAAAAACAATGAGGCAAAGCCGATTCACCTCTATCTTGAGGCATTGACGCCGGAAGAAAAACAGATCATCAAGGCAGGGTGTCTGATCAACTACAATCGCAACAGATAACAACGGGCAAACCGCTTGCAACGGAATAAACCGGCAAACAGGGACGTTATCAGACCGATAGCGTCCCTGTTCGTTTTCCATTTTTATGGCGGCAGCTTCTCTGTACCGTTTTTAACATTTACTTCAATATTACTTGAATATCCATAACATTCTCCCAGTTGAATTCTTTCAATGCCTCCATAAGCCGCTCATTCTCCGTTTCGCTCTTTACCGCAATTCGATAAAACCCGTTTGTAAGTCCGCGATAATCAAAGCAATCCCGAATGATGATTCCTTTTTCCAGCAATCGCTCATACAAGTCCAAATCCGGGTCGTTTGTCTGAAAAAACAAATAGTTCGCCTTTGACGAAAACACCGTAAATCCGCATTCTTTCAGCGCTTTCTTCAGTTTCTCACGCTGTACTTCCAAATGTGCATGATCCACGAAATTCGTAAAGTCCATATCAGAAATATATTCCAGCGCCGCCATCCCCAAAGATGAAATATTCCAGCTCGGTGTCAATTCCCGCAGTCTTTCCATAATGTATGCATTTTTCGTCAGAAGCATCCCGAGCCTCAGCCCCGGAATGCAAAACAATTTCGTAAAAGAGCGAAGAATCACCAGATTTTGATATTTCCCAAGCTCCGAAAGATAGGAATACCGCTCTCCCCTTTTCACGAAATCCAAAAAACATTCATCCAGACACAAGATGATGTTTTTCTCGGCACATTGATCCAGAATCTCGTCCAGCAATGTATTGTCCGTGAGCAAACCGGTCGGATTGTTCGGATTGCAAATGATGGCAAGGTCAATCCCCTCATCCAGAGCCTCCATATACTCTCTGCCTAGCTCCATCCTCTCGTTCAGGGAAACAAAACGAATTTTCGAGCCGAGCACCGATTTCACCGCCCTCTCGTATTCACTGAAACTCGGAGAAATCAAAAGCGCATGAATCGGTCTGGAAAAGCAAAGCACCAATTTGTAAAGCAGATCCGCCGCACCGTTCCCGATGTGCAAATATTCCGGCAATACGCCGAGCCCGGATGCAATTTTTGATTTTATACCGCTGATATCCGAACTCGGATAATGCTCCATCAGCCGAAGATTCCGACGAATCTCTTCCCCCAGTTCCTCTTTTAGCCCGTTCGGGTGAAGATTTGCGGAAAAATCGATGAATTCCTCCGGATCTTTCCCGAAACTTTTTGAAATCTGAATCAGTTTCCCCCCATGCATATCACCTTACACTCCCTTGTATCGTCCATTTTAACACCGTCAAATCCGTTTGATTTTCCGGTTTATCCCTGGTTCAATGTGGTTTTTAAACTCAAATTTGCTTTCTATTTTCCTTTTTCTTTAAGGTCGCAACTGAGAAATCTAAAATGCGTTCTTTCCTGTCAGTCAGCATCGTCATATAAAACTTTCTTTGGAGATCACTGATAAGCGGGGTATGATCGACGATCTCTTTTATCCTTTCCATGTCGATCCGGGGAATAATGCGTTTTAATGCGCGATTACAGTCCTCTTACCGTATAAATCCCAATCAAGGTTTTCTGAACCGGAATACCGATGCTCTCATAAATCCGACAGCCCAGATACTCGGAAAAACAACTGTTGCTGTAGCTCATGTCTTTATTCAGCTTTGCCTGCGGCGGGAACTTAAGCATATGCTGTTCGCCTTCGTAAATCACGGAGATTTTGTTCCCATTTGCCCCCGCATAGGTCTTTTTCCGTTTTTTCAGGTTTGTAAAATCTATGATACCCATACCGTCACGTCCTTTCCAGTCTTAAATACTTCTCCCGCAGATACCATGCCTGTTCCGGATTGATGATCTGATTGACCTCAGCGTTATTAATATCCGTCTGAAGATTACAGTAATCACAATCCCAGCGGAGATAAGGTTCGCCGCGGTCCATCTTCTTCCAGGCATCCTTCATGGCAGCAATTGATTCCACAAGAAATGGCGGCAAGCCGTGTTCCAGATAGGACTTATCTTTTGGAAGGCCGGTTGCGCTTTCATGGGGTGAGGACAGTTCCATAATCTCCTCCATCGTACAGTCCAACGCCTTCGCAAGCTGCTGAACTGTTCTGGCAGAGCAGCGCTCAATCTCGCTCCGTCCCGCACATATATCCATGATCGTAGTCTTTGGCACACCACTTATTTTGGAAAGATAGTATTTTGTAATCTGACGCTGATCCAGCAGGGTCTGTAAGTCCATATCGTCACCTCCTATTTTGTTCTCTTTCATTATATCGGTATGCCGACCCAATGTCAATAGAACAGGGAGGTAAACTGTCTCGAACCAAAATTACAATGCTCCGCTTTTTTTCAAATACACCGGTGCATCTGTCTTATTTGAGCCTTTATTATGGGCTATTTTTTATAACTTATTTGACTCCTTTGCCTTGCGAAACTCATGGGAAAAATGTCTGTCATACAGTCTGGAACATTCGTAATTCTCCCCCAGAAAATTCCCCACCAAAAGCAATGCGGTTTTATGGATTCCCGCTTCTTTTGCTCTTTGTGCGATATTGGACAGTTCTCCCCTTATCTGTTTTTCATCCGGCCAGCTTGCCTTAAATACGACAGCCGCCGGCGTATCTTTCGGGTAGGCGCTCATCAATCTCTCACACAGTTCCTCCAGTTTTCCGGCACTCAAAAACAGCACCATGCTCGTATTCGCCTTTGCCAATTCCTCAATCCGCTCTTTCGGCGGAACCTTGGTTCTTCCCTCCAGTCTGCTGATAATCAGACTTTGGCTCACACCCGGCAATGTATACTCCATGCCAAGGCTTGCCGCCGCCGCAAGAAACGAACTCACTCCCGGCACGATTTCATACGAAATCCCCAGCTCTTTCAGCCTGTCCATCTGCTCCCGGTGCGCACCGTACAAGGACGGATCTCCGGTATGCACTCTGGCAGTCATCTCCCCCCGACTCTCCGCCTCCTGCATCAGCGCAATCACTTCCTCCAGGGTCATCACGGCGGAATTGTATATTTTTGCCTCCGCCTTGCAGGAGCTCAGCACTTCTTTATTCACCAGAGAGCCGGCATAGATGATGACATCCGCACGGTCAATGATTTCTTTCCCTTTTACAGTCAGCAACTTCGGATCTCCGGGACCCGCTCCGATAAAATATACCATACTCACTCCTTATGTTCTTTCAAAGCCCGATGATAGCATTTCCCGCAAACCTGCATGTACTTTGTGGAACCGGTCTCAATCACGGTGGTGTCCTCTCCCTCGGTCAGAAGCTTTCCGTCGGTATAGAGCAAGTGGAAAATGGCCTTTCGGTCGCTGCACATTTCGCATATTGTCTTGATTTCCTCGATATTGCAGGCATGGGCAATGAGCCGGGCACTCCCCTCAAACGGCCTGCCGAGGAAATCGATTTTCAGACCGTAGCAAATCACAAGCTTGTCGTATTCATATGCCAGACGGGACAGTTCCACCGCCTGTTCACCCGTGAAAAACTGCGATTCATCGGTCAGAATCACATCGATTTTTCTGCCGGTTTTCCTTTCATTTTCCAGTACCAGCTCCAGTATACTCTCCGTTCTTTTGACCACCTCCGTTTTGATGCTCAGCTGTGCGCTCAATCTGGTACGAATCACTCCCACATCCCTTGTGTCCACATCCGGTTTGAGAATAAATACTTTTTTATGATAGGTTGTATAATTGTAATTCACTCCCAGCAGATTCAGTGACTTTCCGGAATTCATGGTTCCGTAACGATAAATCAGTTTTCCCATTTCCCTTTTCCTTTGTGCTTCCAAATTTACAACTCAGCAAGATTTCTTGATGCATCCGTTTCCGGTATCGCAGATTTCGGCTTTTTTCATGATGCATCCGTTTCCGATATCGAAGATTTCGGCTTTTCCTCAATAAAACCATGCATTACCCCAAAAACCGAATGCCGACAGAACACACAGCGCCAGCAGATATGCGATTTCATTCAATCGATTCGCACGACGAATATCATCCACCTCGATTTCTTGAAGCGCATCCCCGATATAGGGCTTTCTCACCAATTTTCCGAAATAATAGGCCTCCCCCAGTAAACGGATCCCCAGTGCTCCGGCACAAACCGCTTCGGTCTGCCCCGAATTCGGACTGGAGGACAAAAAACGATCCCGTAAGAAAATCCTGACGGCATTTCGAAAACGAAATCCGAACTGGGAAGCCGCAATCATCAAAAGAGCGGAAATTCTCGCCGGAAGAAAATTTGCCGCGTCATCAACCTTTGCGGCAACAAATCCGAAATCTCTATATTTCTCGTTTTTATATCCGACCATCGAATCCATGGTGTTGACGGCCTTGTAAACCGCTCCGCCGAGGAATCCGAAACAGGCCATATACAGAAGCGGGGCAATCACACCGTCGGAGAAATTCTCCGCCACCGTCTCGACTGCCGCCCGGATCACTCCCTGTCGGTCCAGATTCTGCACATCCCGACCGACAATTCTCCCCACGGCGTTTCTCGCCGATTCCAGATCCGCCTTTTCCAGCGCTTCCCATACTCTCAGACTTTCCGTTTTCAGGCTTTTTGCCGCCAGCATGAAGCTCATGGCAAATGCCCTCAGACCGATGCGAACCGCCATCGGGAAAAAAAACAGTATTTTTTCCAATGCCCCTCCGATCAGAACCGTCGATGCAATCATGACAATAACCAAAACGAAACCGCCCGCTTTTTGATGCGATTCCCCGCACACTTTTCGAATCTGCCTCTCGAACCACGCAATCATGCTTCCCATCATCACAATCGGATGGGGGAGAAAGGACGGATCACCGATGCACCGATCGATTGCAACCGCAAGAAGCAGACTTAGAATTTGCTCTTTATATCCTATCATCCAAACAACCCGCCTACAATATTAATATAAAATCAGCACCAGCCACAATGCTCCGATTTCCGCTGCCTGCAGGAAGAATCCGGCAGTGTCGCCGGTCAAGCCGCCGATTTCTCTTCGCATTTTACCGGCATACCAAAATGCCGCGCACATAAAATAAATCAACAATACCGCCGCCGTCTTCCGGTCAAACCATGCCGCTCCGAGGATCGAGATTGCAAAGAAAACGGTGAGAATGATTTTGGAACTTGAAATATCGGACGAATGCACAAAATCCGCCGCCATTCCGTTTTTCGGCGCAATCGGAAAGTGCAGCAGACAAAACACGGAAACGGCGCGTTCGGCAATCAAGGAGAAGCCGAATATCGGCAACTGCCGCATTTGCATCCGGCTCATACCCAGATAATACACCATCACATAAAGAATGGTCCAAAGAACCGCCGCCGATCCGACATGACTGTCCTTCATGATTTCCAGTTTTCTCTCCCTGCTCGCATGGGATCCGAGGGCATCGCATGTGTCCATAAAGCCGTCCATATGAATCCCGCCGGTGTAGAGTATCGGCAGAATCGTCAGTACAATGCCGATGAGAAGTTCCGAATTTCTTTCCGGTATCCGCAATCGGTTCCATATTCGATATACGAATAGGAATAATGCCATTTCTACCGCTCCGACCAGCGGAAACAGCGCAAAAGCATACTCCTTGTTCTCCTTTTTCCATTCCACCTCCGGCATGGGGAGCTTGGAATACATGGAAAAAGTCATGATTAAGGAATGGTACCATTTCTTCATACAACCTCCGCCTTCCATAACGCATTCCCCGGTTAATGTGTCCTCTATTTTCGCTCGATCGCAATTTTGCAAACCACTTCCACACAGCGATTGCTTTGTCGCATCATATTCTCGTGAATTTCCTTCAGGGCGCGTATGTAATTTTTTGTCATCCCGTCATACTCTTTGCCTGAAAATACATCCTCACCGAAGACATCATTGCCGACCGCAATCAAATCATTTTGCCTTTGCAAATGCCATATGTCCTCCATAACCGTTTTTACACAGTATTCCACGTCATGCACCGTGTCACCTTCAAACATGGTATTGGCAAGAAGATTGGACATGCACTCCAACAGGATTACCTTCCCGCTCAGATTCAGCTCAATCAGGCTGCGGGATTGTTCCACTGTCACGAATCCCTTGCCGCATCGCATCTTCCGATGCTTTTTGATACGCTCTTCGGACTCCTCGCTCTGTTTTTCCATGGTTGCAAGGTAAATTCGTTCTCCCCCCGCCGCACATGCCATATCTTCCGCAATCTCGGATTTTCCGCTGGCTGTCGCTCCAAAAACATAGATCAGCATGTTTTACTCCATTTCCCGATAATCATCGATTTGAATATCGGCAAATGTTGTGCGATTCTCATACACGCACATCGCCGTATCCAGCATTCCGAAGAGCAAACATGCTCCGGTTCCCTCCCCCAGAGCAAGATTTGCATCTATCACCGGGCGCAGACAAAGCTCCTCCATGATTTTCTTCCCTGCCGGTTCTTTGCTCAAATGCGAGGCGAGCATATACTGCGTTGTCTTCGGGCAGATTCTTTTTGCCGCAAGAGCAGCCACCGATGTAATCAATCCGTCCAAACACACCGGAACCTGATATCTTGCTCCGCCGAGGAATACCCCGACCAGACCGGCGATATCCAGTCCGCCCAGTTTGCAAAGAACATCCAGCGGATCGTCCGCTCTCGGCTTTCTTTTTAAAATCCCGTCCGATATCACCTTGATTTTATTCTTAAGTCCCTCTCCGGACAGGCCCGCACCTCTGCCGGTTACTTCACCGACCGGCAAATTCAAAAGCACACTTGCCATGGCAGCGCTGGTGGTCGTGTTTCCGATTCCCATCTCTCCCGTCCCGATGATCTGCGTTCCTTCCCGCTTGCATCGCTGCACCAGATCCATTCCGATTTGAATGGCTTTCAGTGCTTCCTCCTTTGTCATGGCATCGGCTTTTCGAAAATTTCTTGTTCCTTTTGCCACTTTTGCATGGTGCAATGGAATGCTCGCGCAAAAATCCGCATTCACCCCGATGTCCACCGGAATAATCCCGGCATTCACATGCTTTGCCATCTTGTTGACCGACGTATCCCCTGTTGTAAAATTCTTTGTCACAATCGCGGTCACTTCCTGCCCCGTTTGGGAAACCCCTTCCTCCACGATTCCGTTGTCGGCGCACATAATAATAATCGTCTTTTTATCGATTCTCGGAATCACATTTCTCTGGATTGCCGCAATTCTGGAAATCATTTCCTCCAGTTTTCCGAGTCCGTGCAGAGGCTTTGCAATGGAATTCCAATGCTTTACGGATTCCTCAAAAATACCGGCATCGATATCTTCAATTTCATGAAGAATGCTTTCCATTTCCACCATTTTCCCTTTCTTTCCTGAATTTTTTGCAGGCTTTTGTCAGATTTTGAAGCATATGCCGGTTTGTCCCGAAGTAAATATGAGGAAATCCGACAAATGTGTTCTCATCCCCATGTATGCATTCCCACGACTTTGAGCCGTTCGCCTTCGTAGCCAGCGCGTCGTTTCCGTTTGCAGTACTGTCGAAATAATGAAATTCATGCCCGCGCATTCTCTGATTTTTACGAAGCAGTAGGGTGTCTTTTTTCGCCACCACGTCAATATAGCCGAAGCGGCATAGTTTTTCCGTTTTAAAAGCACTTCCGGCAATCACGCCGCACATCTCGTATGCATTGTTGTGCATATCTTCCATCCTGTCATGCAGGTACATAAACCCGCCGCACTCCGCAATCAACGGCAGACCGGCTTTCACAGCCGCCTTGATTTCCTTTCTGAGAGCCGCATTTTCATTCAGCCGCCTTGCAAACAGCTCCGGGTAACCGCCCGGAAGCCAGAGCGCATCCATATCTTCCGGCAAGTGTTCGTCCGTTAACGGACTGAAAAAATGTATGGAAAATCCCGCCTCTTTCAGTTTGTCCAGATTATCCCGGTAAAAAAAACAAAATGCCTCGTCCATTGCAATGGCAATACGAAGTTTCGGCTCGCTCTCCTCCCCGGCTTGTGCATCTAACTCCGCTTCTGCGGCTTCCTCCGCTTCTGTATCTCTCTCCGCTTCCGCGGCTTCCTCCGCTTTCACGGCTTCCTCCGCTTTTACGGCTTCCTCCGCTTTTACGGCTTTTTCCGCTTCCTCCGGCTTTACGCAGTTGCGAAACCTGTCTTTCAGTTCCGGCTCCGGGAACAAAATCTGCAAATCCACATATTTCCGAATGAAATTTTGCATCGCATCCGCCAACTCATGCAGGTCTTTTTTTGAAGTCGGCATATGCAGACCAAGATGGCGTCTGCCGATTCGGAGTCTGTCGCTTTCGGGAATCCGTCCGATGATGCGCACATCCTTTAATTCATCATACCATTCGATCGTATTGTAAAATTCCCGGGAAAACATCCGAAACCGTTCATCCGAGCAGCGGTTCAATACCAGGTATTTCACACGATTGCAATACCGTCGCCGATAAATCCTTGTATTCAAAAACTGCCCCAGATATTGAACGGTGTCCGCTGCGGATGCATTTTCATCCACGAGCAAAATCACTTTTGCATCGACTTCATCCGCCACCACCGATGCGCTTCCTCTTCTTCCCTCATTGAAGATGCCGTCAAAATATCCCATGGCGCCTTCAATGATTGCCGCATCCGCTGCTTTCGCATGCTTTTCAAACAAATCTTTCAGATCGTGGCACCGACGCTCCAAATCCCTGTTTTCTGCCGGCTCCAGGAAAAACGGATCCAGATTGATACAGGGTTTTTTCGTGATAAAACGGTGGTACATCGGATCAATGTAATCGGGACCGGTTTTAAAACTTTGCACTCTGAAACCGCTTTCTGTCAGCAGTTTCAGCAGTCCGTAAGTAAAAACGGTCTTTCCGCTGCCGGAATGCATTGCGGCAATGAGATAGTTCTTCATAATTGTCATCCGCTTTCTGTTTTTTTTTCAAGCCTTTCGTCGTTTCTTCGCAGCACATCGAAACAAGCGTTTTAAGGCGTTTTGGCGGATTGCAGGCTCAAAATTGCGACCGGATTCTGTGCCGTCATCAAATGGTAGTCACCGATTTTTCCGGACTTGGATACATTGACCGTGATCATCTTTGCCTCATAACCCAGATTTTCATATTTCCGTACCATAGCACACAGTTGCGCAATGGTTTCCAGCGAAACGGCATTGATGACCACCCTTGCCACAGGATTCATGGAGAAACATTTCTCAACGATTTCCGGCAACTCCCCGCCGCTGCCGCCGATAAACACACAATCCGGTGCCGGCAGTCTTTCCAGAGCATCCCGCGCTTTTTGATGAAGAATATTCAGTCTGTACCTGGTAAGCCCGTCCGTCATCATCGTATGGGATATCCCGAATTTTATGGCATTGTCCCGAATCAATGAAACGGCTTCCTCTTTCATTTCGATTGCATAGACGGCTCTTGCCGTCCTGCTCATTTCCACGCTGACCGAACCGGTTCCCGCTCCGATGTCAAAACAAATATCTCCTTTTTGTATATTCAATCGGGCCAAAGAGAGCATTCGAATTTCCTCCTTCGTCATCGGAACTCTTCCCCGGATGAATTCCTCATCCGGGATTCGATTCACAATCCGGCTTTCCCGAAATTCCGGATTGTGAATCAACAGCACGCAAAGCTTGGAAAACCTGTGGGTCAGCAGATTTTTCACTTTATCTTTTGTAATTTTCTGATTTGCGTAGCCGAGTTCTTCCCCGATGTAAACCACAACATCCCCCAAACCGGATGCCGCCAATTCGCGCATGATTCCTTCATTCTTCTCCAATCCTCTTGTTATCGCAAAGGTATATTCCCGTTCAAACACCGACAAAATCAAGTCCGAATACAAAAAGGCTTCTCCCTGCGTCTTTTCCGTATTGTGCAGACTGAGGATGTGATAGTCGTCCCACGGAATCCCGATGATGCTTGCCATCAGACTGACGCTGGAAATTCCCGGATAAATCTTTGCCGGAATCTTGTTCTCCCGAAGCTGTCGAAGCAGCTTTTTCGCACCGCTGTAAAACCCGCTGTCGCCGCTCATCAGAATTGCAATATTTTGACTTCCCTGTTCGATTCTCTCCAAAATCCATGCCACTATTTTTTCCGGACGATATTCCGAAAATTCCGAACAATTCGGATTGAATTCCCTTGCAAAGGAAATCATGCGATCCGCCCCGCAAATTGCATCTGCCTGTATGATTTTTTCTTCGGCAATCTTCGTCAGATGCTTTGTACTGCCCGGCCCGATTCCGAGTATCGAAATGTTCAAAGCATCAAATTTTTGCTTCAGCTGTGTCACGCTCATCCCGGTTTCCGCATGCGGTCTGCCGAGCACCAGCACGGTAGCACCTGCCGCCTTTGCCCCTCGGATTTTTTCAGAAAAACCGCCGATATCCCCCGATTCCTTGGTCACCAGAAATCGACATCGGTAATTTTTCAAAAGCATTTCGTTCAGACCTGCTGAAAACGGACCCTGCATTGCCAGAATATGACTTTTTTGAATCCCCGCATTTACGCACGCCCGGATGGATTCCTCATCCGGAAGCACTCTGGCATAGATTCGTTCCTTGTCAAGAACCGAAAATTCCCGAATCTGCTTGCTTCCGGTGGTCAGCAAAATATTGCCGGCGCTGCCCTTGAGATATTTCACGATTTCATTCAGGTCCTGAAAAAAGAGAACCCCTTCAAAATCCCATCCCTCTTTGTCGTTTGAGTCGCATTCCGATTTTCTGATGATTCGAATGTATTCGATACCGGTTTGCTCACAGCATTCCCTTAAATGACTGCTGACCATTGTCGCATACGGATGCGTGGCATCCAGCACCAGCTCCGCCTTTTCGCTTCTCAGCAGGGAAAGGATCTCCTCTTTTTCTTTTCTGCCGCGCACAATCTCTACAAATCCGGTTTTCCCAAGCATCTCTTCACCATATTCCGTTGCCACGAAATATTTCACATTCCTGTGAATTTGTTCAAAAAATTCCGCTATTTCACGCCCCTCCGTCGTACCGCCGAATAGGAATATCATCCGCATCTCCTTTGCCCTGCGCATTATCGTAACCGTTTCGCACTATATCCTGTACCCTCTCGGAGTCACCAGTTTCCCGTCCACCGCTTCCGTCTGCGAATTTCCGATAAACACCGTGCAGAACATATCCGTTTGCACCGTTTTCAGTTCCTCCAAAGTATAAATCTTTGCTTCCTCATGTTCCCTTGCAATATTTCTCACAACCGCACATTTGGTCTGTCCGTCCTTCACTTCCAGAAGAATATTGCAGGCTCTTTGCAGATAATCCGCCCGCTTTCTGCTTGACGGATTGTAAAGCACAATCACAAAATCCCCCTCTGCAGCCATGCGAAGTCTTTTTTCAATTTTTTCCATCGGCGTAAGCAAATCGCTCAGACTGATGACCGCAAAATCATGAATCAGCGGCGCTCCGAGCACCGCCGCACCGGACAGCGCCGCCGTGACGCCGGGAATGACTTCCAGCTCCACATCCGGAAACTTTCGGCGCAACGAGTACAGCACGCCGGCAAGTCCGTACACGCCGGCATCTCCCGAGCAGATAAATCCGACAATATTGCCTTCCGCCGCCTTTTCAAATGCCAGCTCACAACGCTCCACTTCCTTTCGCATCGGCGTGGATAAAAACTCTTTGCCCGGAAAATGAGCCCTGACCAGATCCACATATACATCATATCCCACGATGACATCGCTCTGCCTTAATGCCTCCACGGCCTCCAATGTCATTTTTTGATACTGTCCGGGCCCGATCCCGACAATATAAATCTTCATTGTTTTCTCTCTTTCGATATCCTTCTACTTTTGTTTCCCGTCTTTCACGATGATCAGGCTGAAATATCCCGCATCTTTGGGAATCTCTTGTGCATCATAATACTTTTTCTCCGTTTCCATTCCGCAGTTTTCGACCATGTACACTTCCTTCCCGAAAAGTATTTCCCTGACCTTGGAAATCCTGCCTGCACTTTTCATCAACACCTTGGTTCCGGGCAAATCCAGCGCCTCCTCCATGTCATAGGATGCCGGAATAATGTGAAGGCTCTCACTTCCCTCGCAAAGACCGATTCCGAGCGCCGCCGCACTTGCACAAAATGACGGAATTCCCGGCACGATCTCCGTTTCATAACCCAGTTCCCGGACCCGTTTGTGGATGTACATATAGGTGGAGTAAATGCCGGGATCTCCGAGGGTCAGGCATACGATGTCCTTGCCCTCGTCCAATATCCCGGTAAATGCCCTCACGGCATCGCTGTGCGCTTTCTGTAAAACATGCGCATCCTTTGTCATGGGCATATCGAAACAGCGGACGTCTTTTTGACGTAAATCCACAATGCCGCTCGCGATTTTGTATGCCGTCGACGTGGCAATATCCCTTCCCGGCACCATAATCAGGTTTGCCTCCTGCAGCCGTCGAACCGCTTTTACGGTCAGCAGTTCCGGATCCCCCGGACCCACACCGATTCCGATCAGTTTTGGCATGTCAGCTCCTTTATCCGTGCCGTATGTCCTTCTCTTCTTTGCACCTGCATTATTCCTCTCTTTCCGTATGCCGCCGTTTTGCCTTCAATAGCTTCTTCCCCGCTCTTGCCAACAGCCCCTCTTCCAAAGTATAGACCATAACCTCGATTTCGGGCATCTTCGATTTCTTTTGAAATGCCATGGCTTTCTTTACTCTTTGTTCCACATACTGCAACATCGCGTGCGCAAGGGAGTTCATCACCTCTTCCAAAATCCGCGCACTTTTTAAGATTTCCACCGCCTCCGCAGTCGTCATGCAGGACAGAACCCTGCATGCGATATCAAAATAATCCGCTTTCACCTGCTTTGATGCTTTTCGATTTCCGAGCTCCATTTTGCCCGCCTTCAGCACATGCGCCGCCATCAATTCCTGCCTTGCATCCGCTTCATTGGAATGGGTGTTCATAATTCCGCCGGCAAGCTTTACCATTTTTCCGATATGCCCGCAGATCACCAGTTCTTTTACATCCAGTTGTACGGCAAAATCCAGCATTTCTCCCGGATAATTGCTGAATTCCACCAAATCTTCTTTCCCGATGCCGAATGCGGTTTTCAAAAAACGGCTTCCGTAAGCTCCGGGAGCGGCGATGATCCGGTCCCCTTTTTCTTTTTGGAACTTCATCTCCACTTCAATCGTTTCAATCAAAGCTTTCGAACTCATCGGCATAACCAGGCCGGTTGTCCCGAGGATCGAAATTCCGCCCTCAATTCCCAGTTTCGGATTGAATGTCTTTTTTGCGATTTCTTCTCCTTCGGGCGCGAATATCGTCAGTCGTATTTTCGATCGAATGCCGTACTCTTCTTTCAGTTTTGCAACTTCCGAAACCATCATCCTTCTCGGTGTCGGATTGACGGCAATCTCACCGACCGGCAGGCGTAAACCCGGCTTCGTGATTTTTCCGATCCCGATTCCGCCGCATATTTCCACACCTTTGAAAACTTCACTGCAATCCGAAACGTTCTCATCCGTTACCGTTTCCCGGTTCGGGCAGTCCTCTTCCCGCACAAACTCCGCTCTCACCCCGATTTGCATCCCGTCCGTAATATCCGGATCGTCTCCGCTGTATTTTCGAATCAGCACGATGGTAAAGTTTTGCTCAACCTGCACTTCTTCCACCGGGATTTGAAGCTCGATGCCGACGGGAAGACGGACTTTCACCGCTTCACATCTTTTTGGCGAATTTCCGAAAAGAAGAAAAACAGCTGCCTTGGCGGCAGCTGTTGCACATGTTCCGGTGGTGTATCCGGATTTTAGCATACCTTTCCTGCTGTTATATTCCTCGATTGTCATAATCGCCTTTCTATAACTCGATCCCGTGCCTTGCACCGATGCCCCGATCGAACGGATGTCTGACCTTGTGAATATCCGATATATAATCCGCCAACTCGGCAATCTCGGGCGGAACATCCCTGCCGGTCAGTACCAGTTCCAGACTGTCCGGCTTCGATTTTATGAATGCAAGCGCCTTTTCTTTATCGATCATATCATAGTTGTAGGCACCCATAAACTCATCCAAAACCAGAACATCCGCATTTTCTCCGAGCGCAAATTCCGTAACCCTGTCGTAATACTCCCGATAGTATTTCTTCGCCTCTGCAAGAGTATCCGCGTCCATATACTTTATAAAACCGAAGACTTTCTCACAGGAAATCACGGTGATACCGGGAATCTTTCGCAAAACGGACACTTCAGCGGATTTGTCGTCCTTTAAAAACTGCGCGAATACGATGCTGAATCCCGCACCTGCCGCACGCACCGCCAATCCGACGCTTGCCGTTGTCTTTCCCTTTCCGTCACCGGTCATGATCTCGATCAGTCCCTGTTTCATATGCGTCCCTCTCTTTTCATTCTCAAAATCTTGCTCGGCCACCGGCTTTTTTTCCAATCCGAAAGTTTGATATACAGTATTCCGCCCCAGCTCGAGGTTTTCAAGTAATACTCATTGTCCGACTCATACAATCCGAGTACGATGACCCAGTGCATCGAGGCGTCCCCGGCAAGAACTCTGTATCCGCCGGGGTATTCCAGATATAGATTTTTAAATCGTGATGTGATTCCGATCAGCAAAAACAGAGGCATTCCTTCGTTTAAGCCGTCGATGATATTTTGCGTCAGAACTTTGATATCGGAAGATGGAGAGAGTTTTATAAACCCGATCCTCTCTCCAACCGAATTCATGAATTCTTTCATCATTCCGATAAACGAAGTTGACGGCCATATCCCCATCGGAATCCCGAATATCTGCGCAGGCCGGACATACCGGCACACGGCATCCGCCACCTTCATATATTCTTTTTTTCCGATACGAACCCGCCCGCTTTCGGAATGCAAAAAGCCGTGAATGTAAACATTCGTCGCGGCAATGACACCGCAGCCCGCCGCTTTCAGGACCGGATCTTCAAACCATGCCTGGTCTCCGCCGTAGTAGATTCTGCCAGACGGATGCAAGCCAGGGGCATTTTCCGAAATTTCAAAGAAATCGAAACTGATATCGATGATTTTTCTCACGAATTACTTTCCCTCGTAGGTAATCAATGCCTGAACATCGTATCCTTTCAGTCGATCTCTGCCCTCAAGTCCCGCAAGCTCCATCACGAAACAGATTTTCACAACTTCACCGCCAAGGCTTTCAATCAGCTTCACCATCGCCTCAATCGTTCCGCCGGTGGCAATCAAATCATCCACAATGATCACTTTTTGTCCGGGTTTGATCGCATCCTTATGAATCTCAATCTCGGCGGAACCATACTCCAAATCATACTCCATGCTTACGGTTTCGCGCGGAAGCTTTCCCTTTTTTCGAACCGGAATAAACGGTTTATGCTCCGCATAGGCAACCGGAACTCCGAAAATAAATCCTCTGGATTCCGGTCCCACAACCAGATCAAACTCGATATCTTTCAATAAATCTCTTATGCCGTCCACGCTCATGGCAAGTCCGTCCGCATCCTGCAATAAGGTGGTGACATCCCGGAAAATAATTCCCGGTTCCGGAAAATCCGGTATGCTCTTGATATAATCCTCTAATTTCTTCATCCTTTTCCTCTTTCTAGTAAATCGGGTACTTCTCGCAGAGTTTGACAACCTGCTCCCTGATATACTCTTTTTGATTTTCAAAATCCGTTGCAGTCCGTTTCAAAAGCCCCGCAATCTCCTCCATATCCGCTTCCGTAAACCCTCTGGCGGTAATCGCAGGTGTTCCAATTCTCACTCCGCTGGTTACAAAAGGACTCTGGCGATCATTCGGCACGGAGTTTTTGTTGAGCGTAATGTATACTTCATCGCAGCGACTCTGCATCTCCTTGCCGGTGATATTCATGTTAGTCAGATCCAGGAGCATCAGATGATTGTCCGTTCCGCCGGAAACCAGAGTAAACCCTTCTTTTGTCAAAGCGCTCGCCAGAACTTTCGCATTTCTTACGACCTGTTCTCCATATGTTTTAAACTCCGGCTTCAACGCCTCACCGAAGCAAATCGCCTTTGCGGCAATCACATGCTCCAGCGGACCTCCCTGAATTCCCGGAAAAACAGCCTTGTTGAAATTGAATTTCTCCGCAGCTTCTTTATTGGCAAGGATCAATCCGCCTCTTGGACCGCGCAGTGTTTTGTGCGTGGTCGTGGTCACGACATCCGCATACGGAATCGGACTTTCGTGAACGCCTGCCACCACAAGTCCGGCAATATGCGCCATATCCGCCATCAAATACGCGCCGGATCTGTCCGCAATCTGACGGAATCTCTTGAAATCAATGCTTCTGGCATAGGCGCTTGCGCCGGCAATGATCAGCTTCGGCCGATGCGTCATCGCCAACTCCTCGACCATATCATAATCAAGATATCCTTCGTCATTCACACCGTAAGAAATAATGTGAAAGTACTTGCCGGAGAAATTCACCGGTGAACCATGTGTCAAATGACCGCCGTTTGCCAGATTCATCCCAAGCACCGTATCACCGTGTTCCAGCATCGCCAGAAATACCGCCATATTCGCCTGCGCTCCGGAATGCGGCTGCACATTCGCATAATCGCATCCGAACAGTTTTTTGGCACGCTCTATGGCAAGGCTTTCCACCACATCGACGTCCTCACAGCCACCGTAATATCTCCTGCCGGGATATCCTTCCGCATATTTGTTCGTCAGCACCGTGCCCATCGCAAGCATCACCGCTTCCGAAACCATGTTTTCCGATGCAATCAATTCCAAGTTTCTTTTCTGTCTGTTGTATTCCGCAAAAATCGCCGTTCCGATTTCACTGTCGTACTCCCTGATCAACTCCATGACCTGCCTGATCATTTCCACCTCCGTTAGATGCCGATGCGTTTTACTTTCTTTGCAATGAAAAGTATACCCTAATTTTCCTTGAATTTCCACCCTTTAATATGGATTTGCAGGCTTTTCTTTCCATTGAATTCATTCACCGTCGGATAGTATAAAATATCCATTTTTTGCCTTCCTCTCGCCTCTTCCGTAAATGCCGCCCCGTCGGTAAAGAGAATGCCGTCCATGATATTGGACATATCATCCTCCAGCTTTAATTTCACAACATTGCCGTCCTTTCCGAACACCTGCATGCTGATAATCGCAATGTCTTTGAGAGCGAAATTCGGCTTCTCATTGCCCTGCCCGAAAGGCTGCAAAACCTCCAATTCTTCAATAAATTCCTCGGAAATATAAGAAAACGGCAAGGGAATGTCAATCCAGATCTTCTCCGTAAAATCGTCCTCGCAAAGATTTGCATTTTCATTGAGTTTCGTTCGAAGCAAGTCCAGATTTTCCGGCAAAAGACTCATTCCCGCCGCCATCGGATGTCCTCCGAATTTTGTGAACAAATTGCCGACCTCGGACAAAGAATCAAACATATGATAGTTTTCAATCGATCTTCCGGAACCTTTGAGCAGCCCATTTGAAGTATCGGTAATTACAATGCAAGGTTTGTGATATCGTTCTTTCAATCGTCCGGCGATAATTCCGGCAATCGATTCATGGCAGTCTTTTATACGGATCACCAGAACCTTATCGTTTTGAAACTCGGTTTCCGCCAATGCAACGGCTTTCTCCACTCCCTCGTTCGTCTTTCGCTTTCTTTCTTCATTCAGTTCCTTCAGTTCCAGAGCATACTCCTTTGCCCTTTCCTCATCCTCTTCCAACAACATGGCAAGCGCCAGTTTTGCGGTGCTCAACCTGCCGCTTGCATTCAGACACGGTCCGATGATGAAACCGATATGATAGGAAACGATCGGCTTTCCTTCCAGTCCGCATACAAAGATCAATGACTTCAGTCCGATGTTCTTTGTACGATGCAGGCGATCCAGTCCGTATTTTACCGCAATGCGGTTCTCATCCCGAAGCTTCATCACATCCCCGATTGTGGCAACAGCAACAAACTCCAGCAAGCTCTCCAATGAAAACAATTCCTCTTCCTCCGTCTGCAACTCCAAAACGGAATACAGAAACTGTATCAGCTTGAACGCCACCATGGCGCCGCAAATCCCGGAATACGGATAGGAGCTGTCGGATCGGTTCGGGTTCACGATTGCATCCGCCTTGGGAAGTATATCCTCCCCGTTTTCCCGTCGCACTTCATGGTGATCGGTAATCACCACCGTCATCCCCAGTTTTTTTGCCAGATCCACCGCCTCAAATGCCGCAATCCCGTTGTCGCAGGTCAGGATCAGATCCACTCTGTCGGCTTTCGCCTTGTGCACAATCTGTTCATTGATTCCGTATCCGTCCCTGATTCGATCCGGAATGTCATAGTCCACATCCGCTCCGATGTGTTTCAGTGCGGTATACAGAATATATGTGGAACAGATCCCGTCAATATCATAATCCCCCACGATTCGAATGTGCTTTTCATTCGTCACGGCGGATATCAGCAGATTCGCGGAAACCGACATGTCGGGCAAATCCTGCGGGGAATGCATATTCGCGAAATCCGAATGCAAAAATCCCGGCATATCCTCTTCTTTGATGTCGCGGTTTACCATGATTCTGGCAAGCATCGGAGATATGTTCAATTCCGATGCGATCCTGTTAAAATCCGCTTTTTTCGTATACAACATCCACAACTGCTTCGCCATTATTCCTTATTCCTCTTCGGATTCGAATCCGAATCCACCTCCCGAAGCTCTGCCGGTCTTAACATCGCCTCTCTCAAAAGCATTTCCTCCCGCTCCTTCTTATGATTGCGATACAGTTGCGTATAATTCTCGAATCCGTTGTTATCACGCAGCCTTGAATAAAACACTTTGACATGTCTGTTTTCGATTTCGATATCGTCAAAAACCTGCAGAATCCGTTTGACATAGGCATAGTTCTCCGAATTTTTATCATAGTAAATTCCGATGCATGTATCCGTGTCGATTTCACTCAGGCAATCGTACAAAGCATCCAGATTTTTCCCGTAATACTGCGGAAAATGCAGGACTTTTGCGATATGTTCATGCATCTGCTTTTTATCAAAATCCGTATCAAATACCAAAAAATACTTTTCCATAATCCCCTCTAATATAATTGTTCAAAAGTTTCGTAGTGGTCTTCGGTATAAAAAATCAAGCCGTCATTGGAATACACGATTCTTTTTTCATTTCGATAGTCCGAAACATAATCGATATCACATTCATAGTACTTTCTTCCGTCCTTTTGCGGTAAGATCCCTTCCCGATTTCCGAAATAATCTCCTCCGATGCTCATCCCCTTAAGCACTTTGCTCAGGTTTCCCGAATGCGGATTCCATCCTCTCTCCTTCGCTTCGGCCTTCGTAATGTAATTGCTCGGAAGCTTTTTGTATGTGTGAATATAGAGCGCCACTTCCTCTTTTGAAGTATATGTCCCGTTCTCCCGGACTGTGACATCGCCCGAACTGACACTTTTGGGAGCCGATGTGCTTTCTTCGGATGGAACCTCCCCATCGCTTTTACCATTGCTTATGATTGCGCTGCTTTCTGTTGAAACACCGCTTTCCGAAATGCTGCCCTCCGCAGCACTGCTCTCCGAAGCACTGCCCTCCGAAGCATTGTCCTCCGAAACACTTTCCTCCGAAACACTGTCCTCCGCAGCACTGTCCCCCGAAACACTGCCCTCCGAAACACTTTCCATTGCAGCACTGTCATTTGCAAGGCTTTCCGCACCGGATGTTGCAACAACGGTCACAGGCTCCGAATAACTCGATTCATCGGATTTGTTTTGATGGTTCGTGTATACACCGATGGCAAACATCAGTAAGATAAAGAGTATCGGTTGCCACCACACAAATTTTCTCAATAACAGACGTAAATTTTCCTTGATTTTTTTTAACATTTTTACTCCTTTGCAATCTCTCCGGGCGAATCCGCTCGAAAGTCCCCCCGGTTCATAAACACAATCGAAACAAATATATTATACACGAAAATTCGAAAAAGGTTCAATCTAGCATGTAGACTGAACCCTTGTTTTAATCTTGAATGAATCTCACGGCTTTCAGCGGAGTTCGATAACCGATGTCGGAAATGATAACCCCGGTGTTTTCGGAACTCGCATTGATCAACTTACCGTTGCCGAGATACATGGTCACATGATTGATATACCCGGTATGATCCTTATAAATCAATAAATCACCCGGCTTAATCTGATCCAGCGGAATCGTTCTTCCCCTGTTTGCCTGATCTCTGGAAGTTCTCCCGATACTGATGCCGAATCTCTTATAAATCTCAGAAGTCAAACCGGAACAGTCCACCCCCTTCGCCAGATTCGCACCGCCCCATCGATATCTTACCCCCACATGTTTCAATGCGAAATCCACAATCTCTCTGCGGAGTTTATCGGTTTCGCTTTCGGCTTCGGTTGTTTCCGCCGCCGTGGTTGTCTTTACCCCCGGTCCCGCCTCATTTGCCGAGGAAGTGATTGCCGAACGAACCGGTCGAAAGCTTGCATTGGCTTTCACGGTCTGCACGGCCTTGGACTCGGCTGTTGTCTCGGTTTCCGGCTCTGTTGTCGTCGTTTCCGTTTTTGCGGTCGTCGCTTGCGGCTTTGCCGTCGTCGTTACCGCCTTTTCCGTTTCCGCGGTCGTCGCTTGCGGCTTTGCCGTCGTCGTTTCCGCGGTCGTCGCTTGAGGCTTTGCCGTCGTCGTTTCCGCGGTCGTCGCTTGCGGCTTTGCCGTCGTCGTTTCCGCCTTTGAAGAAATTGCCGTGGTCGTAGCTTTCACCGTGGTTTGTGTCACGGTCGACTTCGTTGCCACCGTTGTGACCACCGCTGCGGACTTCGCGGATGCCGCCGTTGTTTCCGTCTGACGTGACGCGGCAGTCGGCTCCGTCGCCGCTTCGGGCGCTCTCGTGATCGCGTCCTGAGTCGCATCGGAATCCGGTGCAAGATCCAAAGAAACCGCGCTTTTCGTCTTTTCAACCGATGATGTCACTCTGCCGCCCGGCGCCTCTCCGATGACTACGGACTGAGTGGACCCGTTTCCGTTTGCAAAAGTCGAAAAACTCATCATAAAAGCAAGTAAAACGCTGATTCCCGTAATAGAATGCTGATTGTGCATGGAACATCCTCCAAAAAGTTACCGGCTGTTTTCATGATGTCCGTGTTCATGATATGAACCGATTTGTTCAGCCGAAATTTCACATAACTTTCCAAAGTATAACAGAAACCGAAGCGAATTACAAATATTTTTCTCATTTCAGTAAAATTTTGAAACATGTTTGTAATATTTTGATAAAAGATTTAACATGAACTCAGAGCACTTTCTTGCTGAGCAAACGATAACACAATTTGGTAATTTCTTTGGCGTCCATTTCCCGTTCATCCTCCAGATAGACTTTCAACATATTGGTTAATCCGCCTGCGATAAACGAGGCGTGGTATTTTCGCATCGTCGCATCGTCCAAATCGTCGACATCCCCCGCCTTCACCCGATATCTCTCACATTCCAGTATGGAATGATAGAAATGATCCGTAACCAGATGCGTCAGTCCGCAGGAAATCACTTTCTTTAAAAACGCTTTTGCATTTGAAATATATTCTCCGAATCCCTGACAGATATCGTAAATTTCCAGTCGCTCATTGTCCACATAGAGTTTGTTTAAAACCAGAGGAAATTGATTCTCCAACACAAAGCCGATGACATTTTCCTTCGTTTCAAACAAGGAATAAAATGTTTGCCTGGACACGTCGGCTTCTTTGCACAGATCCCGAATGCTGACTTGAGAAAAAGGCTGCTTTGTCAGCATCTTCAGTAAAATTTCCGCAATATGAAGCTGTGAAGCAATCGCGATTGGATTGTCTCCGTGATACATCCTGCCACCTCCGCTAAATCCATGCGCCGTCAAGCTGAATCACCTGACCGGTTAAATACGGATGTTTGATGATATCCAGCACCAGATCCGCGACTTCAGCCGCCCTTGCAAGACGAAAAGACGGAATGGATGCAATGATTTCTTCCCTGTCCTGCACCGAAAAGCAATCCAGCATGCTCGTATCCACCGCCCCTGCCGCAACGGCATTCACCGTAATCTTACTCGGTGCCAGTTCTTTTGCCAGCGCTTTGGTAAAGGAATTGACCCCTCCTTTTGTGGCGGAATACGCCACTTCACAGGAGGCACCCGCCACTCCCCATACGGAAGAGATATTGATGATTCGCCCGCTTTGTCGTTTGATCATACCCGGAATGGAGAGGGATGTGCAATGAAACACCGAGCTGAGATTCGTCTGCAATATCTCCTGCCATTTTTCCGCTTCCAAATCCTGCAGTAAACCGACCATGGAAACCCCCGCATTGTTCACCAAAACATCCGGACTTTCAAACTCCCGTTCGATTTCTGCAAACATCTTTTTGCATGCCTCATAATTTCCGACATCCGCCAAAAATGCCCTGCACTCGACCCCAAGACTTTTGATTTTCTCTTCCACCTCTCTTAAATTCCCGATATCTTTTTTGCAGTTGATCATAACATGATAGCCTTGTTGTGCCAGTTTTACGGCAATCTCTCTTCCGATTCCTCTGGAAGAACCGCTTACAAAAGCTGTTTTTCCCTTTACTTTATCCATCTGCCCATCCTTGTCTTTGATTTCCCCAAGACCTCGTCTTGTTTTTTTTCCCCGCCGATGATATCTTTATAACAGATACAACTCTTTTGATTTTTTCCGTCAATGTATGATACATGCAGGAAAATCGATACGGGAGGAATATGAACATCACTCATTTAAAATATTTTGTCATCGTCGCCGAAGAACAAAGTTTCACGAAAGCGGCCAGAAAACTGTATATTTCCCAACAGGCGCTGAGCAAAACCATTTCCAATCTGGAACGACATTATGATACGATTCTGTTTCATCGAAACATCCCCCTGACTCTGACCGAATCCGGGGATGTTCTGTACCAAAGTGCCAAAAAAATCATTTTGAATTTCGAAGAATGCGATCGTAATCTTCAAGCCATCAAGGACTTTACCGTCGGTAAGCTTTCCATCGGTGTCACCGTCACGCGGGGAACGATTCTTCTGCCGGAAATCCTTCCGAGATTCTCCGCATTGTATCCCAATATCAAAATATCCATTTTTGAGGGATTGACCATTTTGGATGTCGACCGGGCTTTGGCAAACGCGGCAATCGATCTTTCCATCGCCCATCTGCCTCACGCCTCCGACGATGTCATCCGTGAACCGCTGTACAAGGAAGACTATATGCTTGTCGTTCCCAACTCACTGCTGTTTCAAAAATTTTCGCGGGAGCGGATCGAACAGATGCAGGATATTCCCCCTTCCATTGAAGTGTTTCGGGATTTTCCTTTCGTGGCGCAGGAAGACACCACCATCGGCGGTCAGTATTTCCTCGACCTGTGCCAAGAAGCCGGATTTGAACCGAATATCCTGTACACCGTTCAAAATATTCTGACCGAACTGAATTTATGTATTTCCGGTGCCGGCGCCTGCACCGTCGCCTCCACCTTTTTGCCCATGTCAACCGAGTATGAGTATTATCATCACCCCTACATCCACATCGATTCCGTCACCTGCTTTCGATTAAATACACGGATCGAGGCGGAACCTCTGACCATCAACTATCCCAGGGGGAAGGTGCTTACACAAGCCGGTCGGGCATTTATCCGATTGGCAAAAGACTATTTCCTCAAATAAATTCATGACCGGCAAGCCACAAGCTTGC
>JBHAEV010000007.1:0-10015 GCA_041855735.1 Lachnospiraceae bacterium
CGGAAAAAATGCTGGAAGAGAGCAGAGAACAATTCAAAAAGCATGAGGACTATGTCAATATCAAGGAAATGGCGGCTCTGGAAGACGAATTGATCCGTTTGAAGGAAGAACGGGGAATTGCGCAAAAACGCGGTTTGGTGTTCGGTTGCATCGACAGGCTTCTTGCCGATGCAAAGAAAAAGAAGGTGGTCAGAAAAACCTATCTCCGTCTGGCGCTTGCCCTGGGCTGGTTTTGCGGTGCGCATCGTTTTTATGCCGGTCAGAAAATTCGCGGATTGCTGTACCTGCTTTTTTTCTGGACGGGGATACCCTTTGCCATGACGGTTGTGGATTTGATGATTGCACTACCCATGAAACCGGACGAAAACGGAGAAATATGGATTTGATTGTAGTATATTTGTAACAAAACAGAGCGAAAACACAGTATCATGAAAAATACAGACAGGAGGGCAATGTGAGAAGAACGGAATGTATCAATCAGGATTGGTTTTTTCGATATGGGGATGTCATTGATGCAAAGCTGAGCGATTTGGAGAATGCAAAGTCGATATTGCTGGATTTACCGTATACTTACAACGGACTGGACGGTCAGGACGGAGGTGCCGATTATTATAAGGGCAGAGCAATTTTTTCGAAAGAAATTCGCAAACCTCTGATTTCCGATACCGACAGGGTATATCTGGAATTTCACGGTGTCAATTCCGTGTGCGAAGTTTATGCCAATGGGACGAAACTTACGCAGCATCGCGGCGGATATTCGATTTTCCGTGTGGATATCACGAACGCGTTCGATGAAAACGAGATATGCATCCTCAGTGTTTTGGTGGATAATACCATTGTTTCGGATGTGTATCCGCAGATGGCGGATTTCACATTCTATGGAGGGATTTATCGCGACGTATATCTGATTACGGTTCCGAACACAAGTTTTTGTCTGGATTATTTCGGTTCGGACGGTGTAAAAGTGAAGTCATCCGTTCACGGCAAATATGCGATTCTGGATTTCGAAGCCTATGTTGATAATGCGGAACCTTCCGATATGGTGGAGTTTTCAATCTATGAAGATGAGGAAATGGACATTCTGAGCGCACAGGTGTACATGCCGGCACAAAAAATTACCGGGGCAAGCGCCAGGATTTATCATCCGCATCTTTGGCAGGGTGTGGAAGATCCGTTTTTGTATGATATCAAGGTAAGGCTGATTCGGCACAATGAAGTGTTGGATGAGATCGAGATAAGGCACGGAATCCGCGAGTTTCGCGTGGATCCGGAGCGCGGGTTCATTTTGAACGGCATTTCGACTCCGCTTCGCGGTGTTTCCAGACATCAGGATCGACTCGGCATCGGCAATGCATTGACATTGGAAGAACATCTGGAAGATGCAGGTCTGATGCTGGAGATGGGAGTCAATACCGTCAGACTGGCACATTATCAGCAGGACAGGATGATCTATGACATCTGTGACCGTTTGGGATTTGTGGTGTGGGCGGAGATTCCGTTTATTTCGGTGATGAATTCCGATCCGAAAGCGCATGAGAATGCCATGCTGCAGATGAGAGAACTGGTTTATCAGAATTATAATCACAGCTCCATTTGTTTCTGGGGCATTGCCAATGAGATTACCATCGGAGGCGATAAGCCGGGACTTTATGAGAATCTGGTGGAACTGGACAAGCTGGTAAGGGAAATCGATCCGGATCGTATGACCACGATTGCGCAGGTTTCCATGCTTCCGAAAGATTCCGCTCACAATCGGATTACGGATGTGTTCAGTTATAACATCTACTACGGATGGTATGGCGGTGTGTTTGAGGACAATGAAAAATTCCTGGATGCCATGCATGAACTTTATCCGACCCGTCCGATCGGAATCTCGGAGTACGGATGCGAGGGCATCATCAGCTGGCATTCGGATGAGCCGAAATGCAGGGATTACACCGAGGAATATCAGAGTTTGTATCATGAGCATATGCTGAAGATCATTTCCGAGAGGGATTATCTTTGGGCGACCCATGTCTGGAATATGTTCGATTTCGGCTGCGACACCAGAGATGAGGGCGGCGTGAAAGGACGAAACAACAAGGGACTTGTGACACTGGATCGAAAAGTCAAAAAGGATGCGTTTTTCCTGTATAAGGCGTATTGGGCAAAAGACCGCTTCGTACACATCACAGGCAGAAGATATGCGCTTCGCCATCGTGAAAAAATCGATATCAAGGTGTACTCCAATATGGAGAAAATCGACCTCTATGTGAACGGTGAACTCGCGGAAAGCAAAGCCGGAGATAAAATATTTGTCTTTGAAAATGTGGCTTTGAAAGACGGAGCAAATTATATTTCCGCTGTCGGAAGCGAGGAACATTATGACAGCATTACTCTGACGCATGTGAAGGAAGCCTTTGCGGGATATGTGATGCCGCCGGAGGACGAGGAAGAAAGAGAGGGAGTAAAGAACTGGTTCGAAGATATCGATGTGGAGGCGAATGTGCCGGAAATGACATTTCGCGAGGGATTTTTCAGCATCAAGTCCAAGGTCGGAGAGATTCTGGAACATGATGAGGCTTCGGATGTGATGGCGGCGTTTATGTCGAAGTTTACCGGAATGAAAATACGCAAAACCGCCTTTGCCATGATGAGCGGACTGACATTGGAAGAGATGAGCGGTTTGATTTCACAGGACAAGGAAAATAAGGAAAAAGTGTTTGCGTTGCTGAATGCGAAACTGCAGGAGATTCAAAAACCTTAATTTTTGTTTGAATGGCATATCGGTCTAAGAAATGCACAGGAAAATGTTTCACAAAAGGGGTTGTCGTACTTTTGGCAGTGCGACAACCCCTTCTGCCATCTTTGCTCGGGTATCGCAGAAGTCGATGAACTTTCGATAAAAAATACATTTCGACAAAGGATTGAAAAGTAAGCACCGAATCGGGTATCATGGAATCGAAAGTTCAAGAAAAGAGGAAACAAATTTGCAAAATGCGGTAAAGAAATTATTATATTGGTACAAGTCCAACAAAAGAACCCTGCCGTGGCGGGATGTATCCGACCCGTACTGTACATGGCTGTCCGAGATCATGCTTCAGCAGACCAGAGTGGAGGCGGTAAAACGATATTATGAGAGATTCTTACATGTTTTCCCGACCATTGCCTCGCTGGCAGCGGCAAAAGAGGATGAATATCTGAAACTCTGGGAGGGACTCGGCTATTATTCCAGAGTTCGAAATCTTCACAAAGGGGCGGTACAGATCATGGATGAATTCGGCGGTTCCATGCCGGAAAAATACGACGAAATCATTAGAATTGCGGGGATCGGTCCGTACACCGCAGCGGCGATCGCATCCATTGCGTTTGGCGAAAAGATTCCGGCGATCGACGGCAATCTGCTGCGGATTTTTTCCAGATTGACAAAGAACGATACGGACATCAAGTCGACACAGTGCAAACGGGATTCCTTTGCTTTCTTTAACGGGATGATGAATGCGGCGGAAGGTGACGCAGACATTCAATGTGATTTTACTAATCCGTTCGGCGATATGAATCAGGCATTGATGGATTTGGGAGCGACCGTCTGCGTTCCGAACTCCAGACCGCAATGTGAAGTCTGCCCGATACAAAAGATGTGTATGGCGAATCTGACGGATACGACAATGTCTTATCCGGTCACAACAAAAAAGAAAGCCAGAAAAATCGAGAAAAAAACGGTGCTGATTATTCGTGACGGCGGGAAAATCGCATTGTCGAAAAGACAGTCGAAGGGTCTGCTCGCCGGTATGTATGAATTTCCGAATGCAAACGGTTATATGACCCTGGATCAGGCGGTCAAAAAAGCGCAAAGCTATGGCTTTTCTCCCCTCGTGGCAAAGGAGTGCGGAGAGAGCAGGCATATTTTCAGTCATAAAGAATGGCATATGATCGGATACGAGATTGTTTGCGATGAATTGGAACCGAGAGAAAACACATATGCTGTCGAGAATCCGGAGGCGGATTTTCTGAGGGATGCTTCGGATGAAACAAAGAATGAACACATATTTCTGGCAAAGATTTCGGAGATTGAAGAAAAATATTCCATTCCATCCGCGTTTTCTCATTTCCGAAAAAGTATAACATGAAACGGCGTTGCATGATCAAATGAACTTGACAGCGAGGCATTTCTTTGCTAAGATAACGCTAATTTCATAAAACAAACCGTTGATGCGGAGATAAAGGCAGGCATGACTGTACAGAGAGCCCGGGTGGCTGAGAACCGGGTGAGAAACAACCTGTCAAATGGACCGCTGAGGGTGCAGTCAAAAGACCATCGTCTTAGTATTCTGCAACGTGAGGCATACGTTAGTTGGCAGGGATATGTTGGTATCCTGTAAGTGCATAGCTTTGCTATGATTCGAGGTGGCACCGCGGATTATTGATTCGTCCTTGACAGATTTTCTGTCGGGGATTTTTTTATTGTCAAAAACCTGCAATGAAATGGTTTTGACAAGGACATGGATCATCAGAGCGGGAAAAGGCGGGTAAAGCAAAGGAATGCAAGGATTTGACGGAAGAATAAAATTTTGGATGGAGGAAATATGATCAAAGAAGCAATTGTCAAGATCGTCAATAAAGAGGATTTAACGTTTCGGGAAGCCTATGATGTCATGAATGAGATTATGAACGGAAAAACCGGTGCCGTACAAAACGCCGCATTTCTGGCGGCTTTGTCCACAAAAAGCGCAAAAGTGGAAACGACGGAGGAGATTGCGGGATGTGCAATGGCGATGCGGGAAAATGCGTTGAAGGTACAATATCATTCGGATGTGTTCGACATTGTCGGCACGGGCGGTGATCATGCCGACAGTTTCAATATTTCCACCACTTCGGCGATGGTCATTGCATCGGGGGGCATGAAAGTGGCAAAGCACGGGAACAGGGCGGCATCCTCCCTCTGCGGCACGGCGGATTGTCTGGAGGCATTTGGAATCCATATCGAACAGGAACCGCAGCAATGTGTAAAGCTGTTGGATGAAGTCGGCATCTGCTTTCTGTTTGCGCAAAAATACCATACATCCATGAAGCATGTCGGTGCGATACGAAAAGAGCTCGGAATTCGAACGGTCTTCAATATTCTGGGACCGCTGACAAATCCGGCATCTCCGAAAATCCAGCTTCTCGGCGTGTATGACGAATATCTGCTGGAACCGCTTGCAAAGACGCTGATCAGACTCGGTGTAAAAAGAGGGATGGTTGTTTACGGCACGGACAGACTGGATGAAATATCCGTCAGCGCACCGACCAGAATCTGTGAATTTCAAAACGGATGGTTGAAAACGGATACCATCGAGCCGGAGCAATTCGGATTAAAACATTATGCGAAAGAGGAATTGCGAGGAGGAACACCGGCGGAAAATGCGCAAATGACCAAGAATGTCCTTGGCGGCGAAACAGGTGCAAAAAGAGATGCGGTGCTCCTTAACGCGGGCGCATCCCTTTATATCGGGGGGAAGGCAAACACGATCAAGGAAGGGGTTGCGCTTGCGGCAAAACTGATCGATTCCAAGGCGGCGCTAAGGACCTTGGAACATTTCATTGAAGCAAGCCGGCGAAAATGGAGGTGAGTATGACGATACTGGAGAAGATTGCGGAATACGCAAATTATCGTGTGAAGAGATCAAAAGAAAAAATCGGTCAAATGGAGATGGTGCAAATGGCGACGGCCATGCCGAAACCGGATTTTTCGTTCGAAAATGCCATACGAAAACAAGAACTGTCCTATATTTGCGAATGCAAAAAAGCTTCGCCGTCCAGGGGTCTGATTGAAACGGATTATGACTATATGCGTATAGCGCAGGAGTACGAAAGGGCGGGGGCAGATTGTATCTCCGTGCTGACCGAGCCGATGTGGTTTTTGGGAAGGGAGGAGCATCTGAGGGAGATTGCCCGAACGGTTTCGATACCGTGCATCCGAAAAGACTTTGTGGTGGACGAGTACATGATTTATGAGGCGAGAGCATTGGGCGCCGCTGCGGTATTGCTGATTTGTTCGCTGTTGCCGACAAACCGGTTGAAAGAATACATCGCAATCTGCGATGAACTGGGAATGTCCGCGCTGGTGGAAGCACATGATGAAGAGGAAATACAAAGCGCAATCCGGGCAGGCGCCAGATTGATCGGAGTGAACAATCGCAATTTAAAGGATTTCAGCGTAAACACCGACAACAGTAGAAAATTGAGAGAATTTGTACCCGAAGATGTGCTGTTCGTGTCGGAAAGCGGAGTAAACTGCCGGGACGACATTCTTATGATTGAAAAATTCGGGGCGAACGCGGTGCTGATCGGGGAAGCACTGATGCGTGCAGGTGACAAAAAAGCCAAATTGAGGGAATTGAAGGCAAAATGATCAAAATCAAACTGTGCGGATTGCAAAAAGAGGAGGACATTCTTTGTGCCAATGACTTGAAGACGGACTACATCGGGTTTGTGTTTGCAAAAAACAGCAGGCGCTGTGTCAGTCCGAAACAGGCAGTCAGATTAAAGGCATTGCTGCATCCCGATATAAAAGCGGTGGGGGTGTTTGTGGATGCAAAGCCGAATGAGATATCGGAACTGGTGAAGTGCGGAACGATTGACCTGATACAATTGCACGGATCGGAAAATGAGGAATACATTCAGCAACTTCGAAAAATACCCTTGTCAGGAACGGGCAAAACCATCCCGAAAATTATCAAGGCATTTCGCATGGGGGCTGAGAATGCCGGTCGGATGGACTGCGGTACAAAAGGGAGTTTCAGGGACGGCGAAAGAAAGGATCGTTCTGTTGAAAAACTTCTGGACCAAATCCATCGCACCTCGGCGGATTTCATTCTTTTGGATTCGTCCGACCCGGGAAGCGGCAGGTCTTTTGATCGGAGCATTCTGAAAAGCATACAAAGAGACTATTTTCTTGCAGGAGGACTGCATGCGGAGAATGTGGGGGAAATCCTAAAAACCGTTCAACCGTTCGGGGTGGATGTCAGTTCGGGTGTCGAGAGCAATGGAAGTAAGGATCCGGCGAAAATGAAACGATTCGTGGAGGCGGTGCGAAATATCCGTTAACGAATGCGGTGCAAAGCAGACAAGCAAAGAGAGGGGAAAACAAGATGAATGATTCAAACAAACATGCCGACGGGCGCTTCGGTGTTCACGGTGGGCGGTACATACCGGAAACACTGATGAATGCGGTGCTGGAGCTGGAAGAGGCATATCTTTTTTACAAAAATGATTCTGCATTTCAAAGCGAGTTGAAGGCCTTGTTCAACCGGTATGCGGGTCGTCCGTCAAGACTGTATTTTGCGGAAAATATGACAAAGGACCTGGGCGGACCGAAGATCTATCTGAAACGGGAGGATTTGAATCACACCGGTTCCCATAAGATCAACAATGTGCTGGGGCAGGCTCTGCTTGCGAAAAAAATGGGAAAAACCCGACTGATTGCCGAAACCGGTGCGGGGCAGCACGGAGTGGCTACGGCAACCGCGGCGGCTCTCATGGGAATGGAGTGCAAGGTGTTTATGGGAGAAGAGGACACCATTCGTCAGGCTTTGAATGTGTACCGGATGAAACTGCTGGGAGCGGAAGTGGTGCCGGTAACAAGCGGTACAAAGACGCTGAAAGATGCGGTTTCCGAGGCAATGCGTGAGTGGACCGGTCGAATCGAAGATACCCATTACTGCCTCGGTTCCGTGATGGGACCGCATCCTTTTCCGACCATCGTTCGCGATTTTCAGGCGGTCATTTCAAGGGAGATGCGGGAACAGATTCTGGAAATGGAAGGCAGACTGCCGGATGCGGTGCTTGCCTGCGTGGGCGGCGGCTCCAATGCCATCGGATCCTTCTATCATTTTCTGGAGGATGAGAACGTAAGGCTGATCGGATGCGAAGCCGCCGGCAGGGGCATTGATACGGCAAAAACCGCGGCAACCCTCAATGTCGGAAAACCCGGAATTTTTCACGGTATGAAGTCGTATTTTTGTCAGGATGATTACGGGCAGATTGCACCGGTGTATTCCATTTCGGCGGGGCTGGATTATCCCGGAGTGGGTCCGGAGCATGCCCATCTGCATGACTGTGGGCGAGCAAGCTATGTGCCGGTCACCGATTCGCAGAGCGTGGAAGCATTTGAATATCTGACAAGAACGGAAGGAATCATTCCGGCGATTGAATCCGCACATGCCGTCAGTTATGCCATGAAACTGGCAAAAGAAATGAGAAACGATCAGATCATCATCATTACCGTATCCGGTCGTGGGGATAAGGATTGCGTGGCCATTGCCGGCTACCGGGGGGAGGATTTGCATGAGTAGAATCAGAGAAGCATTTTTGAAGAAAAAAGCCTTTATCACATTTATCACCTGCGGAGATCCGGATCTTGCCGCCACGAAGGAAATCATTCGGGAGATGGTTTCAAACGGGGTGGACATCATTGAACTGGGAATTCCGTTTTCCGATCCGATGGCGGAAGGGGCAGTCATTCAGGAGGCGAACAACCGGGCACTGAAGAACCGGATTACCACAGATGATGTATTTGATTTTGTCCGGGAAATCAAGGCGGAGTTCGATGTTTTGCTGTGTATCATGACATATTCCAATGTGGTATTTTCCTACGGTGCCGGGAGATTCATGGACAAATGCCGCCAAACCGGCATTGAAGGGGTCATATTGCCGGATCTTCCGTTTGAAGAAAAGGGAGAGTTCTCGGATGCGGCGGAAGAATCCGGGATTGATCTGATCTCTTTGATTGCGCCGACTTCCAAAAACAGGATTGCAATGATTGCAAAAGAGGCAAAAGGTTTTCTGTACCTGGTGTCATCTCTGGGGGTGACCGGTGTACGTTCCGAAATCACGACGGATCTTGCGTCAATCGTCGAGATAATCCGGCAAAACACAGATATTCCGGTGGCGGTCGGTTTCGGGATTTCCACACCGAAACAGGCGCGGGAAATGTCCGCCGTCAGTGACGGCGTCATTGTCGGATCGGCAATCGTCCGGCTGATTGAGCAATATGGCAAGGAATCACCGAAAAAGGTGGGAGAATTCGTAAAGGAGATGAGGGAGAATGTATATTAGACCCGATATTGCAAAAATCAGGGAAATCGACACAAATCGCTATGATATCGTTCCGGTGGCAACGGAAATTCTGTCCGACTTTATCACACCGATTGAAGCCATGCGGATTTTAAAAAACATTTCCGACCATTCCTATCTGCTGGAATCCGCCATGGCGAATGAAAAATGGGGCAGGTATACCTTTATGGGATTTGACCCGAAGATGGAGATTCAATGCAAGGACAATATCATGAAGATTGATGGCATTTGTACGGAAGAGGCGAATCCGTCCGACCGGATTCGGGAAATCCTGAACTCATACCGGAGTCCGAAACCGGATTTTCTGCCGCCGTTTACCGGCGGTCTGGTGGGATATTTTGCATTTGATTATCTTCGATACTCCGAACCGAGTGTATCCGTCGATATCGAAGATACGGAAATGTTCAAAGACTGTGATCTCATGCTGTTTGACAAGGTCATCGCCTTTGATCATGTCCGGCAGAAGATTGTTCTGATCGTAAACATCAGTCTGAAAAATCCGGAAACGGAGTACAAGAGGGCGGAGTATGAATTAAAACAATTGTGTCAATTGTTGAAGACCGGAGAAAAGGCGAAGATTCCGAAGGCGGTATTAAAAAGTGAAATCCGGTCGCTGTATTCCAAAGAAGAGTATATGAATATGGTCGAAACGGCGAAAGAATATATCCGGGAGGGCGATATTTTCCAGATTGTGCTGTCCAATGGTTTGAGTGCGGATTTTGAGGGTTCGTTGTTTGATACCTACCGGATGCTTCGCACCATCAATCCCTCCCCGTATATGTTCTATTTTTCGGGAATGGATGTGGAGGTGGCAGGGGCATCTCCGGAAACACTGGTAAAGCTGGAGAACGGGAAATTGCATACTTTTCCGCTTGCCGGAACCCGAAAAAGGGGGAAGAACGAGGCGGAGGATCTTGCC
>JBHAEV010000008.1:0-11619 GCA_041855735.1 Lachnospiraceae bacterium
ACTGCTCCCACAAATACCATTTACCGTCCTTTGCAAGACGAAGTTCCACCGCTCTCGGACTGTCCGCACCTGCGGATGTGAGATACAGTTTCGCCATGTTTTCCTGAGCAAAAGAATGCGGATTCTCCGCAACCGCCAATTGAAACGGCTCATTCGGCGTATAATCATTGCCCGGTGTCGCTCCGGTAAAATAGGATCTCGGTATATAGGTTTTTCCGTCCATAAAACGGTCACGGATAAATTGTTTGTCCATGTTGGTGAGTTTCCTCGGTCCCCGCAGATGGTCAAGGATGGTATATGCCGCATCTTTATCCGTCGGATATATGCACAGTGCAAGCACCGTAAGTGCGGCGGTTTCGTATGGCGTGCTCATTGCCGCCTGCGGCAAAGCCAGGATCTCGTTTAAGCTCTTCGGCAGTGCATCAAAAACAAATTCTTTCATGATAACTCCCCTTTCATTCATATTCTTTTCATTTGTCAGAATCTGTTCTAATTTTATCATAGATTTGCATCATTTTCCATAAAACAAGGGGATTTGGAAGATGTTTCGAAGCAGTTCCGCACTTGTCGGATCGTTAATGCGATGCAAATCCGAAAAGGCAAAGAGCCGATCCCCGCTCACGGTCATCGGCTTCGTATATTATTTCCCGGAAAAAGAATGAATTAAAGCCGGGATTTGTTTTTGCAATGCGGTGTATGTCATAAATACTGCAAACAAATAGCAAACTGTCATCGACACCTGAAGCAGTCGCGGAGGTTTGTAGCCGAGAAACAATTCCTTCTTCCACAAAATCAATACCATGAACAACCCTGCCACAGGCGTTGCAATGGAGGTTGCCACATTTGCAATGAAGATCAGCTGTGTCGGCGACCCACCGTAGGAAAAACAAATCACCGTTGCCACAATGATACAAATTAAGCTGATTATTTTTACAGGCTTTGACTCCAGTCCGATCTCCTTATCCAGACCCGCATTCAAAAGTACCACACCACGCTGCGTATTCCCGAGTAAAGACGAGAATCCCGCACCGATGATTGCGATCCCCATCACAATTGGAGCGGCTGCACCGAGAAACGGGCGAAGCAGATCACCAAGTTGTGCCGGTGCCTTGATAGCAATCCCTGCCGGCTTTAAAACAATGGCGCCGACCAAAACGATGGAACCGGAAATCAAAATCACCGAAATAATATGGGTAAGTGCATCCGCACGCATAACTCCATTAAACAAATCTTCTTTCTTCCATTTTTTCTCAAGTCCCAGATACGTTCCGTAAATGCCGGCGGTTACCGCAGAATTCGTGCTGATGTACGCCAGTGCTGTTGCTGTTGACCCTTCCGCCAACTTCGGTGTGAACAATCCTTTCATCATTGCACCGAAATTCGGGCCGCCGGTTGCCACCAAGGTTGCAAAGAATGCCAAAATCATGCCCACAATGCAAATCATGATTCCTTTTTCCACCTTACTGTACACACCTTTTGTGAAATAGCAATAGGCAAGTACGGCAAGCATAATCATGGCTCCGATTCTCCAGTCAAAACCGAAGATTAAGCTCATGCCCGCACCGGTTCCCGTAATGTTTCCGAGTGTAAAGAAGAAACAAGACAAGAACAGAGCGATTCCGCAAAATGCCGAAGCAATACTGCCGTAATAATGACGAATTACATGAAGAATCGGCATGCCGGTCATAATAGAAATCCTATATGATGTCATGGTAAACGTAATCCCCATGATAAGAATCGGAATAATCAGCCAAAGCATATCATACCCGTAGTTTGCACCCATCATAGCCGATGTTGTAATATTACCCGGTCCGATTACAATGCCTGTGAGAATCAGTCCCGGTCCGATTTTCTTCAGCAAATCTTTGAACGAGATTTTTTCCACTTTTGCAGGATCAAACCCGAGTCGCTCACTGAGAGGTTTCGTCATATCAAGAATCTTAAAGCTCATGTTCCATCCCTCCAAGGCTTCTCTCTCATTTGAATTCGCTCATATCAACCATGTCAAGACCGCTTCCTTTGATGCCTTTTGCAATCCAATCCTTCTCCTCCTGATTCAGCGGAAGCACCGGTTTTCTCATCAAACCGCTGCTAAATATGCCGCGTTGTACAAGCGTTTCCTTCAGTCTTGCATGCGCCTCTCCGGACGGTTGACCACCGCCGTAGATAGCCTGAGCAATGTGGTAAATTCTGTCGCTCCAGTCCTGAGCCTCTTTCAATGTATGCTTATCCGGATTTGCGAATACATCTCTTGCAGGGCAAATGATTTCAGGCACGCAGCCGGCAAACCCGATCAATGCTCCGTCCATTCCCGGGAACCATGATACGCAAAGGGTCTCATCGTGGCATGTAATCAGGCTGATGTCCGGACATTCTTCACGGAGCTTCCTCACATCATGCTCATAAATGGATGTAACGCGTGTCCCCATCTTGATGCTCTTTACATGATCGATTTCCTTGCACATCTTAATCAATGTATCAACCGGGTAAAACGCTCTGGATGTTGCAGGATAAAGATGAATGATGATATCAATATCGGCACCTTCCGCCACTTCCTTTACATATTCATACGGTGCATCTTCATGCATGGAAAAACGCAGCCACATATGAGGAGGCATCAGCAAAATTCCATCCGCCCCGGCTTCCTTCGCTTCCTTTGCCATTTCGATGGATTCTGCGGTATTCTCGCAGTTTACTCCGGAAATAATGGTCATGATATCTCCACACTCTTGTGCACATATTTTCGTTACTCTCTTGCGCTCTTCTCTGGTCAGTCCGGTAATTTCACCGGTATGTCCGTTACATACAAGTCCCTGGATCCCTTTATCGTAAAAACTCTTTAACCAGCGAAGATATGCACGGAATTCCGGTTCATTGATGCTATAGTCGTCATTGAAAGGTACGGATACTGCCGGAAATATAGTCTTGAAATTCTTTGTCTTTGCCATAATTCTTCTCCTTTATTCTTGTTTTTTTCATTTTGTTATGAATCAGTTTTTTTTTGCAAACGTTTGCATTTCTTATGACATCTTTATAACATATCCCAAAATATCCGGTCAACGCTTTTACAAAGAGATGCAAAGTATTGCATATTGAATGCAAGACTTTGCACATTCATCAAAAATATAAATACTTTCTGCAAAAAATTGCATAACATATCGGAATGTGATATAATCATTCCATTCCAAAGGAGGATATCATGGCAACACTCAAAGATGTCGCAAAGCTTGCGAATGTAGATATCTCGACCGTTTCCCGTGCATTAAACAACACATCCTATGTGCATCCTGACACCAAAGAACGCATTATGGCAGCCGTTAAGAAACTGAGTTACAAACCGAATATTCTCGCAAAGGGATTGCGAAAGGGCAAATCCAATACGATTGCCATTGTCATCCCGAAACTTTCATTCACCATTTTTTCAGAAGTCGTATCGGGCATTGAAGAGAAAGCGAGAGATTTGGGTTATGCCGCCTTGATTGTCAATACCGGAAATGACAAAAACGTCGAAAAAGATGCATTAAATAGACTTCGTAATAATTTTGTGGACGGTTTGATCATCGCCGGAACCGGGCTGAACAATCGTCTGATTCGGGATATTCATACCGACATACCGGTCGTACAGGTGATTCGGGAGCCGGACAACCGGATCAGCAGTGTGGTCGTGGACTATGTGGATATCGGCTATCAATCTGTCATGCATCTGTTTCGAAAAGGCTGTACCCACATCGGTCTAATCAATGGACCTATGAAGATAAAACCGTATGCAGATCGATATCTCGGATACCATAATGCCGTAAAGGAATGCGGTTTATCGGAGATCACCGTCGAACAGGAATCCAAACTTCACGGTATGGAATACGGCTATGACTGTGCGGCGCGACTGATCGATGAAAATGTCAAGCTTGATGCCATTCTTGCCGCAACCGACGAACAGGGCATGGGCGTACTTCGAACGCTGAAGGAAAATCATCTTCGTGTTCCTGACGATATCCGCGTTCTCAGCATGACCGGGCACCGTGTTGGTGATATGCTGGAAACCTCGCTCACCTCAATGGAACTTCCCGGATTTCAAATCGGTGTACAGGCAATGGAAATGATTATTCGTGAAATTGAGCAAAATGATATCCACCCCAAACCGCTTCAAAGATTGACATTTCGCGCCGATTTGGCGGAGCGAGAGTCGACCGGATAATTTCCTGTTTACTTGCCTGCAAAAACGGGGATTCGAAAAACCGCAGCAACTTCGATGGCGGAAAGCACGGTTACAGAACATGCATCTTCATATTCACGGTCCAAGCCTTTTGCCGTGAATGCAGATACCGCATTCACGCTTAAGATCCATAAAAAAGAAGTCTTTTGCTTACCTCGGCAAACAAAAGACTTCTATATTTATTTTGCAACATTGGAAATCCATTTCGCATATGCATCCGTTCCCAGTACTTCCCTGCTCTGCGCATGTCCGGCACCTTCCACAAATTCAATAAACGCCGTACCCGGATTGGTTTCGTACAAAGTCTTCGAATGCTTCGGAAGGATGAAGGTATCGTCTGCACCGTGGATAAATGCAATCGGAACCGTATTGGATGCAATGGCATCCACCGCCGATGTCTGTTTCAAATCGACGCCGTAGAACCATTTTGCAATCAGGTGGACACCGTGAATCATAATGCCGAAATGTTTTGACTCATATCCCTCTTTCAACAATTCATACAGATTCGTGAATCCGCAGTCCGCAACGACAAAACGAACCTTCGGTTTCCTTGCCAATACGGACAGGGATATGGAACTGCCCATGGACTCACCGTGAAGTCCCAAATAGATATCCTGACCATATCGCATATAGGTATCTTCGATCAGGATTTCCAGATCCTTCGATTCCACATTTCCCAGAGTCACCAAGGATCGGGCGTTCTCTCCATGTCCTCTGACATCGTATATAATGCAGTTGTAGCCAAGTTTTTGATACGCATCCACATATTTTACGCTGCCGTATCGGTTCGACCGATATCCGTGTGTCAAAATCACATACTTGTCGGACAAACCTGTCGCCTTTACAAGCTCGACATGAAGCACATAGTCGTCAAACCCCTTTACTTCATATTCATCTCTCTCATAGAGGTCAAAATCTTTCCAAAAGCCCTTCTCTTTTTCCCATGCAATCTCCCCGTCCGGACTGATCCCGTCGGGAAAAAGAACACTTTTTGCCATATACCATGAAATCAGAAAATAACCGACCGGCAAAATCGACAGAACTGCGGCGATCCATAGAAACTTCATTTTAAACACCATTTTAAAACCATTTGAACAGTATGTGATTTGCCAAAAACAACAAAGTTACCAGTACACCTGCTCTATGCAAGGTCAACCAGATTTTCTTCTTTTGGAACCCGAAAACAATGGCAAATGCAATGGTGATGAGCAATAATACAAACAGCGCCAAACCGTTCGGATAAATGTATGCAAAACCTCCGGTTGCCATAAAGGCATGACAAAATGCCACCAAAAGCAACGCAAATCCGGCAATTTTATGAATCTTTTTAAGTGAGCGAACCAGATCTGTGACTTGTTTGTTGTTTCCCAGGAACTTTTTGTTTGCCAGACGCAATGGATATGGTATGGCCAAAACCGCAAAAAGTGCAACTCCGAGGTATCACAATATTCCGTACATATCTTTCTCCTTTACTCAAAATTCCATTGAAATCTCTTCAATGGAATTTTGAACTGTGAATCCGTTTATAAATTACTCGGCAAGAATCCCCACCGGTGTGATGCCGTCCAGCTTGGAAATTCCGTGAGGCGCCTTCCTCATTTCCTCGGACAAATCCTTGCCCGCCTCATAACCATTGTGTACACCATTGTTCCACGCCTTGGAGTCGGTCACATCATAGACAATACCGTCCACTGCAATATATGCCTTCGCACCGTCTTTTCCATTGTACTGTGCCAGCTCATCCAGAGTAAACGTGTTTTCATCCACCGCGCTTGCCACTTCCGATGACACCTCCGCTCCGACGGATGATGCCGCTTCGCTCGCCGCACTTCCCACTTCGGAAACCGCCTCCGATACCGCGCTTTCCGCCTCGGAAGCCGCCACCGCACCTACACTTGCCACATCGGACGCCGCTTCACTTGCCAGACTTCCCGCCTCCGATACCGCCTGACTTGCACTACTCGCCTGATTGCAGGCATACAAACTTAAACTCAATAATACTGCACCGGTTAATACCAATATTCTTTTCATATTTCCTCCATACATACAATTTTCTTACTGATTCAGTATGAATTGATTATAATCATATCCACTTTATAAGTCAAGCAAAATTCTATTTTTCACAATTAATTAACGAAAAATGAATGAAGTATTTCATCTCTTACAACGCATGAATCTCACTCGACAAAATCTCCAGGTTTTCCATTGCGTCTTCCCCCAGTTTCCGATCCCGGTACAGAATGCCGTCTTTCATCCACAAACACCGCTTTGATTTGGCTGCCACATGAATATCATGCGTCACCAAAACAATCGTCAGCCCGTTTCGATTCCAATCATTCAGCAGCCGAATCACATCTTCACCAGATTTCGAATCCAAAGCTCCTGTCGGTTCGTCCGCAAACAAGATATCCGGTTCATTGATCAATGCCCGGCAAATCCCGATTCTCTGGAGCTGCCCTCCCGAAACCTGAGTGATTTTCTTCTCTCCCAAATTGGCCACACCCATTCTTCTCATCAGCTCTTTTGCGCGGTTCATTTTTTCTTTTCGATTCCGTTTGGTGAGATTGCCCGGCAGAAGTATATTATCCAGCAAACTCAGGTTTTTTACCATTCTTGCCTGCTGAAATACGAAACCGAATCGGTTTTTCCTTAATTCTGCACATTCCTCATCATTGAAGGAAGTAATTTCCATTTCATCAAAATGCACCGCTCCCGAGTCCGGGACATCCAGGGTGGAAAGAATGTTCATCAAAGTGGATTTTCCGGAACCGGATTTTCCCATAATGGTCACAAACTCGCCTCGCTCCACCTTTAAATCCACTCCCTTGAGCACCTCGACTTTCACACTGTCGAATTCATAGGACTTTCGAATTCCCTTCGCATTTAATATCATAAATCCTCCTTAATCTGCTGCGAAACATTCATTCTCCGAATCTTCATCACACCGCTTACTGTGCCGAGTAAGGTTGTAGCCCAAAGAAACAGAGGTGTCATAACCAATGCTGCGTTCCGTCCCCGTATGAACTGCACTCCGCTTAGGCCGATGAGCTCCAGAATCCACGACCCCAGTCTTTCCCCTGCGGTAAACGCCAGCAGGAATCCGAGGAGAAGACCGATCCAGAGCATGATGCTTGATTTCATCAGATACTGCCCGAAAATATACCGATTCGTGAAACCGACGGACTTAAGCAAGGCATTTTGGCTTAAATCCTTCAGATACAGCATATGCATGAACAGAAATGTGATCAGAAAAACCAAAACCGTCGACGCTATAAACGCCGCATCGGAAATCCTTCCGGTCATTTGGACGGTATTTCCGAAAATCTGCCGGGTATAGGCCTGTACGTCGGAGAACTTTGCAAACGGAAATTCTTCCTGATATTGGCGGATCCATTCCTCGACATATCCCGAATCTTTCAGTCGAATCGGTATAATTTTCCAAATCGTCTTACTGCTGTCGGCTTGGAATACTCCTCTCGCTGTCTTTCCTCCATTGGTTAAATCCGAGTAAATCCCGCTGATCCTCAATGCCGTCGGAACCTCCTCGATCAGAACGCAAATTTCATCCCCGACTTTCTTTTCCAGATCATTTGCCTTCAGTTTTGACAACGCAATTTCGTTCGCGGATCCTGGAGCATTTCCCGCAATATACTGTGCACCGAATTCCTTTTGTTCCCCGAGATCAATCCATATTTTTTCACGATTTCCCGAGTCCGTCACCATTTCCATCTGTTTTCCCGTATAAACCTCAAAATGCCGAATGTCCTCATCCCCGGAAATCCGATTCAAAAATGCTTCGACTTCGCGCTCTTTCCCGTCAATTTGTGTCAAATCGATGCGTACATCATAATTTCCAAGTCCCAAATACCGGATAAAACCCGAATCGGAAATGGTTCGGTACATACTCATCGGAACCGTGATAACAAAAACCGTGAGTATGAATACAATCACCATGTTTTTGTAGATCTTCCACCGCGCCGATAAATCCCCGATCGCAAGTTTCAAACACATCGGGAAATGCGGCGGAAAACGAAGCAGCACGTCCTTTTCCGTGTTCTCCCTCTTTATCGGCATAATTTTTTTGATTTTTCCAGCCGTCTTGTTCATGAATGCGATCAGCAAACCGAACACCGTCATGGTCAAAGTCATCGCCGCGATTGCACTCTGCCATTGAAACCGGTTTTCACCGAAAAACATTTTCATATTTACAAGAAACGGGATTTTCAAAAGAAAGGAAAGCCCAAAACCGAGTAAGGCGGATAACGCCGCTATAAAGATGTATTTGGTCAGAAAAATATTTTTAATCTCTTTGAATTCAATGCCGATTGCGCGAAGTACCGCAATTTCTTTTTCGTCTTCCTCCAATTTGGAGAGCATCGTCAGTCTTATGCAAAGCATGCAGATGGCGATAACCAGAATGCTGATCAACAGCAATGCCATAATGGAAATACCGTCGGAAAACGCATTCACGATCCGAAACAGCGAGATACTCATAAACGGCGGTCCATTCGCCTCCAATCCGTTTTCATTGTATGCCGTTTCCACTTCGGCAATGTCGTTCGCATCATGCAATCGGAACTCGATGAGATACTCCAAATCTCCGACCTGCGATATGGTCCGAAGATCCGACTCATGCACAATGAAACGTCTGGACACCGATAAGGATGAATTCATTTGCGAATCTCTGACAAAGCCGGAGATTGTAAGTTTTAATTTCCCGTCGCCGGAAAATCCCCCTGCATTTCCAATGTTGATTTCCAGTGTATCTCCCTCTTTTGCCGCACCGGATGTGAAATAATACAAAGGAACATACACTTCCCCCTGCTTCGGTGTAATCAATGCATTGTTTAAATCAAACAAAAAATCAAACTCCCGGCTCTGGACGGAAAAACCGTTGTCATACACGGAGTCTTTCCATGAATTTCCGTTGACACTCAGGTAGGAATTGTCCACATTCCAAAATTCCAGCACCTGATATTTGTCGATTTCTTCCCGTGTTTTTACAAATCGGCCAAGTCTATCCCGGTCCAACTCCCCCGTGTGCATCTGCAACAGATGCGGAGTCTGTGCTTTTTCAAACAATTGATTCATCGAAATCAACAGTTCTGCGCTCAGCTGCCCCGCCGTTGCCAAAAAAGCCGTCGAAAGCATAATGAACAATGCGATATTCAGGGTCGGGATTATATTGTTTTTTAAATCATTCCATAACAGTTTTCCGTACATACTTTTCTTGTCCCTCCGGCTTTTCCGTAATTTGTGAATATTTTGTGTCCGATTTCATTATCCCCGATAAACAACTTGATTTCCATAAAAAAAATGCCTAAGAACCAAAGCAATTCCTAAGCATTTTCGAAAGAGTATTTTGTTTTTCTTTTGTAATCCTATGTAAACGGTATTTCGCTTCACGGACATTTGCCCGGATTGCTCCGCTTTTTATATTTTTTCCAGCGCCTGTTTGATGTCTTCCAATAAATCATCCACATTTTCGATGCCCACGGACAATCGTATCAAATCCTTCGGAACGCCCGCATTCGCAAGCTGCTCGTTTGTCAACTGTCGGTGCGTGTGGCTGGCAGGATGCAGAATGCAGCTCTTTGAATCCGCCACATGTGTCATAATGCCGACCAGTTCCAGAGAATCAATGAATCTGGAGGCGTTTTCCCTCTCTCCCCGGATTCCGAACGACAGCACACCGCATGTCCCGTTCGGCATATATTTTTTTGCCAAATCATGGTACCTGTTATTTTTTAAACTCGGATGATTCACCCATGCCACCTTCTCGTGACTCTCAAGAAACTGCGCGATCTTCGATGCGTTCTCACAATGTCTCGGTACGCGCAAATGCAGAGTTTCCAGGCCGATATTCACATAAAATGCATTCTGCGGCGACTGACAACTGCCGAGATCACGCATTAACTGCACCGTCGCCTTGGTAATATAGGCTCCCTTGCCGAACGCCTGCGTATAAACAATACCGTGATAGGACGGATCCGGTTTGCACAGACACGGAAATTTATCCGAATGCTTCTCCCAGTCAAAATTTCCGCTGTCCACAATCACACCGCCCACACTTGCCGCATGGCCGTCCATATACTTTGTCGTGGAATGGGTGACAATGTCCGCACCGAATTCAAACGGTCTGCAGTTGATCGGCGTGGCAAATGTATTGTCGATGATCAGCGGTACACCGTGGGAATGAGCAATTTTTGCAAACTTCTCAATGTCCAAAACCGCCATGGACGGATTGGAAATGCTTTCCGCGAACATCGCCTTCGTATTCTCGCGAAAATGCCCGGAAATCTCCTCCTCGCTCGCATCCTGATCCACAAAGGTACAGGAAATGCCCATTTTTTCAAGACTGACACCGAACAGATTAAAGGTTCCACCGTATAGATTCGCGGCACATACAAGGTGATCTCCCGCTTCGCAGATATTAAAGATGGCATAGAAATTTGCCGCCTGACCGGATGACGTCAGCATCGCCGCAATTCCTCCCTCCAGTGCCGCAATCTTTGCCGCCACCAGATCATTGGTCGGATTCTGCAGACGGGTATAAAAATATCCGCTCGCTTCCAGATCAAACAATTTTCCCAGTTCTTCCGAAGTATCATATTTGAATGTGGTACTTTGATAAATCGGAACCTGCCGCGGTTCTCCTTTTCTCGGCTTATGCCCCTCGTGTAAACATTTCGTTTCGATTCTCATAGTTTCTCCTTTTTCAATCCGTATTGATCGTAAGCGTTACATACAACTTCCATTTCGCCGTATCATTTAATTATAACCGCATCTTTTGTAAGCGCAAGAAAAAATGTCGTAAAACGACATTTTTTCCTATACATTTTCTCTATATATCCTTATTATCCGGGATTCTTGCCTTTGAGCGCCTTTCTCTTAAGCACCGTCTCCCGCTTGCGGTACCGCCGCTCCGTCCTGCGGCACCGTCGTTCCGTCCTGCGGTGCGGCTCCTTTCGTTCTGCCGCCTCGCGTCTTTCCGCCTCTTCGCACAGCTCCATCAGCCGGCACGCCGGTCTGGCCTCCGCTCGGCGGCATGCCGGCTTGTCCTCCGCTCGGCGGCAGGCCGGCCCGGCCTCCGTTCGGCACGCCCTGCATCCTGCCTCCTCCCATCATCGAGGGTGTCAGTTCTGTCACATTCTGCCCGTTTACGGTGAGTGTTCCTCCGGACATTGTTCCGCTTCCGTCATAGTCAAATGCGGATGGTCCCGTAATTGTGATATTTCCGCCCGCAATGGTCAAATCTCCGTTGGAATCGAGAGCGTCCGTATCTCCCTGCGCCATATTGATCGTAATATCGCCTCCGTTTATGGTCATGGCCACATTCAATGCCGTGGTCTTGCTTGTCGTATTGATTCCGTCATCCGATGCATCGATCCGGATGGTTCCGTTAT
>JBHAEV010000009.1:0-42139 GCA_041855735.1 Lachnospiraceae bacterium
GCAATCACAATAGTAATGCGGCGGCAGCGGGTTGACCTCGGTAATTCCCGATGCGTAAGCCGCAAAGGATGAACCCACCGATCCTCTGGAGCCCACCAGATATCCGTCGGAATTGCTTTTTTCCACCAGTTTCTTGGCAATGATGTACATCACGGCAAATCCGTTTCCGATGATGGATGCCAGCTCCTTCTCCAGCCTCTTCTCCACGATCTTCGGCAGAACCTCCCCATACTGCTCATGCGCCTTGGCATAACAGGATGTGCGAAGGATTTCCTCGGAATTTTCAATGGAAGGAGGACATTTGTCCGGACGCACCGGCTTGATGACATCGATCATATCCGCAATCATGCGGGAATTTTTTACCACAATTTCATATGCCTTTTCTTCTTTCAAATACTTGAACTCGTCCAGCATTTCCCTTGTGGTTCGCAAATACAATGGGGAAGAATGCAGCTTCATTTTTCGATTCTTGTTTTTGGGATCGCTGTATTTCAGAATCATGCGGTAAATCTCGTCCTCCGGATTCAAAAAATGCACATCTCCGGTCGCCACCACCGGTTTTTCACATTCCTCTCCGAGAACCATGATCTTTTTATTGATTTCGATCAGTTCTTCCATCGAAGAAACGGCATTGTCCTCCTCGATCATATATTCGTAATTACTTGCAGGCTGCACCTCCAGATAGTCATAAAACATCGCCTTCTCACGAATCGCGATTTCGTCCTCTCCGTCCAGAATTCCGGAAAAAATCTCTCCGTTTGCACAGGCACTTCCGATCAGCAGCCCCTCACGATGCTTTTGAATCATGGACTTCGGAATCCTCGCACGCTCGTAAAAAAAATCAATATTGGACATGGAAATCAGGCGATACAGATTGATTCTGCCGATATCGTTCTTCGCCAGAATCACGGCATGGTTCGGATACATTCGTTTTATCAAATCCGTGCTGCTTTTCTCTTTTACATTGATGTCCGAAAGTTTATGAATACCCCTTTCTTTCAAATCCGCAATCATGCGCTGCCAGATACGTGCGGTCGCCTCGGCATCATCCACCGCCCTGTGGTGATTTTCCAAAGAAATATGATAAACTTTTGCCAATGTATCCAGTCGATGTCTTCCCATCTGAGGGAACAGAATACGTCCGATGCTCAGGGTATCCACAACGGTCGGACTGAAACTTCTTCCGATTTCCCTTGACTTGCTCTTGATAAATCGGGTATCAAATCCGGCATTGTGTGCCACCACGGCGGCATCACCCACAAAATCCAAGAATTCCGGCAGCACAGCATCGATGAGGGGGGCAACCATTACCATTTCATCATTGATGCCGGTCAAAGTTTCTATTTTGAACGGGATCGGCTCCTGCGGATTGACAAAACTGCTGTATCGGTCGACAATTTCACCGGCTACCACTTTTACCGCACCGATTTCGATGATTTTGTTTTTCTTTGCCGAGAAACCCGTCGTTTCAATATCAAATACGACAAATGCGTCGTCCAGTGTCGTCTCTTTCGGATTTACGATGATTTCACTCAAATCGTCCACAATATTGGCTTCGACCCCGTAAATCACCTTGGGCTTGTTCCCCTTGATTTTATCCAGTGCATGCCATGCGTCCACCGCCGCCAGAACATTCGCATGGTCAGTGAATGCAATGGCATCCATGCCCCATTTTTGAATTTGACTCAGAATATCTCCGGCACTTGTCACACCGTCTCCATCACTCATCTTTGTATGGCAATGCAGTTCCACCCGCTTCACTTCTTCACGATCCGCACGCCCGGACGGTTCAAAGCCTTCGCATTTTCGGATTCCGAAAATGGAGGAGATCGTCAGCTCATGGTCAAACCTGTCCACAATGGCGGAACCCTTCATGGAGATAAATCCTCCCTTGACAATTGCCGCCTTGATCAGTTCCAGATTGTTTTCTCTGGCAAAGATTTTTACACCGATGGAATCCGTAAAATCCGTCAATACAAAACTGAACAGCGTAACTTTGTTTTTTTCGAAAAAACGGGTATCCAGTTTGATGATCTTGCCGCGAATCACAACATCACTCATTTCTCCGACAATGTCCGAAATGTTCATAAAATCTTCCACAAAATCCCTACCGTACAACACATCCGGATTTTTACTCTTATACGGACTTCTCTTTTTCTCGTAATTTCGGTCATCGTATGATTGACCCGCGGATGAGTTTGCATTGCCTGCAGGCGATGCAAACTTGCCGGCAGATGCTGCTTTACCGGATGAAGTTGATGATTGTTTTTTGTCGGAGGATGCTTTGCCTGCATTTGCATCGCTTCGACCCGCCTTTTTACCGGAAGCGGATGCTTCCTTTGAAACTTCATTTGCAGCATCCCGATTCGTGTCCTTCCCTGCCCCATTCCCCCGGAAAGTCGAAACCGCATCCCCTTCCATTGAAAATTCGGACGCATTCCGAACCTCCATAAACTCCTGCGCATTTCTGTCGGTATGCAGCCGCTCAAATGTCGTATGGTATTGCTTCGGCACGGCACGAACATACTCCGGATGCAGAGTGCAGGGAATATTGCAACGTTCGTTAAAGATCTTGTCGAGTATTCTTGTCAACTCATCCAGCAAACTTTTATGAAAAGCATTGTCTTCCACCGTGAAATACATTTTATTCTCATCAAACCGCACATTTGCCTTACTCAGGATATAGTACAGACCGATATTGTAATTTTTCAGCTCCAGCAAAATGCTGTCCCGATACAAATCAAAGAGCGTCCCGGGATTGTATTGTTCAGACAGCTTAAACGATTCCACGATATTCAAAACCCGGATTTTCCCTTCAAAGAGTCGATCTTTCAGCAATTCGCCGAGTTGATAAATCCGGTATTTCTCCACCAGCCTTTCAAATGTCAAATAAACCGTAAGAGAACTTCGATCCCTGGAAGCTCTGATACGGTCAACATTGGCAAATTTCAACAGTTCAAACAATTCCCCGTCTGCCCGAAAGTCCGGAAATACTTTAAAAAATGCACTCATCTCCATCCATCCTTAAAATGCAGGTGCATCGCAGGAATACGATGCACCTGATATTCGTCTCAGCCGGCATTTTCCGATCGCATGGCATCCAGTTCCGCCTTCAGCGCGGCCAACAGCTCACTTTCGGGAACTTTCTTTACAACCTTGCCCTTTTTGATCAGCAATCCCTCTTTCATGCCGCCCGCAATCCCGATATCGGCTTCTTTTGCCTCACCCGGTCCGTTTACGACACAGCCCATCACGGCAACCTTGATATCCAGATCATAGCCTTGTACCATATCCTCCACCCGGTTTGCAAGATCGATCAAATCAATGCTGGTTCTTCCGCAGGTCGGACAGGAAACCACCTCCACTCCGCCGCGCCGTAGGCCGAGTGTCTTTAACAGCAGTTTCGCACAGGATATCTCTTCGACGGGATCCCCGGTCAGCGACACCCGGACGGTATCACCGATCCCCTGATACAGTATGATTCCAAGTCCCACGCTCGACTTGACGGTGCCGCTCTTTACCGTGCCCGATTCGGTGATTCCCACATGCAGCGGATAATCGGTCTTTTGCGCAATCAGCTCATGCGCCCGGATGCACATCAATACATCCGAAGATTTGATACTTACCACCAGATTGTGATAACCGAGATTCTCGATCATCGCAATCTTATCCAAAGCCGATTCCACAATGCCCTCTGCGGTAACGCCGCCGTATTTTGCCAGAATCTCTTTTTCCAAAGAACCGGAATTGACCCCGATGCGAATCGGAATGTTCTTCTCTTTGCATGCATCCACCACCGCCTGGATCCGTTTTGTCGAACCGATATTTCCCGGATTGATCCGAATCTTGTCTACGCCGCTTTCAATCGAAGCAAGCGCCAGTCGATAATCAAAATGGATATCCGCAACCAGCGGGATATGGATCCGCTCCTTGATCGCTTTGATCGCATTTGCCGCTTCCATGGTCGGCACCGCCACACGCACGATCTCGCAACCCGCCGCCTCCAATTCCAAAATCTGTTTTACAGTGGCATCCACGTCCTCGGTTCTTGTATTGCACATGCTTTGGATCAGCACCGGATGATTGCCGCCGATTGCACGGTCGCCGATCTTTATCTCCCTTGTCTTAACTCTTTTCATATGTCCTCATAACGTTCATAAGAAGATGTCTGTTCCAAACTTCGGATCTCCCCCATTCAAACGTCATTCTTTTCTTATATTTACCGGACATGCCGGCAGTTCAAGAATACCATGATTCCGATCTTTATTCAATCAACAGAATGACCAAAACGAAGTCAAGCTCCGTTTTGGTCATTTACTCAAGGCAGATCATGCCCCTCTCTTCTATGAATCCTTCATTGTTTATTGTCGTAACATGATACAAAACCGAACCATTTTCTACATCCCGAAAATTTTTCGAATATCATTGTACATGATAAACATCATAAAAACCATCAACAGAGCAAAACCCGCAAAATGGATGTATGCTTCAAATTTTCGGTTCAAAGGTTTTCCGGTCACAAGTTCACCCAGTAAAAAAATAATCCTGCCCCCGTCCAGTGCGGGAATCGGAAGCAAGTTCATAACCCCCAGATTTGCGCTGAACAACACGATCATATTCGAAATCGTCAAGAAAATCACCCAAATACCATATGGTTTGGACTCCTCCACCGTGTTTCCGATCATCCCGACAATCCCGACCGGCCCGGAAATTTCATCGGCATTGACTCTGCCCCGTATCATCAGCACCAAACTCTTGAGTGTGGACGTGATATTGTACCAGACTTCGTAGAGAGAATACGAAACGATTTCCAAAGGATTGCTGATTTTCTCATTTCCCGAATTGTTTTCGATGCCGATCAGGTATCTTTGATGCTCTTCACTGTATCGGGGAGTGATCGTAAAGACCTTGGTTTCCTTGATGCCATCGGTCTCTCTTTCCACTTCCACATCGACCGTCTTCCCCCGGTTCATCTGCAGATATACGATAAAATCCCGATAAATCACAACTTTTTCATTGTCCACCCTCGTAATGACATCGCCCGGAAGCAAACCGGCTTCCTTTGCCGGATAATTGTCCGTAACTCCCGTTATGATCGGCTTGTCCACACCGACATTCGCCACGATAATCAATGCAAAAACAAATGCCATGATAAAATTGAATACCGGTCCTGCCAGTATCGTTGCCAGTCGGCCGGTTACCGGTGCCGCATTGAAACTGCCTTCCACATCCGCACCGTCCTCGTCTTCCCCAAGCATCATGCAGGAGCCGCCAAGCGGCAGCAGTTTCAAAGAGTATCTGGTCTCCCTGCCCTGATGCGACAGAATCCTCGGCCCCATTCCCACCGAAAACTCCACCACCTTGATCCCCGATTTCTTTGCCAGCAAAAAGTGACCCAATTCATGAAATGTCACAATAATACCGAATATCAGCAAAGCTAAAACAATTCCCATATATTCGCAGGATGGTTCCCGCCATCCGTCTCCTTTATATTTTTTTCAATTCCAACTCTTCTTTGATCGCGATGATTTCCTCAAGTTTCGGATTCGCGATGACATTTCGCATATGTGCATTCATCGCTTCATGTATCATGCGCGCAATATCCAGGTATGCGATTTCCCGGTTTAAAAACCTGGCAACCGCCACTTCATTGGCAGCATTGTACACTGTCGGCATACTTCCGCCGATCTTGATCGCCTCAAATGCCAAAGCCAATCCTTGAAAGCTTTCCAAATCCGGCTTCGCAAATTCAATGGAAGAGATTCGGTCAAAATCCAGTCTTTCCCCTTTCAAGAACAACCGATTCGGATAGTACAATGCATATTGAATCGGAAGTTTCATGTCGGGTGTTCCGAGCTGCGCCATGACCGCACCGTCCACAAATTCCACCATGGAGTGTATGACGGATGTCGGCTGAATCAACACCTTGATATCTTCCGGTTTCACATCAAAAAGCCATTTTGCCTCCATGACTTCCAATCCCTTGTTGACCATGGTGGAAGAATCAATCGTAATTTTCCTGCCCATACTCCAGTTCGGATGCTTCAGCGCCTGCTTTGGTGTAACATGTTCCAAATCTTTGATACGATAACCGCGAAACGGTCCCCCGGATGCCGTAAGCAGAATCCGATGGATTTTGTTTCCCGCATTTCCCTGCAGACATTGGAAAATGGCACTGTGCTCCGAATCCACCGGCAAAATTCGCACTCCGTACTCCTTTGCCAGAGGCATGATGATATGACCGGCACAGACCAGGGTTTCCTTGTTCGCAAGAGCAATATCCTTCCCCGACTGTATCGCCGCAATCGTCGGCTCGATTCCGATCATCCCGACAATCGCCGTGATTACAATATCGACTTCGGGTATGGACGCAATCTCTTTCAAACCTTCCATTCCGCAAAGCACTTCACAATCCGTTCCCTGCAGTTTTTTCTTTAACTCGACCGCCTTCTCCTTTTCAAACACACAGGCAAACCTGGGTTTGAATTCCAAAATCTGCTCCAACAATACATCGATTTGGGAGTGTGCCGCCAGTCCGAGAACTTCAATATCGCGATTGTCCCGAACAATACTCAAAGTCTGGGTTCCGATGGATCCGGTCGAACCCAAAATGGATATCTTTTTCATCTTTTCTCCAATCTCCATAACAGGATGCAAACAACTCAAGTTCCGAAAGCCAAATGCCGCCGTTATGCCAGAAATTTCAGTGCAAAAAATACCGCCGGCGCTGTAAACAGCATGCTGTCAAAACGATCGACAACTCCGCCATGTCCCGGAAAGAAGTCGCCGAAGTCCTTCACCTGATAATTTCGCTTGATTGCCGATGCCGCCAAGTCTCCGATTTGGGAGATGATTGCACCGATCGCGCTGGCAATGGCACAAACCAGTTCCGGATGGTTTACTTCCGTCATTCTGGCACCGAAAAAATACCCGAAACCATATCCAAGCAGAGCGCTTCCGAGTATTCCGCCGATCGAACCTTCCACGGATTTGTTCGGACTCACAACCGGTGACAGTTTATGCTTTCCGAACAGCTTCCCGATTGCATAGGCGCAGGTGTCGCTGCCCCAGCTGGAGATAAAAATCAACCATGCCAGATATCTTCCGTATCGCAATTCTCTGGTCTGGTACAAAAAAGACAACAGCACGCCGACATAAACGAAGATAAAGTAGGCCTTGGACATATCATCAAAATTATACTTCGGAAATGTAAAGACATAGGCCGCCATCATCGTCATCATGGATGCCGCAAACAAAAACAAATGATACTTGTCTCCGAAAAAAAAGGTTGAAAGATAAAAACCCACAACGCTGACATATGCCAGATATCCGGCAATGCTTTTCTCAAGTTTGAACACCCGGATCATTTCATAGGTCCCGATCAGAGAAAGAATCATTGAAACGGACAAAAGCAGCAATCCTCCGTTGTTCACGCAAATAAACGCCGCAATCAGCAGGCAAATGCCCGTAAAGAGTCTAATGTAGAACATCATCTTCCTCCAAATCTTCTCTCTCTCTTGTTGTATGCCAGTATGGCATCTTCCAGAATCTCGCGGTTGAAATCCGGCCAAAGAATATCCGTAATATAAATCTCACTGTAAGCTATCTGCCATAATAAAAAATTGGAAATTCGCAGCTCGCCGCTCGTACGGATCAACAAGTCCGGATACGTATCTTTCGACGTGTCCAAATGCGAAGCGAAAAAGTCCTCATCGATGATATCCGTATCCGTGTATTCACCGGTTTGAAATTTCTTCGCAATTTTCGTCACCGCGCGCCGGATCTCATCCCTCGCACCGTAATTGATGGCAAATACGAAGGTCAGTCCGGTATTGTCTTTGGTAGTGGACTCCAGTTTTTCGATCCCTTCAATGATGTCCGCATCAAACCGGGATCTGTCGCCGATCATCCGTACTCTGACATTGTTCTCATTTGCGATTTTGAGCAGTCTTGTCATATAGAATCGGAACAATTTCATCAAAGCCCCGACTTCCTCGGCACTCCTCTTCCAATTTTCGGTGGAAAATCCGTACACCGTCAAATATTCGACTCCGATTCTCGCGCAATCTTCCACCGTTCGCTCCAGAGTTTCGCAACCTTCCTTATGCCCCATTGCTCTCGGAAGATTCCTCTTCTTTGCCCATCGCCCGTTTCCGTCCAAAATGATGGCAATATGCTTCGGTATTGCCAAACCCTCTATCCTGCTCATCTTTTCTCCATCTTTCCCGTATTGCCGAACCGGATGCATGCCCCGTCCGGTTTTTATTACAAAACTTCAGCTGTCGGTAATGCTACAAACCCCATTATATAAAAAAAAACAAGGTGTTACAAGTCTTTCGCCGTAACACCCGATAATCCCTATAAAATCCTTAAACGGTAAGGATCTCCTTCGACTTGTTTTCAATCGCTTCATCCACTTTTGCAATTGCCTTATCCGTTATCTTTTGAATCTGCTCCTCGCCGTCCTTGCGATCATCTTCTGAAATCTCGCTCGCCTTTTCCATCTTTTTAATGGCGTCCACGGAATCACGTCGAACATTGCGGATTGCAACCTTGGCATTTTCTCCCTTTTTCTTTACATCCTTAACCAATTCCTTACGTCTTTCTTCGGTCAATTCGGGGAAAACAAGCCGAATGACATTTCCGTCATTCACCGGATTGATCCCCAGATCCGAAGTCTGTATCGCCTTTTCAATGACCTTCAGCAGGTTCTTCTCCCATGGGGAAATCACAAGCATTCTGGCCTCGGGAACGGAAACATTGCCGACCTGCTGAATCGGAGTCGGTGTTCCGTAATAATCCACTTTGATCCGATCCAAAACATGGGGATTGGCTCTTCCTGCACGGATGGTACCGTATTCATTCAACAGTACATCCAAAGTTTTCTGCATTTTTTCTTTACATTGCGAAATCCTGTCTTTCATCTTCCACCTCTTTATCCGTTATTTGTTACTATTGTTCCGTTGATCTTCCCGGTCAGTGCATCGGAAATCGAATTGTCTTCGTTCATGTCGAATACCGCCAGTGAAATACCGTTTTCCATGCACAGCACGGATGCCGTCAAATCGATCACCGCCAGTTTCTTGTCGATGACTTCCTGTATGGAAATGGTGTCGTATTTTTTGGCTTCCTTATTCAGTTTCGGATCGGAATCGTACACACCGTCAATGCTCTTGGCAAGCAAAATCATATCCACATCCAGTTCCACCGCGCGAAGCGCAACCCCCGTATCCGTGCTGAAATACGGATGCCCCGTACCGCCTCCGAAAAATACGATCTTACCGGCTTTAAAGGATTCGTTGACCGCATCCTTTGAGAACATCCTGCTCATCGTACCGCAGGCAAAAGGTGTGAAAATATCCGTTTTCAATCCGCAGCTTCGGAAAATCTCGGATACATAGATGCAGTTCATAACCGTTGCCAGCATCCCGATCTGATCCGCCTTGGTCCGGTCAATATTTTGGGAAGTCCTGCCTCTCCAATAATTTCCCCCTCCGATTACGATTCCGACATCCACGCCCTGATCCGCTGCCGTTTTCACCTGTTTCGCAATGTCCGTTACTTTTGCCTCATTATACCCGCCGCTTGAATCTGCGAGTGCCTCTCCACTCAATTTCAGCATTATCCGTCTGTTCATCATATTCCAATCTTTCTCAACCATGCTTCTTCTTCAGTTCTTCCAGCTCTTCAAATACATAATCATTGACAATCTTGATATAAGTGCCCTTCATTCCGGAAGATTTGCTTTCAATGACACCGGCACTCTCAAATTTGCGGAGGGCATTTACAATGACGGATCTCGTAATCCCGACCCTGTCGGCAATCTTACTTGCGATCAATGTCCCTTCTACACCTCCCAGGGATTCAAAAATATGCACAATCGCTTCCAGCTCGGAATAGCTCAAGGTCGAAATCGCCGACTTCACGACGGCAATCTTTCGATCTTCCTCCGCATTTTCCTCATTCAGACTTCGCATCATCTCAAGTCCGACCACCGTTGTGCCGTACTCACACAGGATGATATCCGAAATTTCATAACCGGAACGGGATTTGTAGATAAACAATGTCCCGAGCCGCTCTCCCGATATATCAATCGGAGTAATGATTGCACGGTATTTATTGGAATTGTCGAGATTGAAACCCAATGTGGCGAGATTGACATTCTCTTTTGTGGAAAGTATGGCAAGAAGACGATCATTGAATCTTGCATCCACCGTCACACCTACTTCATTGCCCAATAATTCGGTAATGATATCAACATCTTCAAAATGGCCGACTCCCAGCACCTTCCCTTTTTTACTGATAACCAGAATATTCGATTCTAAAATATCACTTAAAACACGGCAGATGTCACTGAATACAACGCGCTTTGAGTGATTACTGTGCAACAAACGATTAATCTTCCTCGTTTTATCCAACAACTCAACACTCATAATCCTACCTCCTTGCCAATAATCTACGACATTGCATATTCTTTCAAAGATTAATTGAATTTTATCACAAATTCAGGAAAGTAACAAGGTATTATCTGATATTTATCCGAATATTTATATCAAAAATCCGAAATACCGGAAACGGATTTCGGATCGTTGATGAATTATTTCTCCTTTTCCGGTATCAATTCACTGTGATTGCATTCTCCGTTGGAACAGACATGGGACTTGCCTTTCACGACCATGTACGAACCGCAAACAGGACATGATTTTTCCACCGGTCGATTCCATGATATGAAGTCACATTCCGGATTTTTTTCACATCCGTAAAAAATCCTGCCTTTCTTGGTCTTTCGAATGACCACCTCACCATGACATTTCGGACATGGCACTCCGATAAACTCCAGGTACGGCTTCGTGTTTTTGCATTCCGGAAATCCGGGGCAGGCAAGAAATTTACCGTGAGGACCGTATTTAATGACCATATTCCGCCCGCAATGTTCACAAATCACATCCGATACTTCATCGGCAATTTGAATTTTTTCCAATTCTTCTTCCGCTTTTTGAACGGAACTTTCGATTTCCGGATAATTATTTCGAATAATCTCCTTCCATTCCCCCCTGCCTTCGGAAACATCATCCAGCAAATACTCCAGATTTGCCGTAAACTGTTTGTTGACAATGCTCGGAAAATGTTCCATCATCACTTTGTTTACCACCTGGCCGAGTTCCGTAACATAGAGATTCTTCTTCTCTTTCGTGACATATCTTCTGGCAAGTATCGTGGATATAGTCGGCGAGTATGTGGAAGGTCGTCCGACGCCCTGTTCCTCCAGCGCTTTTACCAGACTCGCCTCCGTAAAATGAGCCGGCGGCTGCGTAAAATGCTGTGCGGCATTGAGTTCTTCCAAATCCAGCTCATCTCCCACCGCGAGTTTCGAAATAACGGCATCCGAGGACTCCTTCTCCTCGTCCTCCATATACACATTCATAAAGCCCTGAAAAAGCACACTGCTTCCCGCCATGGTAAACAGATACTCATTTGCTTTGATTTTCACGGAAGTGGTGGAATACACAGCCGGTTTCATCCTGCTCGCCACAAAACGCTTCCAAATCAGCTGATAAAGACGGAACAAATCTCTGGACAGGGACTCTTTCACCTTGGCCGGAGTGAGGTTCACATCCGTCGGACGAATCGCCTCATGGGCGTCCTGCACATTTCCCCGGTTTGTTTTCTGCTCCGTATTTTGCGCAATGTACTCCTTTCCGTAATTCTTTTCGATAAAATTCACGGCAGAAGCTTCCGCTTCGACGGAAATTCGCGTAGAATCCGTACGCAAATAGGTAATCAGCGCCACCGTACCCTTTCCCTTTATATCCACGCCCTCATACAATTGCTGCGCCAGCTGCATGGTCTTCTTGGTGGAGAAGTTCAATTGCTTACTTGCCTCCTGCTGCAATGTGGACGTGATAAACGGCAGAGGAGCCTTTTTGCTTTTTTGCCCTTCCGTGACATCCGAAACAATGTATTTCGCATTCTTCAATGCCTTATTGATTTTATCGGCGGTTTCTTTGTCCGGTATATCCATACGATCATTTTTACCGTAGAATTTGGCTTCCAACGATTTTTTGGAATATTTGGACAGAAGTTTCGCCTCCATCGTCCAGTATTCGGTCGGTATAAAGTCTGCGATCTCCGCCTCACGATCACATATCATGCGAAGGGCGACCGACTGCACTCTTCCCGCGGACAATCCCCGTTTCACTTTTGCCCACAAAAGAGGACTGATTTTATAGCCGACGATGCGATCCAGTACTCTTCTCGCCTGTTGCGCATCAACCAGGCTCATATCGATCTCTCTCGGATGTTTGATTGCATCTTTGATTGCGTTCTTTGTAATCTCGTTGAAACTGATGCGATACACTTTTTTATCCGTTTCATCCAGTTTTAATGCCTTGCTCAAATGCCAGCTGATTGCCTCCCCTTCCCGATCCGGGTCGGTCGCCAGATAAATTTTATCCACTTTTTTAACGGATTTTCGTAAGTCTGCAAGCAAGTCACCTTTTCCGCGAATCGTGATATATTTCGGCTCATAATCATTCTCCACATCGATTCCCATCTGACTCTTGGGAAGGTCACGGACATGACCGTTGGATGCCTTGATATCAAATTCCTCTCCCAGATATTTTTTTATGGTTTTAACTTTCGCGGGTGACTCCACGATTAACAATTTCTTTTGCATGCTCACTCCTTACATATTTTTGCCGCAACTTGACTACAGACATTTTCCGTAGTAATTTCTCGAGATCTGTGAAATCAATCCCTGTAATTCCAGTTCCAGCAAAGCGGTATACACTTCTCCGTAGCTTAATCCGACTTCTTCCACAATATGGTCAATATATTTCGGCTCCAAGTCGACGCAACTATACACCATTTTTACATTATTTGCAAGCATATTTCCGTTTTTTTCCGCTTCAGTGTGATGAATTTCTGTTTTATCGCTCACGCAAAGCTCCTCCAGCAAAGCATCCACACCGGTAAACACATTGGCTCCCGTTTCGATTAATGCATTGCATCCGCGACTCATCACATCCGTCACCCTGCCCGGTACCGCATACACGCTCTTTCCCTGCTCCAGAGCATGGTCGACGGTAATCAGACTGCCCGACTTTTCTCTTGCCTCCACCACCAGGACAATGTCCGCCAAACCGGAGATGATTCGATTCCTCATCGGAAAGTGAAATGCCAGCGGCTTTGTCCCGGGCGGATATTCCGAAAGGATGGTTCCGTTTTCGGATGTTTGTATTTCTTCATATATGTGAAAATTTTCCGTCGGATAACAAATGTCGATACCGCATCCGAGCACCGCCACTGTGCTGCCTTTGATGGAAAGCGCGCCTTTGTGTGCAATCGCATCAATCCCGGCTGCCAATCCGCTGATCACACCGACTCCCTGCTTTGCCAGATTCATCGAGATGTGTTTTGCCATCTCCATTCCGTAATGAGACGGATTTCTGCTTCCGACGATCGCGATAAATTTCCGTGCATTGAAATCGACTCTTCCCTTTTGAAACAGGAATGCCGGAGCCTGCGGAATGTGGCGAAGCCGGTCGGGAAATTCCTGATCTTCCGCTGTAAGCAGTCGAATCCCCATCGATTTCAGTCTGCGATACTCCTCCATGCTTTCTTCAAAAAAAACGACGGCCGCCTGCAAAGCATCCAGCTTTTTCTCATCAATACAAAACTTTGCCTTCATCTGTTTGGAGGACATTGTCAAAAGCGAATTCAATTTCGGACATTGTTCGTAAATCCTTTTGATACTGACCGGTCCCAATGCGCGAATTTGAGAAAAAAAGAACATCATTTCTTTGTTTGAGATTTCCTGAATCCGCATTATCTCCCTCCCCAATACTTTTCTTCCAGTGTTCTGTAACTCAATGCCTCTCCCAGATGCTTTTTTCGAATATGATCTTCTCCCTCCAAATCCGCAATTGTTCTGGCAACCTTCAGCACCTTGTACAATGCGCGGATACTCATCGATTTTTTTTCATATACATTTCTTAAAAATTTCTCTTCCTCCGTTTTCAATTTGCAGCAGTCCTCGATATGCACATTTTTCATCTCGCCGTTAAACAATATATTGCTGTTTTGATACCTTTTTTCCTGGATTTCCCGCACTTTTTCCACTCTTTTTCGAATCGATTCCGAGCTCTCCCCCCGCATGCCCCGATTCAGCTCATCGTAGTTCAACATTCTCGTCTCCACACAGATGTCGATTCGATCAAGGAGTGGTTTGGAAATCTTGCCGATGTACTTTGCGACATCGGCTTCCGTACATTTGCATTTTTCCCTGTCCGGATAAAAACCGCATTTGCAGGGATTTGTCGCGCAGACCAGCATAAAATCCGCCGGAAATTCGTAGGCTCCATGTACTCTGGATATGCACACCTTTTTATCTTCCAACGGTTGTCGGAGCACCTCAATCGTATCCCTCTTAAATTCCGCAAATTCGTCCAGAAAAAGCACACCGTGGGTTGCCAGGCTTACTTCACCCGGTTTGGGACGGATGCCGCCCCCGCACAGCGCCTGCATGGATGTTGTATGATGAGGGCTGCGAAACGGTCTTTGCGTGATCAAAGACCGTTCCAGAATTCCGCAGATCGAATGAATTCTTGTAACATCGAGCGCTTCCTCCTTGCTCAAACCCGGCATGATTCCGGGTATTCTTCTCGCAATCATACTTTTCCCGGTTCCCGCCGGTCCGATGTACATGATGTTATGCCTGCCGGCAACCGCGATGATCGTCGCTCTCTTTGTCCCTTCCTGCCCGGAAATATCGGAAAAATCCGATTCGATTTTGTCATCTTCCGCGATGGCACAAAAGCGGTTCGAATCCCGGACTTCCCGATTTACGGCAAATGCATCGGGGCGAATTTCGCCGTTCAATATTCCCACAACCTCAGTCAAGGTATTTACGGCAATGCATTCAATATCATCGATGATTTTTGCCTCCCGAACATTTTCCTTCGGCACGAATATTCTCTGGAAACCGGCTTCCTTCGCCGCCATGGTAATCGAAAGACAACCGCGAACCGGCAAAATTTCACCGCCAAGACTCAATTCTCCCAAAAAGACGGAATTCTCGAGCAAGTCCGGTTTCACCAATCCGTAAGCAGCCAGAATCGAGACGGATATCGGCAGATCATATCCCGTTCCGTCTTTTCTGAAATCCGCAGGCGAGAGGTTGATGACCACTTTTCTCGGTTCCAGTTTGATCCCCGAGTTCTTTATCGCCGTTTTTACCCTGTCCGCCGCTTCTCTTACCTCGGAAGACAGATAGCCGATGATGGATGTGCCGGGCAATCCGTTGCCGATATCGGACTCGCAGCAAACCAAAACACCTTGTATTCCGAATAAGCCGGCGCCATAAATTTTACTTAACAATTCGCTCCTTTCCGACGCAAAAGCAATATGCGCGCATTTGTCGTTCAATATTAAAGTTTTTCATATGGGAATGTCATCGAATGCACCGGGACCCATGTCACGGCAAAGGAAAGAACAATAGAAAAAAAGGATTTCACAAGACAATCGGATAACACAGGAACATCAAACCCGCAAACGATTTTGCGAGTTTGCGTATAAGAACGGGAGTGAAAATCGGGTATACGGAAACTGTCGTCTTTTTCACGACAAAAAACTCAGAAAATGCCGTATGTCAACTCCGTCACCATTTCCATAATACGATCCCGAATTTCAAAGGAATTGAAAACCAGAGCCAGGATGATTCCGACCAGAATACACAGCTTTACGGCATTGACGATCTGATCTTTCAGAAATTTAAAAATAAAAACGGAAACAATAATCCAAATCACGGTAGGAGAAACATATTGAATCGCCACTCCGTACAAATACTCCAAATATTCCATATTCACACTCCTTACTTCGGTATTGTATCGAATTTTTTATATTATTTCAAGACATAATTCCGAACGTTTTATAACAGCATCATCGAAATACTTTCCGGCAATTGAAAAAAGACGGACTTGCTCAAGGTCCGTCTTTTCCCAAAAGTAAGAGGAAATTTCAATATGTGTAACTTTATCTTAAATCGATATACTATCGATGAAAGACCATCTTCATGTATGCAGGAATTCCTATTGCATACGATCGTCATGCAGGCTTGACTTATAATTCCGCCAAAGCCGCTCCAACCTTCTCCAAAGCCTCCTTTGCGGCTTCATCCGGTTCATTGTTTGCGATAACGCCTTCTCCGCCGACGATGCTTGCACCTGCCGCAACCATACGGTCTACCCAAAGACGCATCCACTCTCCGTCACCCCAGTCATAGGAGCCGAACAGCACCAAACTCTTTCCGTTCACCTTGCTCTCCAGCTCAGCTACAAGCGGTTCCACCACCGAGTCTTCCAGCTCCTCTGCACCCATCGCAGGACATCCGATTGCAAAACCCTTTTGGGATGCCAAAACCTCCACATCCGCTTCGGAGGCTTCAACCAGCTCCGCAACGGAACCGGCTGCTTCAATGCCGTCTTTCAGCATGTTTGCCATCGCTTCGGTATTACCGGTTTGACTCCAATACACTACATATACTTTATCCATGATTATCTCCTTTTTAAGCGGCGATTTCAGCTATGGACTTCCCTGAGAACCATTCCCGAATCGCTTCGTTTTTCGCATCGTCAAAACTTTTGAACTTACTCAAAGTTTCTTCCGGATTGTCATAAATCTTCCAGTATCCGCTGTACAAATACGACTCTCCGTTATTTCGGGTAAACCCCTCCACATCGCAGAGCGGATATCCCAAAAACAATCCGATCTCATGCGGAAAATTCCGACTTTTCGAGAACTGTCTGCATCTGGAAGAAAGATTCTTCAACATCGCTCCCAGACTGAATCTCTCGTAGCCGCATGTCTTCAGATAGGCTTTGGTCTGCTCATCCATCAACAGCTTTTTTAAACGCTCGCTTCGAAAGAGAAGCGTCAAATAACGCAAACCCTCGGAATACAAAACAATATGTCTGATTCCTTTTTTGGAAAGTTTCTCCTTTACCTCTCTCAACTCCCATTCACTCAACATGATCAATCCGGATTCTTTTTTATTTTTCAACAATGCCGCAATCTGTAAAATCAACTTCAGCTCGAATGATCGATGCTTTTCTCCCGACATCAGCTCATTCACGATCATTTGCAAAGGCATGACACCCTCCGAATATCATATTTTGTTTTGGTTAGCTATCACTTACTCGGTTAGCGTGACCTAACTATATCATGCATATACCATACTGTCAAGAGTTTTTTTTCAAAATCCGAAAATAATTTTTTAATGCAGGAATATTTCCCCCGTAAACACCTCCACCGCCTCGCCGATCATCAACAGGTGATTCCTTTCTCTGCAATATCGGATGGTCAAATCTCCGCCTTTCAGATGCACCGTGACCTCATCCTCCACCAAACCGTGCAGCATTGCCGCATATGCCGCTGCTGTCGCTCCCGTTCCGCAGGCAAGCGTTTCTCCGCTTCCGCGCTCCCATACCCGAAAATAAATATTTCTTCGGTCTTCCACATAAATAAATTCCGAATTCACACGTTCCGGAAATCTCGGATGATTCTCAAACTTCGGTCCGATCTTCTCCATATCCAGCTCGTCCACATCTTTTTTCGAATCCAGAAAATAAACGGCATGCGGATTTCCCACATCGATTCCCGTAAATTCATAGATTTCGCCGTCGATTTCGATTTCCTCCGGCAGCTTTCCCGTCAACTTGGCTTCTCCCATGTCCACACAAACCGAATGCACCAACCCGTCCTCTTTGACAAAAACCTCCACCTCTTTGATTCCGCCCAATGTTTCCAATGTAAATTTCGTATCCTTTACATAGCCGTGATCGTACGCGAATTTCGCCACGCATCTTGCTCCGTTTCCGCACATGCTGCCTCTGGAGCCGTCCGAATTGTACATATCCATTCGAACATCACAGCTTGTACTCGGCATAATCAGAATCAATCCGTCCGATCCGATTCCGTAATTTCTGTTGCTGACTTTTATTGCAACCTCGCCCGGATTTTCCACGACCTCCCGAAAACAATCCACATATACATAATCATTGCCGATTCCCTGCATTTTTGTAAACTTCATAATGACCTCTTTCCCGTTTCATATTCTGTCCGGTGGAAAACGCTTCACCGTTGTTTCCCTATAATATCATAATTGCGCAGCTTTATTCAATGAATAACTTGTCATTTCCCGTTATTGTTAGTACAATGTAGACAGAAACTTTCATTTGTTGTACTGTAATGAAAAAGGGAGGATGTTTATGAAAAATAAACGAATTTGGTTATTCTTGTTGTTACCGTGTATTTTATTGCTCTTTGCATGCGGCAGTTCGAAAAGCAGTGAAAGCGGGGCCGCTTACCGTGCAGAGAACTATGTCAGCGAAACACAGGCGGTAAACTATGAAGAGGCAGGCATGACGGAGCTTTCGAAAACTTCCGTCGCCGACACCGCGCCCATTGAAGTCAAGCCGACCGCTTCCCAACGGAAGCTGATCAAGAACGTGAATATGACTGTGGAAACCAAAAATTTTGACGAGTATATCAAAGGTGTACAGCGAAATGTGGAGGAACTCGGCGGTTATGTTTCCAATTTTTCACTTTCCGACACATCCTATGACGGTTACTCTTATGACAATGCATATGCGAGCATCGAGCTTCGTGTCCCTGCCGATTCCCTTGACACTCTCTTGTCCATTGTCCAGGAGGGAGTGAATGTCCGCAATCAGGACATCAGCACCACGGATGTCACACTTACATACAGCGATACCGAGAGCCGCATCAAAGCACTTACCGTCGAGCAGGATCGTTTGATGGAATTGATTGCGCAAGCCGAGTCCGTGGACGCGATCATCGTCATTGAGACTCGCCTCAGCGAAGTGCGTTATCAGTTGGAAAGCTACAATTCTCAGCTTCGATTGATGGACAATCAGATCCAATATTCCACCGTATATCTATCCGTATATGATGTTCAGGAATATCAGACCACAAAGGATACTTCCTATTTTGAAAAAATCCGAATCGGTTTCACCGAGAATCTGAACGAATTGTTTGAGTTTATCTCCGAAGTATTCCTTGCCCTCATTACCTCTTTGCCGACTTTGATTTTCCTTGCGGCAATCCTCTTTGTTGTGATTCTGTTATTGAGAAAGTTTAAAATCAAACCTGCGTTCCGATTTAAAAAAGGAAAAAAAGCAAAGTCTTCGGAAAATGATATGCATGAAGCGGACTCGGAGAATGTCAGATCCGGATCGGATAACAAAACTTCCGCATCCGAACGCGGTTCGGACGAAACACAGTGACGGGCATTATGAACAAAATCCATTCCCTGGATTGGAAAAATCCGAATACGCTTGCTCAGATTTCCGATATCTACTCGTCCCGAACCTCCGGGGATTTCTTAAGGGATGCCTTGGAGGACGCACCGGTGTTTTACATAACGGATTCCGACGGTATCGCAAGCTTTATCCATTTGCAGGCGGATGAATACGGTTTGATTCTCGCCGGGTTTACCCGTATCGATGCACAGAACCGGGGGTATTTTTCCGATTTGTATCAGTATTTTCTTGCACACAGGGTGCAGATTTTGAGTTACTTTGATTTTTCGGATCTGGATGTCGATCTGGAAATAAAAACCTCGGACGATCCTGCTAAAATCTCGCATCTGGCAAAGAAATTCGGCTGGAAACACGATCGTACCGATTTGCTGTTTGTCAAAGATCTGAGTCATTTTGATCCCAAAGCGTTCATGCCCGATTTGCCCCGGAACCGATACGCCTATCTGCGAGAAAATGAAGGATACACCCGCAAGTATACGGTTTTTCACAAGAAACGGAAAATCGCACATTTTTCACTCAGTGATGTGGACGCATTCGGCGACGAAAATGTATTTTTCCATTCCTTCGAAGTGCGCAAAAAATACCGAAGGCAGGGGCATGCCTCCGGTATTTTAAAGGACGTATTGAGCAGGCTGCGAGCCGATTACCGGAAATTATACCTGCATGTTTTCGCGGATAATATTCCCGCTGTGGAACTATACCGAAAACTGGAGTTTGCAGTTGCGGAAAAATTTGATTATTACGAAGTCCGGATCCGGAACTCTCTTTATCCGTAAAAAACCGCGGCAGTTTTGCCGCGGTTTTTATCGTACATCCGGATTATGCGGAAATCACCGAACTCAGAATATACCAGATCAGTACAATGATTCCGAGACCGATGCGATAAATCCCGAAGAACACGAAATCATGTTTTTTCACCCAGTTCATCAGGAAGCGAATCGAAAAAACGGAAACGATAAACGCAACAATCATACCGATTGCCAGATAAAGAAATTCGGAAGGTGTGAAAAGCAGGCCGAATTTCCATATCTTCACAAAGCTCGCTCCGAACATAATCGGGATGGCAAGAAAAAAGGAAAACTCCGATGCAACCGTTCTGGTCGTACCGAGCAGGATTGCCCCGATGATCGTCGCACCCGATCTGGACGTGCCCGGTATCAAAGAAAGCACCTGAAACATTCCGATGTAAAAAGCGGTATGGTAATCCATTTTATACAATTTATCGATTCTTTTTTGATCCGCATCGAACAATTGATGACGATTATTTCGGGTTTCCACAACGATAAAAAATATGCCGTAGATAATCAGCATCATTGCAACAATAAAGCCGTTTTGAAAATGTTCTTCCAGCCAGTCATCAAACAAAATCCCCAATACGGCGGCGGGAACACAGGCAATGATGATCTTGATCCATAATTGAATGGTATGCTTTTTCTTCAGCTCCATTTTTTTTGCATATCTCGGATCTTTCTTCGCTCTGTTCCCGTCCACACGCACAATCGGGTTCAATTTATCAAAGAAAAGAAAAAGCACGGCGATAATCGCCCCCAGTTGAATCACCACAAAAAACATATCCTTGAAACCGGCGGATACATTCAGCTGAATCAGCTCGTCAATCAAAATCATGTGTCCGGTGGATGAAATCGGCAACCATTCCGTAATCCCCTCCACAATGCCGAGTACAATCACTTTTAATATTTCAATAATGCTCATAAAAGCTCCATCTTCCTATAATCTCCAATCAATCTCCTCCAATCCGTTGCTGCGTAGGAATGCATTGGTCTTGCTGAAATGCCTGCACCCGAAAAATCCGCGATGTGCCGCCAGAGGACTGGGATGCGATGCGGTCAATATCAAATGATTGGGATTGTTCAATAATTTCATTTTTTCTTTCGCCGGATTTCCCCAGAGCAGGAAAACAACCGGGCGATCGATTCGATTCACTGCATGGATAATGGCATCCGTAAAATACTCCCAACCCTTATCCCGATGGGAGAAAGCCTGATGTGCTCTGACCGTCAACACCGTATTCAGCAAAAGAATCCCCTGTGCAGCCCATTTCACAAGATTTCCCGTATCGGGAATCGGAATTCCCAAATCCTCATGCAATTCCTTGTAAATATTCTTTAAAGAGGGCGGTATGTCTTTCTGGCTTTCGGGAACGGAAAAAGAAAGTCCGTGCGCCTGGTTTTCTCCGTGATACGGATCCTGACCTAAAATCACCACCCTTACCTTTTCGTAAGGTGTCAGATGTAACGCATTGAAAATGTCTTCGGATTTCGGGAAAACATTGGTTATGGCGTATTCACGCTTAATAAACAGATATAACTTCTTATAATACTCTTTTTTAAACTCCGGCTCCAGAATTTTTAACCAGTCGCCTTGAATTTGTGACATAAGCACCTCATTTGATGAATCTCAAAAATGCGAACTACATTCGTAGTTCGCATCCGTCATTATTCTTCCTTTGCCGCTTCCACCAATGCTTCCATGGACTCGGATGCCGCTTCGTTTGCCGCCTCCTCTTTCGCCGCTCTTTCGTTAGCTAAAATCAGTTCACGAACGGAAATGGAAATCTTCTTATCTTCCTCAATGAAATCAAGTACAACCGCTTCAATCTCCTGACCGATAGAAAGTACATCGGACGGTTTCTCCACATGTCCTTTTGAGATCTGAGAAACATGAAGCAATGCATCGATACCCGGCTCGATTTCTACAAAAGCACCGAAGTCCGTCATCCGGGCAACCTTGCCTGTGATGACATTTCCTCTTGCGTACTTCTGATCCGCATTGAACCACGGATTCTGATCCGGGAATTTCAGACTGAGTGCAATCTTTTCTCCCGAAATATCCTTAATGAAGGTGGTGACTTCATCGCCGGATTTAAATTTCTTCTTCGGATTTTCAAATCTTCCCCAACTCATCTCGGAAATGTGCAAAAGTGCATCCACCCCGCCGATATCAATGAACGCACCGAACTCGGTTACATTCTTTACAATACCGTTCACCACATCGCCGATGCGAATCTTGGAGAACAACTCTTTCTTGAGTTCCGCTTTTCTTGCCACCAGCAGCTGCTTGCGATCGCCGATGATCCTTCTCTTCTTCGGATTGTAATCGGTGATGATGAACTCCACTTCCACATTGTCATACTTTGCCAGGTTCTTCTCAAATGTGTCGGATACAAGACTCGCAGGGATGAATACCTTCTGCTCGTCCACCAGCACGCTGAGTCCGCCATCCAGAACCTGAACCACCTTTGCTTTGAGAACTTCCTGATTGTTAAATGCGTCCTCCAGCACCTTGCTGCCCTTTTCCGCAAGCACTCTCTTATATGAGAGAAGCACCTGACCCTCGCCGTCGTTTACCTTCAGCACCTTGGCCTCCAGCTCCTCGCCGACCTGAACAACCTTTCGTAAGTCAAGGCTGTTATCATTTGTATACTCGTTGCGTGAAATGATACCGTCTGACTTGAAACCGATGTTCAAAACGATCTGGTCTTCTTTTACATCGATAACCTTACCAGTAACAACCTCTCCTGTACGTATTGTCTTAAGTGACTCTTCCAGCATTTGTTCGAAACTAAGATCTGACATTACTTAAAACCTCCTCGATAATATGATTTGGGGTTGACGCCCCTGCTGTAATGCCTACGCTTTTCACAGAAATTAAGTCGTCCGGGTTTAAATCATCGATTGTTTGTATAAAAATCGTCTTTTCACATTCCTTTTGACAAATCTCCACAAGCTTTGCGGTATTGGAGCTTTTTTTATCACCGATGACAATCATCGCATCCACTTTCGCTGCCAATTCTCTCGCTTCCGCCTGTCTTTCCTGTGTTGCATTGCAAATCGTGTTAAAACACTTAATATCATACCCTAATTCTATAATTTTATCAACAATTTCTTGAAATTTGTTATAATTATAAGTGGTTTGTGCAACAATACTTATCTTTTTTGAGATATCTAGTTGAAGTTTCATAAACTCATCAATAGAATTTACCGCAAATGTAGCAATATTGCCCCATCCCCTTATTCCAACCACCTCAGGATGATCGGGATTACCGACAATGATAACAACTCGCCCTTCGTCCGATTCTTTCTTTACAATCTTATGAATTTTTGTTACAAACGGACAAGTTGCGTCTACAACTTCCATTTCACCGGATCGGCACTTTTCAAGCACCTCCCTTGATACCCCGTGAGAACGAATGATCAAAGTTCCTTCCTTTGCCAACCGCTCTTCGCTCTCCAAAACCTCCACGCCTCTTTTTTGGAAATCTTTGACGACCTCCTCATTGTGAATAATCGGTCCGAGTGTATACACTTTCTTATCCTTTTCGGATTCCTCATATACTTTTTTCACCGCTCTCTCCACACCGAAGCAGAAACCGGCACTTCTTGCCAGAATGACACTTCTTTCCGACTTGCCGGCGCTTTGAGGACCGAGGGTATGCAAAGGTTTGCGAAGATTTTCATACAATCGGATGATTCTTTCCACGACTTCATCCAGGGTCATCCCGGAACTGTCGATCAGAACCGCATCATCGCATTGCTTCAGCGGCGCAATTTCCCGGTGCATGTCCTGATAATCCCTCTGCTCAATCTCGGTCCGGATTCGAAAGAAGTCACATTCCACTCCCTTGTTTTTCAGCTCCAGATATCTTCGTTTGGCGCGTACCTCGGCGGATGCGGTCAGATAAATCTTCAAATCGGCATCCGGCAGTACCACACTTCCGATATCTCTTCCGTCCATGATCACATTGCGGCTTTTTGCAAGCTCCCTTTGCATCTCCAGAAGACGCGTTCGAACTTCGGGAATTTTTCCCACCGCGGATGCGCCGTTTCCGACATCCTCTCTGCGGATGATTTCACTCACATCTTTTTGATTCAATAAGATGTGCTGAATGCCGTCCTCATAGCGTATTTCAATCTTCACACCGGGAAGATTTTTCACAACCGATTCCACATCCGTCGGAATAATCCGGTTCTCAATCATAAAAAGTGCAATGGCTCGAAACATTGCACCGGTGTCAATGTATGTAAATCCCAGTTTTTTGCTCACGATTTTGGCAATCGTGGACTTTCCCGAACCGGATGGTCCGTCTATCGCAATGCTGATAAAATCATTCATAATCGTACTCCACACTCGCACCGGCCACCCAACCGGTGGACCACGCAATTTGTAAATTATATCCGCCCGTCAGTGCATCCAAATCCAGAATCTCGCCGGCAAAGTACAATGCCCGCACCCGCCTGGACTCCATCGTTTTCGGATTGATTTCCCGGACATCAATGCCACCCTTGGTGATAATGGCTTCCCGAAATCCTCGAAGTCCGAGCAATGCAAACCGCAAATCCTTCGTTGTTTTGACCAGACTTTGTCTTTGCTCCTTCGTGATCGAATGAATCGGCAGATCGCCGTCCAGTCCCGCCTTTTTTAACACCGTCGGAATCAGTTTGGACGGAAACAGTTTGACCAGGCCGTTTTTCACGGATTTATTGCGGTTCTCGGAAAAATCCTTCAATATTCGTCTGTCCAACTCCTCTTTTGTGAGTGCCGGTTTCAAATCAATCCCCAGCTCACATACAGCGCCTTCGGCAAAATACGGACCGGCAAAAGACGAAGCGGAGATCAGTGCCGGACCGCTCATACCGAAATGGGTAAACAGCATTTCTCCGAATCGACGATAAATCTCTTTGCCGTTTGCCAGAATCTTCACTTCAATCCTCTCCAGCGCAAGTCCCTGCAGATCTTCCAAACATGCATCCGAGCCGACAAAAGGCACCAGACTCGGCATCAGCCTGCTTATGCGATGTCCCAGTCCCAATGCCATTTTATGTCCGTCACCGGTGCTGCCGGTCGCTTTGTAGGACACTCCTCCGGTCGTTACAATCACCGCATCCGCTTCCATGAAATTTTTGAGCTTCACAGCTTTTGGCAGCGAAACGGGAGCGATGGATATATGACTTGCATGATCCGCATTGTCATCCGAAAAATCATGCATATCCCCCGTTTTCCTGTAAAATTCCTTCACAGATGCACTCTTTGAGAATTGTGCCGAAGCGGTAAGCACACCTCTCACCCGGTTGTCTTCTACGACCAGGCTTTCCGCTTTCGTATGCAAAACAATCTTCACGCCAAGCTCATTCAGTCTTTTCTCCAATGCCTTTAAAACATCCGAAGACTTGTCGCTGACCGGAAACACCCGATTTCCCCTTTCCACTTTCAGCCGGCATCCCGCGCCTTCGATGAAATCACAAACATCCGTATTGTTGAATTCTTTAAATGCGGAGTGCAGAAATTTCGGATTGGATACCACATTCTCCATGACCGTGCGCATATCTGATGCATTGGTCAGATTGCATCTGCCCTTTCCCGTAATAAACAGCTTCTTCCCGAGCTTTTCATTCTGCTCCAGAATCAGAACTTCATGCCCTGTGCTTGCGGCGGAGATGCCTGCCATCATTCCTGCAGCACCTCCGCCCACGATAATCACTTTACTCATTTTATAATTCCGTTGCGACAAAGATATCGTAAATCGCCTTGATCGCGTTCTCAAAATCGGACTCTCGAACTCCGATGATCACATTGAACTCGGAAGAACCCTGGTCAATCATCTTGACATTGATTCTGGCATGTGCCAGTGCGGCGAAGATTCTTGCCGCCGTGCCTCGATTCGCCTTCATCCCTCTTCCCACAACCGCCACCAATGCCAGTTCCGACTCCATTTCGATACTGTCCGGTTTTACGGCTCTGTGAATTCCCGCCAGCACTCTTTGCTCAAAATTTTCGAATTCATCCTGATGGACGATCACACTCATGGTGTCGATGCCGGAAGGCATGTGTTCAATGGAAATGCCGTATTCGTCAAACACTCCCAGCACTCTGCGGCAAAATCCGACTTCCGAATTCATCATTGCCTTATCGATATTGATCGTGCAAAAACCTCGTTTGCCGGCAATTCCGGTGATGGTATACTTCGGACGCTTGCAGGTGCTTTCAACAATCATGGTTCCTCTGTCCGCCGGACGATTGGTGTTCTTGATATTGATCGGAATTCCTTCCGCCCGAACCGGAAAAATGGCATCTTCGTGCAAAACGGATGCACCCATATACGAAAGCTCACGAAGTTCCCGGTATGTGATGGTTTCAATCACCACGGGATTGTCCACAATTCTCGGATCCGATACCAGAAATCCGGACACATCGGTCCAGTTTTCATATAAATCCGCCTTGATTGCCCTCGCGATAATGGAGCCGGTGATATCCGAACCGCCTCTGGAAAATGTTGTGATTTTCCCGCTGTGACTTACGCCGTAAAATCCGGGAACCACAACTTTCTGCGCATGTTCCAGTCTTGCGGCAATTTCCGTATTGGTGTACTCCGAGTCAAAAGTGCCGTCCTCGTTGAAAAATACAATATCCGCGGCATCCAGAAAATCACAGCCGAGATAATTGGCAAGGAGGATGCCGTTGAGGTACTCTCCTCGGGAAGCCGCATAATCCCTGCCCGCTTTCGCCTTGAAATTGTCCTCTATGGTCTGAAATTCATGCTCCAGACTCAAATTCAATTCCAAGCCGTCAATAATATCCTGATATCGTTCTTTGATTTTCGTAAAGAGTTTTTTATAGGACTGACCGGATGCCGCCTGTTCATAACATTCGTAAAGCATGTCCGTCACTTTTTCATCTTTACTGTCTCTTTTGCCCGGTGCGGACGGCACAATGAATCTTCGATCCTTGTCCGAATTGATGATCTCCGCAACTTTTTTGAATTGCTTTGCACTTGCGAGCGAACTGCCGCCAAATTTTACAACTTTTTTCATACTTCTCCCTATTTTTCAAATCCGTTCGGATTGTTCTTTTGCCATCTCCAGGAATCCTTGCACATGGTTTCAATATCTCGTTTCGCTTCCCAGCCCAATTCCATCTTTGCCTTTGTCGGATCGGAGTAACACTGTTCCACATCTCCGGCTCTCCTGCCTTTGAACACATAGTTGATTTTCAAGTCATTGGCTTTTTCAAACGCATTGATGACATCCAAAACCGAATATCCGATGCCGGTTCCCAAATTGTAGATTCTTACGTCGGACTCATCATTTAAGATCTTTTTCATGGCGGCAACATGTCCGTCCGCCAGATCCACGACATGAATATAATCCCGAATTGCCGTGCCGTCCGGCGTATTGTAGTCATTGCCGAACACCCCGAGACAAACCAGTTTCCCGACCGCAACCTGCGTGACATACGGAAGCAGATTGTTTGGAATTCCCTTCGGATTCTCTCCGATTCTGCCGGATTCGTGTGCTCCGATCGGATTAAAGTAGCGAAGCAGAATAACGCTCCAATCCGAATCGGCAGTATGCAGATCCGTCAATATCTGCTCCAGCATTCCCTTGGTACGTCCGTAAGGATTGGTGATTTCTCCGACCGGACATTCTTCGGTAATCGGTACGAATGCCGGATTTCCATACACCGTGGCACTGGACGAGAAAACGATTTTCTTGCAATTGTGTTCCTTCATGACTTCGCACAAAACCAGGGTTCCGGTAATATTGTTGTGATAATACTCCAAAGGCTTATAAACCGACTCGCCGACCGCTTTCAAACCCGCAAAGTGAATGACGGCATCTATGGCATTTTCATGAAAAACTCTCGTGAGGTTCTTCTTGTCCAACAAGTCCACCTCATAATATCTTAATTTCTTCCCGGTAATTTCCTCCACTCGCTTCAGAGATTCTTCGCTGGAATTGACATAATTATCCACCACCACAACCTCATAACCGTTATTCAGTAATTCCACACAGGTGTGACTCCCGATAAAACCCGCACCTCCGGTTACTAAAATCGCCATATTGCCCTCCTTTTGATCACTGATTTTAACGCAAACCGAAAACATCATCCGTATTTTGAAATCTTCAATCTAAAATTATACAACAAAAATATGCGTAAAACCAGATGTAATTTTAAAAAGTCCGAAACCGGAAATGAAAAAATTCGAAAAAAACAAGACCGGGTCTGTTCTTTGCCCGGTCTTACCATTATTCATTGCGAAGCGCCGCCAGAGGACTCAATTTCATCGCGCGAAGTGCGGGAAGCAGTCCGGCTAAGGCACCGATGGAGGTGGCGAACACGATCGAAACAATTCCGAGCCAGGGCGGAATGATGCTGACGGCTCCCTCCGTGTTGAAAAACGCTTTCAGAGCAGGTAAATGGTTGGCAATATAGGATACGCCGTAACTGAACGACATCCCCAACAACCCTCCTATCAGTCCGATCATGGCGGATTCCAGCAGGAACATATCGCGGATACGATTCATATCACAGCCCAGTACCTTCATAATGCCGATCTCCTTGGTTCTTTCATAGATACTCATCATCATGGTATTGGCGATCCCGATGGCGGCAACGACCAAAGACACCAAACCGATGCCGCCGAGCATCCCCTGAAGCATCTGGGTCTGTTTTTTTACCTGGTTCAGCCATTCGCTTTCGCTGTAAGCTTCAAATCCCATCTCGACAATGGTCTTTTGCAGGGTTTCCACATTTTTCAGATTATCCGCATATACCAACAGCCGGTCATAAACCAGAAACTTTAGAGGCTTTCCGTTTTTTGTGGTAGGTTGACCGGGAATCGCCTTTCCGCGATAGATTTTTTTTAATTCTCTTTTTAAAAGTTCGATGTGTGTATACACGCTGTAAGAGAACTCGGAATAATCCTCCATTCCTCCCTCCACCACACCGGAAGTCGGAAATACATATTTTTTCGGCGGTTTCGGAGCAGCCTGATTTTCATCGGAACCGCTTGAGGAGACTTCCTCGAACATCGAAAATATGGTTTTGTTGTAATCCACATTGGCGACCTCTCCCGTTTCCCAGAACCCCTTCCCGTTCTTTGAATTATAAAAATTCGTAGCGACGGTATTGCCGTATACCAGACTCATTTTGTCGTCATCGGCACCCGGAAACGTTCCTTCCGCCAGTTTTATCCCCTGAAAATAATATTCGTCACTGGCCTCCAGCTGATTGTATGCTTCCCATTTCCCCTGTTTTTGCCGAAAACTGATCTGCAAATACGGGGAAATGTGTTTCACATGTTCCAGCATACTCAATTCCCTGATCAGATCGTCATTGATGTATTTGACATCTTTTTGGGTTTTTCGTGTTGATTCATCCATTTGGACTCTGCTGGAAACGGTTATCTTGGTCAGCTCCTGCTCGCTTTCATACATTTCACGCGTAATGGCACTGATACCGAAGCCGATGGAGAGCATGATCACAACGGAAACCGTTCCGATCACAACCCCCAATACCGTCAGAAATGTTCGAAGTTTGCGGCGAATCAGGTTTAACATGCTGACTTTTATTAAGTCCATAATTTTCATGAAACACCTTCTTTTTGCATTTAATGTTGATTTCCGCTTTTTTTCTTCTTAATGATGAAAATGCCCCCGGCTGCCGCCAGGATTGCCGCAACCGCACCGACCGGTCCGTATGTTCTCAAAGGATCCTTGTTTGTCGGCTCCAGACCGCCGTCCATCCCATCCGTACCGTCCGTTCCCGAATCACTTTCACTCGGCATCTCCATCTCCATGACCGGAAATTCCAGCTCCTTTTCCTCCGTGGCAACATGCCCGTTTTCATCCTCATAGGAGATGATGATTTTCGCCTTCTCCCCTTCCGTATTCGCTTCCATTGCGGCAACCAATGTGTCCACATTGCCGGTTTCTCCGGGTTTGATATTGCCGACAAAATAATCATTCTCTTTCACAAACGGTGCTTCCACCTTGACGGAAACATTGTACAAAGTCACCCTCCCCGAATTGCTGATCGGGAACGTCAGGCTGGCTTCATCGCCGATATTCAGCACATCCGGATCCAATGTGATATTGCCGATGGTCATCCTCGCAATCTGATTGACATTCACATCAATGGTCACGCTCTCCTCCGCATTTTTAAATGCCGGAGAGTCGTATTTTTCATTGATTTTCAAATAATACGATCTTTGGTCCACATTTGCTTTCGGAACCATGCGCAGACGAAGTTCCTTGCTCTCACCCGGATCGAGTTTGTTTACCACAAAGGAATTCGAGCCGGACTGGGTGCTGAACACCGCACTGTCCGATACCTTCTCCGACTCAATGGAAAACAATATATTGCTGGCATTTAAATCCGAAGAAGCATTTTTCATTTGGATGATCAGTTCAAACTCCTGACCGGCAATGACCTTTTCCGGAATCGTTTGGAAGGAATCCACGATAATTCTGGCTTTTGCTCTGTCCTTGTCCGCCAACTCCTTGGATGCCGTGCTTTCTTTCTCCACTTCCTTATTCTTGATATTAACATAGTATTCGGTTTCGAAAGTCTTCAGCTCCCCGTCCGCTTTTTCACGGTAAAATATTTTCATCTTGATCGGATAGAAACCGGAGTACACTTCTTTTCGAATCATAAAACTGTAATCCATACTCACCGTTTCATTGACTGCGATCTTTTGAAAGCTTCGATTGTAATTGACCTCATTGATATCAAACGGAAACACCTTATCGTCCTTGTCAAGCACCAGACTCGCCGTCACGTCGAATGCGTCGGTCAGGCCGTTGTTTCGAAGATTGATGCTGTAATTCATCACATTCGGATACACCCCGTATGGAGTGGACTGGTTCTCTCCCAGTACAAATGCGGCATTTTTCACCTCTTCATCCGTGGACTTTGTGGTTTCCGTGCTCTTTTGAATCCAAACATTGATATACTCCTGAACTTCCGAAGCGCCGCCGTCTTTACTGCTTGTGACATAAACCTGCACTCCGTAGTATCCGTCCGAAACATCTCTGCGCACCCTTGCCTTTAATGTCACCGTCTTTTTCTGACCTTCTTTCAGTTTTCCGAGGCTTTTTCTTTCCGTGGTTTCCGAAGTCAGCTCAAACGGAAAGGCGACCACTTCGCTCACATTGTTCTTGTCGGAATCCACGGAATTGATCTGATCATCGTATGCAATCCCGGCATAGGCCTGATCATAGTCCCGGTCCGCCAGAAATGTAAATGTTACATCCATGAGCTGACCGGTTTTGCCGGTCGGAATCTTGTCCTGAAAGAAGTAATTGTTTCCTTCGATATTCACCAGCTCCGCCTTCACGCGAAAGCCGAAGGACGTGATAAGTAATGCCGTTACAAACCCCAAAATCACCAGTCTTTTGTATAATTCTCTCATTTTTAACGGATGCCGCGCACCCTGCTCCTTTCCCGATTAATTCGCAATTTTACCGTCAACGATTCGTATTTGCCGATCCGCAAAGCCCGCAATCACCGGATCATGAGTCACCATTACCAATGTCTGCTTTTGCACACGGACGATTTCCCGCATCAAGTCCAGAACTTCGGCTGTTGTTTTCGTATCCAGATTTCCGGTCGGCTCATCGGCAAAAATAATCTTCGGATTCACCGTCAATGCCCTTGCAATGCCGACCCTTTGCTGCTGACCGCCGCTCATGGCATTTCCCTTGTGATGAAAATGATTGCCAAGACCCACCATTTTCAGATATTCTTTCGCCGTTTCTTCCCTCTCCTTCTGTCGGATCCCGCGGAACATCAGGGGCATGGCAACATTCTCCACAGCCGTCATCGTCTGAATCAGATTGTAGCTTTGAAATATAAATCCCACATGCTCCCTTCGAAATGCCACCAGCCGATTCTCGCTCAGTTTTTCAATATGCTTTCCGGCGATAATCACCTCGCCCCTGGTCGGTTTCTCCAAACCCGCAAGCATATTTAACAGCGTCGACTTTCCGGAACCGGACGGACCGATGATTGCCACAAATTCTCCTTTTCGAATTATAAAATCGACACCGTCCAGAGCATGTACCTCCTCACTGCCCGCTTTATAAAATTTATACAGATCATTGACCTCAATGATGATTTCATCCCGTTCCATTTTATCTCAACTTTCACCTGTTCCGATTTCATTTGGCCTATGCTACCCTGACAGTATAGCACAGGAACTTTTTTCTTGTATTACTATCATCCTATAAAAATCTTACAATTTCGATTTTTTGTTGCCGTTTTGATCGAAATTACGAATCATATTCTTCACATATACGCCGAATAAGGCATGAAAACCGAATAACATACGGAGCGTGTTCCTGATCGGAAATGCCCGCAGACTGTACCATGCCGAATACGGATTGAAGTTTACGGCAAAAGCGAATTTCAGCACTTCAAAATAGTACGTTTTCAGACTCATTTTGGAAGGTCGAATCAACACATCCCCGAAATTCCATTTTTCATAATCGGTTTCATCATAGAGCAGACGTTCTCTGTACTCTTCAAACAAGGGCGTCAGCGGATGCGGATTGAGCGGAGAAAATGTCATCAATTCGGGGCGGAGCAGATTTTTATATTTCAGCAGTTTTTTAAAATCGTCCTTACTCCAATCCGGGTGCAGGATAAACGAACCCCAGCAGGCGATTTTGTTTTTCTGCAATATTCTGGTCGCTCTGAGATTCTCATCCGTGGTGGACGCCTTATTGTACTCTTTCAACTGCGCATCGTCAAAGCTTTCGTATCCCACAATGACCGCCGTAATTCCGTTTCTTGCAAGTCTTGAAAAAAGCTCCGGTTTTTCCAGAATCGAATTCACCGAACCGTAACAGATGTATTTTTTTTGAATCCTGCGCTCCTCCAATAACTCGCAAAACCGGATCAATCTCTGTTTGTTGATCAGAAAATCATTGTCGCAGATCATGACATAGGGTTCGCTCAATTCGGATATTTGCTGCACAATCTCTTCGATCGGCACTTCCCGAAGCTTTGCTCCCTCCAGTTTCCAGCGCACACAGAACCGGCATCGATTTCTGCAGCCGAAGGATGTCTGAATGACCGCGCATGGCTGAAACCCGACATAACTGTACAATTTGCGGTATCTTCTGCTGACCGCGGTATCCGGTTTGACATATTCATTGTAGCAGCCTTCCACCTCGTTTTTAAAATCCATCTCTTTTGAAAAAATCCCTTCGATCGCCCCGGTCTGTCTTTCCCCTGACCGGATCAAGTCCATCAGTTTCCGATAGTTCTCCCTGGTTGTGGATTTGAAGACATGATCCACATTTTCCCGAAAAAACGAATTCGGATAGACCATTGCCTGCACGCCGCCGACAATGACGGTGATTTTCGGCTGGAATCGTTTTACCGCATTTGCGATTTCGAGTACATTCTCCACATCCGTGCACTGGGAAGTGATTCCGACAATATGCGGTTTGAATTTTTGCAGATAGTACTCCAGTTTCCCGTTCGGTTCCGCCATAAAGTCCGCCAGTACCGTCTTGTGCCCCTGTTCTTTCAATATGGTGGAGACACATTCAATTCCGAGAGGCTCTCCGAACAAAAAATTCTTCACCGTGGTAATCTTCTTATTCACCCACGGCCTGACCAATAATACTCTCATCCTCGATCTCCTTCCTTTGTTACCCGGATACACTTTGCATATTTCACTTTCTGCCTTGAAGCTTTTGTATTGTGTTTCTCCGGGTAATGGCGGTTTTGATCCTTACCAGCCCAAATAGGCTTTGCGGATCAGAAAGCGGCTCAACATTTTCTTATAATAACTTAAATTCAAAAAGTCATACAGTCCTTTTTTTCTGGCACGACGGTACAGTTTCAAAAACAAACTGTGATAGTAGAGATAAAACTGTCGTTTGGAAATGTTCTCCGGTTCCACCACCAGATGCAGAAAATCCCAGTGTTCGATCTTTTTTGTAATCAATCGATCCTTGTATTCCTCAAACAAAGGTGTTCCGGGTATCGGTGTAAAAATCGAGATGGTCACATGCCACAGATCATTTTCCACAATCCACCGATACAGATTGTCAAAGTCCTCTTTTACGGCTGAAATCCCCACGATCATCAAACCGATGCACTGTGCCGATGTGGAATTGATCACTCGCACGGCTTCTTTGTTATGTTCCGATTTTGTCCCTTTGTTGTACTTTTCCAGTTGCGTATCCTGAATGGCTTCCAGACCCACCAGAAAATAATAAAAACCGATATCCGCCAGCGCTTTCACCAGATCCGGATGGGATGCCACAAAATCCGCCCTCGCGTAGCAGACATATCTTTTGCGAATATTGTGTTCTTTCACAAGACGGATGAATTCCCAAAGTCTTTTTTCATTGACCAGAAAGTCATCGTCCGTAATCATGATATTTTTTGCACTTAATTGCTTCAGTTCTTCGATTACCAGATCGAGATTTCTTTCCTGGTAGCATCCGCGATTCAAAAGCGTACAATAACAGAAATTGCAATTGTAAGGGCAACTGAACGAAGTCTTGATTGCCGCCACATCGGTCAAATCCAGATAGCGAAAATTTTCCTTGTGTTCTTCGTAAAAGCTGCGATCCGGAATCGGCAGGGAATTGATATCCACGGAAACGAGCGGATTCGTCCTCCAAATTCCGTTTTCCTTAAAACACAGTCCGTTAATGCTGCCTAATTCCGATCTCTCAAATCGATCTCCCCGAATATACCGCACCACTTCCACAAACGCGTCCACACTCTCGCTGCGGGTAATATAATCAATATAATCCTGAAAGAAAACCCGGGTATTGAGCTGTGCATGCACCCCTCCCACAATCGTCGCGATATTCGGATCATGTTTTTTGGTGAGTTCACACAAATGCTTCATGATATTTTCCTGGGTGATATATCCGGTTACCGCCACAACCCGCGGTCGATACTGCTTCAACACTTTGATAAAAGGCTGATTTTGCACCAGATAATCGCAAATCATATCCTCGATTCCCGCATTCATCAGCCCGGTGTGCAAATACTCCAGCTCCAAAGGCTCGGAATCCAGTATATTCGTGAAGCTCAGTTTATTCGGCGCACCCGGGCGAACCAACAGTACTCTCATGAAATCACCTCTTCATACACCCGAAACTGTTTATAGACCTCCGGCAAGTATCGCCTCGCGATATCGGTCGACGCTTTGTTTTCCTCCATCACCCAGCCGGACTCCAGATATTTGTAATGTTCTTTCTCGGAACGGTACAGATAATCCAATAATGCAATGACCGCTCCGCTGTTTTGAAATTTCGGAATGATCCCGAATTCCACAATCTTTGCCGTATCAATTCGGGATGAAAAGAATTTCATTTTCAGAATCGAGCGCAGATTCATGCTCTCACCCGGTCGAAGCACCTGATTGTAATCGGGATACCAAAGCATAAAACCCACGGGTTCTTCCCTGTGATAGACAAAGAGCAGGTTTTTTCCCTGAATCAGAAACCGAAAACTTCGAAACAACTCCAGGTCCTCCTCCTCCCTCGCTTCATAATAATACTTATGATGCACAAAAGCCCGATTATTGATGCCGGTGTAAATCTTCGCCACCTGATGGACGTTCTTGAAATCCGCCGGTTTCACTTTGAAATTTTTCCGGATAAAATCAAGTGCTTTGGGGGAAAGTGGAAAATTCATTTCCCGAATCCGGGTGCGATAGGAATACAGAATATCCGATGCCCTCATGCACTTTTCAATATGCAGGATGTAGTATTCTTTGTTGTATGCGACTCCAAACCCCTGATTTTTATCGAAACCGTCGCTGAGCAGACCCAGACCGTAATTCACATGCATATTTAAACCGACCAGAAGTTTTGAAACCCCGCATTTCTTTGCCTCGCATTTTGCAAACGCATGGATTGTTTTAAAGATTGCTTCATCATCCAGAAAATCCAAAAAAGTGATCTGCAAGGTATCGATCATTCTGTCCATTCGGACAAGCGCGAAAACCCCGACCAATTGATCGCCCTGAAACACCATATACGGTATAAACTTCGAGCCCGTCAATATCTTTGCCCTTTTGTTCAGTAGATTTCGCAAACTCAGGGACTGCAAATCACGAAAATGCGGGTCGCCGGCATATACTTTTTTCTGAAATTCCACAAACTGATGAAAGTCTTTCTTCATCGCTTCCCGAACGGATAATTCCATTTTTTCTTCTCCTTTGTCAACCGGCGGTGTATCTTAAATGATATTCGGCGTGATTCTTTGCCGGATTTGATGCCGATAGTACAGATTGATCGCCATATAAAAGCCGTATCTCAGCGGATGCCTGAAAAATTCTTTCCGAAAAACCGTTCTTTTCAATATGGAATCCATGGAAAACACCTTCTCGTACAAATCCCAATACGCTTTTGTCAATTCTTCCGGCGTCATATTCTTCGGGATATGGACGGCGGTGGAGCCGTCATAGGAATACATATCCCGATTGTAAATGCGATTCTGTGCCGCCATTTCGTCATAATATTTCGTGCCGGGAATCGGAGTGAGGATGTAGAATCTCGGAATCGCAATTTTGGTTTCTTTCACGAAATCGGCGGTTTGCGCGATGGATTCCAAAGTGTCCGCATCCGCTCCGACCACCATTTCACTGCTGACATCGATTCCGGACTCTTGAATGCTTTGAATCCGTCTTTTGTATTCACTCACCTTCGCCCACGACTTGTTCATGGAATCCAGACTCTCCTGTACAATGCTCTCCAAACCGAAGCTCAGAGTCGTACATCCGCTTTTGTACAGTTTGTCCAGCAATTCTTTGTCCTCTCCGATTTCGATCGAACACTGGCTGACCCAGTTCATTTTCAGCGGAATGATATGATCCAGCAATTCCATCATATACGCGCGATTGCTCATGATATTGTCATCCAAAAGCATGAACTTTCGAAATCCCAGACTTCGGATTTGTTGTATGTCGCGCATGACATCCTCGATCGGTCTGCGGATATAATGGTTCTTGTACAAACAATAGACCGAGCAGAAACTGCAGGATTTCGGGCAGCCTCTGCCTGCCTGAACCGGCAGCATATCGCCGATTTTCTTATCCAGAATCAGATCGAATCTCGGAAGCGGCGTCCTGATGCTTTTGATCGGCATATGATAATAAGGCTTTAATTCATTGTTCAGATAATCCCGCAGCATCGTCGGATAGGCTTCTTCTCCGTCGCCGATAATCACACAGTCACAGTATTTTTTGGCTTCCTTTGGCATCAGACTCACCATATATCCGCCCATAAACACCGTCTTTCCCCGCTTTTTAAATTCCATGGCAATGTCTTTGCTGCGAATTACGGCATGCCCCATGCTGCCGATCCCGACAATGTCCACATCCATATCAAAATCGATGTCTTCGATGGTTTCCAGTATAATGCGAACTTCAAATTCGTCCGGCGTCATTGCCGCCAGTAAGGGCATGGCAAGCCCGACAAAATACAGTCGGCTCTTTTTTATCGGTTTTTTATTGTGATCATAGGGCGAACTTTGTATCAAAACCAGTTTCTTTTTCCTTTGATTATGCATGGTCTGCTCCGTCCGAACCTTTCGTTCATCTTCCCAAAATCATCTTTTTGATATATTGCAATGTTACAAACTGACTTCCCCACCACATCCGAAGAACCGGAAAAAATCCGTACCTCGAAAGCATATGACGCACCGCCTCTTTGCGAAACACCACCTTTGCATAGGTGCGGATGATCTCATAGTAATACCTGCGAATGCTCATGTGTTTCGGCTGCAACACCACATGCGCCAAATCCCATTTGGCGTAATCCTCGCGCTGAACGAGAATTTTTTTTTCGTATTCCCTGAATATGTCCGTACCCGGCAGAGGAGTCAGCGGCTGCAGATTCACAAATACCACATTTCGCGCTATCAGAAAATCTGCCAAATCGTCAAAATCCTTCACGGTGAAATCCGGCTGCAGAATCATGGTGGCATAGAGCTCAATCTTATATTTTCGAAGGATTGCAATCGCCCGATCCGAATTGCCGACATCGGAGAGTTTGTGAAACTTCTCCAGATCGCTTTCCCTGACCGATTCGATGCCCACAATAACCGCCTTTAAGCCGTTCTTTGCCAGTCTTTTGACCACTTCTTCGTTGCGGGCGATAAAGTCCGCTCTGCCGTATACCAGAAACCGTTTTTTCAGATTTCTTTTTTCCAATTCATCGCAAAAGGAATTCAACCTTTGCGGCGAAAATAAAAAATCATCGTCCACAATATAAATCTCTTTTTCCGTGATCCCCTCGATTTCGTCCACAACTTCCATGACATCTCTGGCATAGTATTTGCCTCCGGTCACTTCCTTGCAAAAACAAAAACTGCAGGAAAACGGACAGCCGAAACTGGTTTTCATCAATGCGCAGGGATTGTGAAACATATAGTAGTACTTTTTTCGATATCGCTTTACGGCATCCCGTTTCGGCAATCTTGCCCGAAAATACGCGCCGAGGCAGGTGTCTCCGGCTTGAAATGTACCGGGTACGGTTTTCACCTGTATATTTCCCGAACTCACGGAATCGAATCCCCTTGCAAAGCGTTCTCTTTGCTCATGCACCTTCCTTACAATCTCTTGGAATGTGCGGATCGGCGTTTCGCAGATCGTATAATCAATTTCATTGCAGGAAAAATCGCCGGGATTCACTTCGGCATGCACCCCGCCGACCGCCGTAACGATACTCGGGTCAAATGTTTTGACTTGTTTTGCCAATTCCTTGATCACTCCCACATGGGTAATATATCCGGTCATCCCCACAATATGCGGACGGTATTTATTTAAAAAATACTCGATGTTTTTTTTCTCCAGAATCAGGTCCACGATCCGCACTTTTACGTACTTCGGATTCAGATTTCCGGCAATGTACTCCAGCTCCAGCGGCTCGCAAATCATCACATGCTGCAGACCGATGGTTTCTTTCGGCGGTTTCGGTCGAACAAGCAAAACCGTGGTTCGATCCGTCATTTCGGACACAATCGCATTCCTCTTCGTCACTCCGGCTTTTTTTATTTTATTGTTTTTTTTCATACACAAATACCACGATATTCGGCATATACCATTTCTTCCTGATCCGAACCGCCTTTACCGGTTTCAGCTTCCCTTTTGCAAATCCCTTCAGCTCCCGTATGCTCGGGTAATGTGCCCTGCCCGTTGTGATTTTTAATACAAAGGTCGCAAGAAAATCCCAAAACGAATTTACCGATGCACAGGCGATCATCAGCATTCCGCCCTTTGTCAGTTTATCCGCCATATCCGAAACCGCCTTTTCCTGATTTCGATAGTAGGGCAGCGAATGTGTGCAGGTAATCAGGTGAAACATCGGCAGATCCATTTTGGACAGATCCTCGACATTTGCGCAAAGGAATGTTGCACGATTTTGCGCTGACGGCATTTCCTTTTGAAAATTCTTTGCCACGGCAATCATCTCTTTCGAAAAATCCATCCCGTAAACTTCATCGAAAGGAAAAAGTCGCATCATCTCCCGAATCAACTGCCCCGTTCCGCATCCCATGTCCAAATAGTGAACCTTGGCATCCGATTGTGAAAAATCTTTGTTCTCTTTCGGGAAGTCCGACTCATTCCATAATTTGGCAATGCATCTTCTTGTCGGACCGAGAGAATACTTTTGCACCCACAGTTTTTCATAAAATCTTGCCCAAAAATCCCAAATCATACCTTGCACCTCTATCACAGATTCCATCCGTACAAGCCGGGGCAGACCCCTAGCACATCGGACAAACCGGGGCAGACCCCTGGCACATCGGAAAAGCCGGGGCAAACCCCTGGCACATCGGACAAACCAAGTGCTGTTTTCAGCTATCTGCACATGAAACCGTATATCAACAGTTTAGTCTTTGGACGATTTTTTTGCAATGAGAAATTTGGAATATTTCAAGAACTTTCTCTTAAACCGATGAAAGGTTTCTCGAATCCGCATGAAATGTTTTTATGATTCTTGCAAACCATGCTCAAAAATGCCGTGTATCCGCGGAAATTCACGGATACACGGCATTTTACTCTTTATTCCCCAGTGTATGCAGTATTACTTTTTTCATGCCGTTCGGGATCCACCGGCTTGCAAGATGCAGATATCTTGCCTTTTTCACACCGCCCACACAGCATTTGCTGTATTCCGTGGTCTGTCCCAAATGGATCTTCTTCGCCCTTCCTTCTTTCGCAAGCTCGATGATTTTCAGCAGCAGATTCAGATAGGTGTCATAGTAAAGGTTCTGCGCCTTATTCACCCCGCAAAACAGAAACAGGAAATCCTCTTTCATCTGTTTCACCTGAAAAAAAGCCAGCAATTCGTTTTGATGCGAAACTTCGTAAATGTTTGCATCCATTTTCCGGAAATATTCCAAACTCAGCTTTTCCAGCTTCCCTTCGGAACGAAAATACACCTGCTCATACAAGGCATAGTGCTCTTTGCCAAAATCCTCCGGAGCAATTTTTCGAAACTTCAGCTCCCTTCCGCGCTTTTTCGCTTTTCGTATTCTGGCTCTGCTGTTTTTCGATAAAGAAATCGTTTCCGGATCCAGCTCGAAAGTATCCAGTGTCCTTGCAAAGGGCAGCGGAATTTCATTCATTGTATTCATAACCAGAAGCAGATGAAACTCGTTCAGAATGTTTCCGAAATAATCCAGATGTTCCTTCGGACAGGCAAATCCCGAACAGGACACCGACAGCGGTATCCCAAGAATTCGAACCGGAAAGCACAGTGACCGTTCTGATCGAAAACTGAAGATGTCCAGCTTCAATCGATAGGTGACAAAAACAATCCGTTTTTCGGGATTCATATAATACACCTGCCTGCACGGATTGACAGCCTCCATGAAATCGAGAAAACCGGCTTTCAGAAATGCATTTTCACCTGCTAAAATGTCCCATATCGCAGGAAGAGTGCTTGCCTTTTCGAAATGTTGAAAGTCATCCAAACCTCTCATTTGTCATCTCACGCCTGTGTCGCAGTCTTTTCACGATTGGTCTTTTGCAGTCTTTCGTGCATATACATCATAAGCAGGGTCAATCCGCCCAAAAAAGCCGGCATCAGACCGATGTTCACATTTTCGGCAATCACACCGAACAGAGCCGGCATCGTCAGCGTTCCCAGATATGCAAATGCCATTTCGACTCCGATGATTGCCTGGGAGCGATCCGCTCCGAAAAATATCGGTGTCGAATGAATGATGCACGGATAAATCGGTGCACATCCGAGTCCGACCAGCACCAAACCCGCCAGTGCAAAGATCTGCCCCGGAAGGAACAGGGTCACAATTCCCAACACAATGATTCCGATCCCCAGACGAATCATCTGTTTATCATTGAGTATAAAGGTAATAAAACCGCAAAGTCCTCTGCCGATGGTGATGCCGATAAAGAAATTGCTGCCGAAACCTGCGGCAATCTTCTCATCGATGCCAAGATGCAGATTCAGATAACTGCTTGCCCACAGGATGGACGTGGACTCCACCGCACAATAGCAAAAAAAACAGACCAGAATCTCTTTCACACCTTTGGTGTTGATGACTTCGACAAGGCTGAGGCCCCTGCTTTGTTTGACTTCCCCGTTTTTGTCCAGTTGTACCGGGCGTTTTTTCCATATCGGGAGGCTGAGGAACAGGATCAGGGTCAGTCCGATCTGCAGGAACGATACGGTGCGATATCCCATGTTCCATGTGCCCCCGCCCGTCAATATCTTCTCCATGATCATCGGTCCCAGCATCGCCCCGAGCGCCCAACTGCAGTGCAGCCAGCTCATGTGATGGCTTTTGTAATGAAGCGCAACATAATTGTTTATGGAAGCATCCACGCTTCCCGCACCCAAACCGTACGGAATTGCCCAAATGCAGAGCAGGATGAAGGAATTGCTGACAGAAAACCCGAACAGGGCGATGGCGGTCAGCGCCACGGAAATCGCGGTCACCTTCGCCGTTCCGAGCTTTCTGGTAAGCTTGTCGGAATTGATGCTGGATAA
>JBHAEV010000010.1:0-2848 GCA_041855735.1 Lachnospiraceae bacterium
ATCAAAACAGGCGAAATCCGGCATTCCACGCCGAAAGAACAGAAAAAGCATTCTCCGGTGATCTCAAACAGGCTGTTTCTTTGCCGGATACAATCATCGAGTAAAAAGGACACAGTAAAAAAGCAGAAATAAAGCAGTAATAAAGCAGCAATAAAGCATTTATAAAACAGACACTGTCAGAAGGTTGATATGTGTCTGTTTTTTCTCATTTTTCACGACATAGAAAAAATTATTATAATTCCAAAGATTTACCGAAAAAATCCTCTTGATTGTTTTTGAATTCTCGTGAATACTATATTAGGATTGTACATTGCATGCATCGACGAAAAAATCAAAGGAGAATAAATGGATGGAAAAACAAAAATACATTGACACAAAGGCAGAAAGATGTTTTTGGCACGGTTTTAAGAAATTGGGAATTCTCGTTATGTCTGTTTCGGTGATCTCCGGTATGCCATGTCTGCAAAGCAGATCGTATGCCGTCGAAGCGGAGGAAATATATCTGCAGGAAGATGCGGAAAATATTCTGCACGATGGCTCACAAGAAAATGTACGGGAGACTTTGCGTGAAATTCCCGCGGAAAGCTTTACACAAACGAAAGAAAGAGAAGGAGTTGCGCAAACGATATGGGTTGACGGTCTGACGGTGGAGGATGAGGATTTCTATCCGTATGTTGACGGAAAAACATCGAAGTATTTTGTGACCAAGCACAGTTCGGAGAACGGCTGGTATGATATCAACAAGGTTTTTGACGATAAGGACGGAGAACTGTGTGCCGGTGCAACGGCTGCCAATATGCTGCATTGGTGGATGGATCAGAATGCTCACTATATTGAAGAGTATTTACAGGAAAATCCGGAAAACGGGAAGATAAGCATCGGAGATAAAAGTTATAATTTCGGAGATTTTCGGGAAATGTACGAGCAGGGTGGATATGTGGATAAGAGCCGGTTTTTTGATTTTCTCAAAGAGGCGTTCGGCAGGATCGTATGGACGGATAAAATTCTGGATTTGTACATCAACGGTTATCCGTACCGCCATACTTACTTCAAAAATACAACCGGTACAAATTATAATGTCAGCGAGTTGAATTTTTTTTATAAGGTTTTCGGGAATCAGCTTTTGACGGATTTGCACGATTTCAGGTACATGAGCCGGGAAGAGGTTTCCGAGCGCCTGATGCATGAGCTTGAGGCAGGCAGGGCTTTGGGAATCGCATATGCAAACCGCACGGCCAGAGGACATGTCGTGACACTTTGGGGAGCGGACTTTGATAAAAACGAGCAAGTGGTGGCTCTATATATTTCCGATTCCGATGATTATGATATGAAGGTGGAGGGAAGTCGCATCGGTCTTCGAAGATATCGAGTCAATGAGGGAAAGTACGGTGTGCGAATCACCGGATTTTTGGATGAGAACAGCGGAGCGGAGGTGACGACATTGTACACTCTGTCTACCGGCGAGGAATACTGGGAGCGGTATTTTTCCGGGGAAAAGAAGCCGATGCCGGAGAAATTGCCGGAGTCGAATCCGAACAAGTCCGAGGAGCAGTCGGAGTCAAATACGAAAGAATCGGAGAATGTGCCGGAGTCGAATCCGAAGGAGCCGGAATCGAATCTGAAAGAATCGGAGAACGCGCCGGAGTCGAATCCGAAAGAGCCGGAGTCGATTCCGAACGAGTCGAAGAAGATGTCGCAATCAAATCCGAATAAGACCGAAAAACAGCCGGAGTCGAATCCGAATAAATCCGAGACGCAACAAAAACAGAAAGAGGATATTGGTGCAGAGAATAAAGAATTGCAGCAATATCCGGTTTTACCAAAGAACGAGGGGAAAGGCAAGGCAGGAACCGGCGGAAGCACTACAAGTCGCGGCACAGGCGGTTCCGGCAGCGGCGGTACAAGTCGAGGCACAGGCGGCTTCGGCAGCGGCGGTACAAGTCGCGGCACAGGCGGTTCCGGCAGCGGCGGTACAAATCGAGGCACAGGCGGTTCCGTCGGCGGTAAAAGCGGCAATCTACAAAAGTCGGGTGCAGCCAAGGTTGGAAAAAATGAGGAAAAGGGAATGTGGAAGAGTGATGCGAAAGGCTGGTGGTATCAAAATGCGGACGGCAGCTGGCCGAAGTCCAGTTGGAAGCAGCTGACCTGGGACGGAAGAACGGAATGGTATTATTTCAATACGGAAGGGTACATGGTAGCCGGTTGGCAAAGTATCGGCGGGAAATGGTACTATTTTTACGATAAAACAATACAGGGACATACTTTCGGCAGTATGGCTGCGGATACCGTGATAGACGGATATCGGCTGGGTGCGGACGGGGATTTGAAGTCCTGATGTGTACCAATCTCAAGCATGTGTTGATGGTATTTTCCTGCTATGCTATAATCGTCACAGCACAAAACGGATTCTTGTTTTAGGGCATACGTTTTCATCGAAAGATAAAGATGTCTTCGAAGTATTTTCATACGCGGATTATAACCTGAAATTAACGGGCTGACTTGCCGTGGAGTTCAAAAAAGGGGAAAGAACATTTCATGAGAAAGAAAACGAACGACAGCCGAGCCGGTGTAAAATCAAATCGATCGGAAAAATCAAGCCGTGTCGATAAAAAACCGGATCGAGCGGTAGGATCAAGAAGAATGGAAAAACCGGATCGGTCGGAAAAAGAAAACAAAAGCGAGAGTGTTCCGGCCCGTGAATTCTGGAAAGCGGGAAATATGCTGTATCCTGTTCCGGCGGCGATTGTCAGTTGTATGGACAAGGACGGGAATACCAATTTGATTACGATATCATGGACGGGAACGGTTTGCACGGATCCTCCGATGGTTTATATTTCCGTGCGAAAAA
>JBHAEV010000011.1:0-3272 GCA_041855735.1 Lachnospiraceae bacterium
AACCGAACATATATCCGTCTTCCCTTCCGGGCACCCTTGCTTTTAACAACTGTGCAAATCTTCCGTTATAAGAGTTGATATTGATTTGGTAATGTGCTTTGATGTTCTGATATGCCTTTTTCAGATTCAGATTGATCTCTGGATGAATCTGATTGATCCGGATTTCCTTATGCATTACAGAGCAGTCATAGCTGCTTCCGATAATCGTTTCCTCATGACCCGAATAAGAAATAATCAGATACGCCGCTTCTCTTTCACCGGACCACTCCTTCATCAATTTCACCAGGAATTCATTATCGTCTTTTGCATCCTTGACTGTTCCGTCCAATGCGGTAAAAAGTCTTGTATGTACCTCCTGCGGTTTTCCCTTACGTTGCACTTGTCCGATCGTGGATGCGTCCGATAAATGCGTTTTTGTACCGGATAATAATTTCGTATTATCCGGCAATTCCACCTCATCATCCTGTGGAATGATCGGCAGTATGATATCAAATATCTCCTGCGAAAAACGATATCTTGCATCCGGGGAAGGAGAACAACTGCCCTCCATAAACAATCGCTTTGTCCGCTCCACATAACTCTTGATCGTTACGATCGGTTCTTTTTCCTTTACCATCGGATATAGAAGCATTGTCGCCATATAATTCAAATATTCAACCACGATATCATAACCGGAGGCAGATGTTTGATCATCCGTTTCCTTTTTGTCCGATCTTTTATCGTTAAACATCCTGTCCACTGTCCCTGCTGCTTCATGTGTCAGAAATAACCGTGATATTCTTCCAAACTTTAAATATGTCTCCACATTGTCGTAAACACTGCTTCCGACCGCTTCAATATAGGCATCCTCAATGATATTGGAGATCATTGCCATCACTTTTCTCTTGTTTTTTGTGTCACATCCCGGATCCCTGCTTACCTCCGGCGGAAATGTGGAATACAGCAAATGCAAACACTCATGAATCGTCTGTGCCCTGGTAATCATCCGTAGTGCCATCCATGCATCCTTCGAAACGCAGGAATTCCAGTTTAAGTACTTTTCCGTATCCGCCAAAGCTTTTGTGTCTGCATACAATTCATCCGATGCCGGATCGACGATGATGTTTCTGCCATCCGTAAATGCCTGATTCTCATTAATAAAAAACAATCTGGCTTCTTCGTTCTCCGAAAACATTTGCGCAAAATTTTCTTCCAGAGAACGATTGTAATCGCATTGAAAGTCTTTCAGTATTCGTTCTTTTTCTTGCTTTGTCAAGCCGTTGACCTCCCGGCATCCGTCACGAATTCCACTTATATAGAATGATGATGCCTCTGATTGTATTTTCCAAAACCCGGTCACACTTTGCAATCGGAATCATGGTTTTCTCCGCCGCCTGCATATATCCCTCATACTTTGCAAGCCTGGCCCAATTCTCAAGATTTCGCGGCGAAATAACAATGTCCAGTTCTTCGGTCTCGATTTTCCGCTTAATTTTATGATACACACTTAATATCTTATCAACAACGGCCCCACATTCCGGTACTCTCGTGATGAGCATACGGGAAATGGCTTCGTCCGAAAGTGCGGCAATTTCTATAATTCCGTGGAATCGGTTATACAATGACTGATTCAGTTCCTTTGTTCCGAAATATCCCAGATTCATGGTTGCAAAGAATCGAAAATTCGCATTTCTTCTGATCACTTCGCCATTATCCAATCGAACAAAACCGTTGTCGTCCAACAACGAATTCAAGAATGCCAAATGCTGCGGTTTTGCAAAATTGATTTCCTCAAACACAACCGCGCCGCCCTCTCGAATCGCCTTGGTCACATAGCTTTCCTTAAAGACAATTTTGTCATCTTCCGGAATGAACTTGCCAAGCACAAATTCGTCCAAATTCTCCGTACAGTTGATCGTTTCCAGGATCGGAAGTCCAATCTCTTGCGCAACCAGCTTACACGACATCGTCTTACCGGTTCCGGCAGGTCCGTGAAAAAGAATAGCCCGCAAATCCCCGCTTGTGACCGCGCTGCATATACTCTTCAGATTCTCCGGCAACACAAATTCGGACGGCAAATTCGGCACCCATTGCATTAAGTCTTCGGAAAATGTGCCATATGGAAAAGCCGTCACATTTTCCGTCTTTGTTCGCTTCATTTCCTCTTTATTGCTCTTAATCACTTTATAGCCATCCGAGTACGAACGATACGCGTCTTTGTCCAACTTCGGAATATCGGCATAAATGATTTCATACTCTTCATTCTTGTGCATCTGATAGAAATTCTCATGCAGATTCACAAAGACATCCGCCACCGGATTTTCAATAAAGCCGTCCATCACATTGTGAAAATCGGACTGCTCCTCCATCTCCCGTGCAAGCAGAACGCAAAATGCCGGTAACAGCTTGTACAATGGGCGAAGATGATCCATGTTTCCATCCATCCAATTGCCCCTGATGTCATATGCGGCAACCGTGACTTCTCCATTCTCCGATACCGCCTTGTATCGATAGATGTCTTTCTCAACCACTCCGCGGGTGCGATACTCCTCGGGAATATTGATATCGACCCATACGGTCCTCCTGTCCTCACTCACGAAATAATCGCCGAACCCCGAACCTTTGATGCAGCTTTCCAGCATCATGGCAAAAAGAATAACGGCCTCTCCGATTGGCTGACAGAGTGTCGTAGTCCCCTTGAAAGACTGATTATCGGGATGTACATAATACTGCGTGGCATCCGACAGATGATGAAATCCGAACCCACGATAAATCTCATTCGAATTATTACGAACCACCTTGTATGCCACCTTAAATGGTTTCATGAAAACTCCTCCTAGGTATTAATTCCGGCAGTATCATGGCTTACTTCCTTCGCATTTCCCGTTCGCACCATGATTGGATACGCATACTCGTATCAAAATATTGACAGAATTTTATTCTACAATCAACTTACAACGAAACCCTCTTGTTTTATAATAGGCATCCGCACCGTTATAAAACAGGAACGTTCTTCCGTGGCGTTTTCCGCCAAACAGAGCCTCTCCGTGGCTCCGAAAATCCGCATCTGTCTTTACCCAGCTCTGGGTCTTTCTGTCAAAATCTCCAAGAGTCTGCAAAAACAGATAGTCCTCTTCATCCAGTATTTGCGCCCCGATTTCCTCCGCCATTTTCTCCGCACTGGAATCGGGTCTGTTCCGTTTCCGCTTCAAGCGTGCTTCCTCGTCATAACAAATGCTTCTTCTTGTCAAAGGAACCTCCGGACTGCAGTCAAAGAATACATAAGCGCCATT
>JBHAEV010000012.1:0-6919 GCA_041855735.1 Lachnospiraceae bacterium
TGACATATGCCGATAGTTTTTCCATCGTATAATCGGGATTTTCCTGCAAACTCACTTCATAATAATGTCGATCTATCAACACCAGTCCGTCGATAATCCCCTCTTCACTGTTTTTCTCCGTAACTTTTCCGGTTTCCAGATCTTTAAAACGGAAATTCAGACTCTTTGTAACGGATTGTTTCCCGGAATCCGTTTGCATGTTTACAAAAATCGGATCTGCCACCACCTTTCTCGAACCGGTGCCGCTCTTTCTCTTTACTTCCAATGAGGAAACCGTTCCGTCTTCGATGACTTCACCCACAAGATTGCCTTCATGAATCTGTAATCGCACCGGCTCCATTTCATACACATCACTCTCTTCTATACTGATGGTATGAAATCCTCTTGTATAAAATTTCGTATCGACCAGCATTCCTTTTTCTGCAACCAATCTCACGGATTTGCCGCCCGGATATTCCATCCCTAACGTGATATCCTCGGAAATCTGTTTTCCATCCTCCAAAAACAAAAGCAGAGGAATGGTTACCGTTTCATTCTCCTTTGCCATTGCACCGAATGCCGTTGACAGTACAAGCAAAAAAGATAGAAACAACGATGCAAAAACATTCCACATCTTACACTTCATTGTTCATACTCCTTTCCATTTCTTATTGCATTTGGAGTATAACATTCTGTTTTGTGCTTTTTCTAAGTATTATCTGAATTTTTCTGAATTCACCCGATATGATATAAAAATATCGGCAAATAACAGAAAACACATACCATGTCCGTTTCTCAACGATCCCAGCATTTCAAGTCATTTCTGCCGACCGTTTCGGAATGAAATTCACCCGCGTCACTTTCCTTAAAATGCTTTGTTGCCTTAAACACATAGTCGGCACCGATAAATACAATCGGAACATTGAAATACACAATCAATATATTTCCCAGATCGGAGAATGCCCAGAGATTTCCGAGTTCATATCCGGCGATATTGCAAAGAATACCGAATGCCGCAACAGCCAGGGATATCACACGCACGGCATGGATAAACTTCCTGCTTCCGGAAATACGATTTGCCGCTATCTCCGAGAAACTGATCATCCCGAGCAAACAGGTAATCGCAAACAGGCAAAAGCAAAGCGTCAGCAAAAAGGTCACGATTGCATTGAACGAAGTTCCGGGTGTCAGCTCGGCAACCGACGCATTAAACTTTGCCAGTCTGTCCAGTTGCCCCCACGCATCCGCTTTCGGCGTTGTCCACATATGCGCCATCACCACAACAAAACCGCTCAATGTACAAATCACAATGGTATCCAAAAATACACCGATGGATGCCAGTATCCCCTGCTCACAAGGATGCTTCGCATCCGCCGTGGCGGCACTCATGGTAATCGTACCCTGCCCGGCTTCATTGGACATCAGACCTCTTTTCACACCTTGGGCAAGTACCGTACCAAATACACCGCCGAAAAAGGCTTCCGGTTTAAACGCACCCGCAAATACCGAAGTGAAAAAATACGGCACGGAAGAAATATTTATTACAATCAGTACAGCTACGACCGCAATGTACAGCACTGCCATAACCGGCACCACAAAATCCGTCCAGCGGGAAACTTTTTTGATTCCTCCGTACACCAAAAAGGCGGTATACAGAATGATCAGGGCACCCACAATATAGTAAAAGATCGAGTTTCCGGCAATCTCCTCTCCCATAACGATACCTGCCATCGTGCCGATTGAGGAAACCACATTGAATCCCTGTGCCGGCAAACAACAGAGCGCATACAGAATATATAAAGAGGACAGAAATATACCGACGAAGACTTTGTCTCCCAACAGCTTTCTTCCGTAAAACGGAAGCCCTCCCACATATTCCTGTTCCTTCTTCTCTTTAAAAATCTGTGCCAGAGTCGCCTCCATGTATGCGGTTCCCATTCCGAAGAATGCACTCACCCACATCCAAAAAACGGCCCCCGGACCTCCCGTTGCAATTGCGCCGGTAACCCCTACGATATTGCCCGGTCCGACACGCATCGCGGAGCTTAGAAAAAAAGCTGCCAACGGAGAAATTCCGGTGCGAATGCTTCTTTTTTCCGTCATGATCCGGATTCCCTTTCGAAAATGGGTCACCTGTATGAATCCGAGTCGAATCGAGAAATAGATTCCCGATCCGACCAGCAATATGATGGCAAACGAAAAATTGCCGACAACCGGTATGGAATGATACCACTCCATATTGGTCGGAAAATCCCATAGAAAATCCGACAGCGGAACAATGAATGAAAAAATATTGTTAATGATATTAAAGACAACTTCCATATACTATCTCTGCCTTCCCACAATATAACCCTTGCGATTGCGTTTTAAACTCAGCGGCATCTCCCACAGTTTGTGGTCCGTGTGCAGCAAATGATGCGCCTTGTGACTGTTCGGTTTTTGAAAAAAATTCTCATACAATGCCTTAATATCCGGATTCTCATGAGAATGGCGCAACATTTTGTTCTTGTCGATGAAGTACAGATTCTTCCCCCTTTCAAATGCCAATTCATATCCATCATGAATCGGCTGCCCCCCTCCTCCGACACATCCGCCCGGACAAGCCATAATTTCGACAAAATCATAATGCTTTTCGCCGGATTCGATTCGGTCGATCAGTTTTCTGGCATTTCCAAGTCCATTGGCTACGGCAATTCGTAAATCGATGCCGTTCAGTGAAAAGTTCGCTTCCACAATGTCCGTATCCTGTGATGTCGCCCTCACCACATCAAAGGCATCGGCAGGGCAGTTTTCACCCATAATCGCATAGTATGCCGTTCGAAGCGCCGCCTCCATAACTCCGCCCGTTGCCCCGAAAATAACACCGGCGCCGGAATAATCTCCGAATAAACGATCCGGGTTCGCGTCGATTAAAGTATGCGGCAGAATATGTGCCGACTTCATCATCCGGACAAACTCCCGGGTGGTCAAAGAACAATCGGTATCATGGCCGGCGTATTCCTCATAGTATAAATCCATCTGCGCAATCTCTCCCTTTTTCGCCAAACAAGGCATGATGGCGACCGAGAAAATATCTTCCGGTTTCTTTCCGATCTGCTTTGCGAAATACGATTTCATCACGGATCCGAACATTTGCATCGGCGACTTTGCGCTGGACAGCTGATTCACAAGATTCGGGTACTGGCTCTTGATAAAGCGTACCCAACCCGGACAGCAGGATGTAAACATCGGCCTGTCCTTAAGCTCGCCTTTTTGGAATCGTTCTATGAATTCATACGCCTCTTCCATGATGGTCAAATCCGCGGAAAAAGAAGTGTCGAAAACATAGTCCGCACCCATTCTGCGAAGTGCATCAAAGATTTTCCCGACCGTGGCTTCCTGTCTCTCCAATCCGAGTTGCTCTCCCCATGCCGCGCGAACAGCCGGTGCCACCTGCACCACCACAACTTTATTCGGATCCGCAATCGCCTGCCAGAACTTCTCCGTATCATCGCGCTCACGAAGCGCACCCACCGGGCAATGCGTAATGCATTGTCCGCACAATGAGCAATCCGCCTCCCGGATGGTTCTTGCCCCGGATACATTTATAGTGGTTCGAGAACCGGTGCCCTCCAATTCCCAGACATTTAAGCTTTGCATCTTGTCGCAAACCTGTATGCAGCGCATGCATTTGATGCATTTTTTGGAATCTCTGATCAACGGGAATTCCCGATCCCAAGGCTGAATCTCCAGTCTTTCTTCATACAATGTGTCCTGAATATTTAATTCATTTGCCAGATTCTGCAAGGCACAGTTCCCGCTTCTGACACAGGTCGCACATTTGCAGTCGTGCTGGGACAAAATCATCTGTACCGTTCTTCTTCGGTCCAGACGCACTTTCGGACTGTTGGTGAAGACCTCCATCCCTTCTTCGACTTTATTGTTGCAGGATGTAATCAGCCTGTCATTTCCGGAAAGCTCTACCACGCAAACACGGCAGGCGGCAATTTCATTCAGTTCCTTCAGATAACAGAGTCTCGGAATGGGAATATCCGCCATCCATGCCGCTTCCATAATGGTCGTACCCTCTGCCACCGATATCATTTTACCGTCAATCGTAAGATTTACCATAATCTTTCACGCCCTCCCTTGAATATTCCGAAACCGAAATGATCGCACCGCAAACAACGATTCGACTCCTGCAACGCTTCTTTTTCGTTCATACAATTTTCCACACCGTCAAAATCAAATATTCTCTCCAAAGCCGCCCTTTCCCCGAGCTCCACTCTTGCGCAGGAAGACCTGTCATCGGTATTCGGAATCGGAATTTCCACATCACAGGTGATTTCATGATGGAAACCGAGATACTCATCGATATTCGCCGCCATGACTTTCCCGGCGGCGATTGCCTTTATAACCGTAGCCGGACCGGATGCACAGTCCCCTCCCGAATACAGTCCCGGAATTCCCTGAAATCCTCCATTGGCCATGGTGAATATTTTCCCTTTCGAAACCGGAATCCCCGCTTCTTCATAATGCTTTGTTTCAATATCCTGACCGATTGCAATGATCAGGTTCTCGCAAGGTATGAATTCATCCGGTTCTCCGGTCGGAATGACGGATGCCCTGCCATCCTTGATTTTGGAGATCATCTGCGGCGTAACCCAGATTCCGCGCAGCTTTCCGTCCTCAATTTCCAGTTTGGAAGGGGCACGAAGTGTTAACATTTCCACACCTTCAGCCATCGCACCCTCAATTTCAGCCGGAAGCGCCGTCATATCCGCAAGTCTTCTTCTGTAAACGCAATTTACCTTATCCGCCTTCAGTCTGACCGCCGTTCGGACTGCATCCATCGCAACATTTCCGCCGCCGATGATGGCCACACTCCTGCCTTCCAAATTCATTTCCCTGCCCATTCCGACATTGCGCAGAAAATGTACCGCCGAGGTAATCCCCTCTGCTCCTTCTCCTTCCAATCCCAGTTTCTTATCCGTGGATGCACCGATTGTAATCAATGCCGCATCGTATTTTTTCATCAGATCATGCAACTGAAAGTCGACACCGATTTTCTTTCCGTAAACGACTTCCACGCCGGTTTCCAAAATCGCTTCAATGTCTTCTTCCAATCGTTCTTTCGGAAGCCGATAATTCGGTATCCCGTACCTCAGCATACCTCCGAGCTTCGGAAGCATCTCAAAAACCGTGGTTTGATGTCCCATCAGCTGCAGATAATACGCAGCGGACAATCCCGCCGGTCCGCCGCCGACCACGGCAATCTTCTTGCCCGTCGATGGAGCGCATTCCGGCGCCGGAACCTTTCCCGCAAAATCCGACGCCACTCTCTTAAGACCGCGTATATTGACGGAGCTGTCCACCATATTTCTTCTGCAGCGATCCTCGCAGGGATGCTCACAGATAAACGCACAGGTCGTCGGGAACGGATTGTCCTTACGAATCAGTCTTACCGCGTCCGCATACCTTCCTTCACGAACCAGAGCGATATAACCCGGAATATCCACATTTGCCGGACACAGCGCCACGCAGGGCACAGGCTGTGTAATCAAACAGGCACATCGGCCATTTTTCACATGCTCTTCATAATCATCCCTGCAATATTTTATGCTGCGATACACCATGCGAGCCGCCTCAAAACCGATGGCACAATCTGCCGTTTCCTGAATGGATTTTGCGGTATCCTCAATCAAGTCCAGCGTACTCATACTTGCTTTTCCGTCCAACACATTACTCATCAACTTTTTCAGCTGCATCAGACCGATCCGACAAGGCACGCATTTCCCGCATGTCTGAGAATGGCACATGTCGATAAATGCGCGGGTGGTATCCACCGGACAAAGCCCGGGTGGACTTGCCTCGATTCGATTTTGAAGATTTTTATAAATATCCTCAATAACCAATTGAGACTTGCTTTGAGAATACATCTCAAGTCTGCTCATATCCTCATCCTCCTCCTAACTTTAAATGAACCACTTTTCCCTGCTCTTTTCAATGCTTGTATCGGCATGATATCTTTTCATGAAACATACACGATATCATACTTTGTGTATATTATTGTAAATTATGTAGAATTCATTTTCAATATAAGTTATTTTTTTATCATAATTATTTCTTTTACGAGAATGTAATGATATTAAATTAACAATATACACAAAGAAACATGGAATCAGCTAAGACTAACCATACAATTACACGATGTCAAATCCGAAAAACGATGCAGGCTGTATTGCAATTGAAATGGTATCCTGACATTTTTGTCCGAGCATAAAAAAAGAAGCCTATCCTTCGATAAGCTTCCGTGATTCGTGCGGGAAAAGGGACTTGAACCCTCACAATCGTACGATTACTAGATCCTTAGTCTAGCCTGTCTGCCAGTTCCAGCATCCCCGCATGTGAAAATTACATTTGACATCATAGCACATTCTGCAAAAATATGCAAGCAAAAAAACAATATTATCGTTTTTTCATCTTTTGATGCCCGGCCGGGTATTTCAGCGAAAGTGCAGCCTTTTAAAAAATCGCAAAACACCCGTACCCGACATCCTCCTTCTATAAAATCACAATTTCAAACGAAAATGCTCCGAGTATCCCGAATATCACGGAGAAAAGCACCAGCAATCTCGAAATCCAAAATCGACTCTTTCCCTTGGCAAACATGTCCACGAGCATGGCTGCGACTGACAATCCGCCAAATCCCCATGCGCCAAGTTGCTTTGCAATCTCCTTCGTTTCCAATGTAAGCACATGCTGCCACGCAAGAAGTATTCCCCATATTGCCAAAGCATAAAAAATCATGGTTTTTGCTCTTGGTTCTTTCACCACAAACATTAAAATCAATGCAAAAATACTGCTGACACTGACGACAATAAAAGCGACAATCAATGTTTCTACCGAACCATCCATAACACCCTTCCCTTCGGCACTTTGCCGTATCCAATAAATTACA
>JBHAEV010000013.1:0-3391 GCA_041855735.1 Lachnospiraceae bacterium
CGAGATGATTTATGTGAGATTAAATTATGAATACCGTTTGCCGTTCGGTATTTTCGGCTTTCGCGGCATAAAGCAGAGCGTGCAGAGTGCAAAGAGAGCATGGGTCGGAAGAGACGGGTTAAAAAAGTCCGAAGATAAGCCGGAAAGCAAAGAGCTGGTTTATGTCGGAAAGACAAGCAAACGATATCACAAAAGTGCAGTTTGTCACTATCTGCATAATGATCTCAGTAAAGTAAGTGCAAAGAATGCCGGGCGAACAAGGAATCGATTCGGCAGACATTATGAACCCTGTGCAAGATGTGCAAGGGGGATTACGACGGGCGATGTATACATTATGCCGTCAGGAACGAGTTATCATGCGAACAGGTCCTGCTCCGCAATCATCGCCTACGCAAGGCAGGTATCGTTATCGGAAGTCGAACATCTCGGTGCCTGCTCCTATTGCAGCGGTCATTGAGGATCTCATGGAAGTGAAACGGATACGAAACGGAGGAATTTATGGGTTTAACAGCGATGGTTTGCGGGAAAATCATGCTCATCATTTACCTGAGCATCTGTGCATATCAGGATTTTAAGACAAAGTATATTGATTTACGCGTTTGCGTTGTTTTTTATATATTAAGTATTCTGATGTATATGTATCGGCTGTTTTCGGGGCATACACTGGATTATGCGGAAATCATGTTTGGATTGATTCCGGCCTTGATGATTTTCGCACTTTCCAAGATCACCCGTTCGGCAATCGGCATGGGAGACGGATACTTTTTCCTGGGTCTGGGATTTGGAATGGGGATATCGGCGGTCGCCGAGGTGATATTTTACTCCGTTTTGAGTATGGCAATCGCTTCCTTGATTCTGGTTTTATATTACCTGTGTTCCGATCAAACCGGCAAAGGGAAAAGCATACCGATGATTCCCTATGTGTTATTGCCCGGAATATGGGTGATATTACGTTAGGAACGACGGTTTATGAGTTTGCATTTTCGAAGGAAAATCCGAATGAGAGGAGATATGAAAAATGGCAAATACAATCACAACAAACAGTGGAAAACACGGAAAAAACCGTGGGAATCGATTTCTGGTTCCGGCAAGTTTTACGGTGGAAATCACCTGTGTCATGGCATTTTTTCTGTTCGGACTGGTGACCGTTCTGGGTTTTGTATATCGCCTTCACGGAAGGGTGATTGCGGAATACATTACACATTATTCTTCGGTCAGAGCATCCCATATTGAAAAAATATACGAAGACGACGGATTGGATATTGAGCGGGTACGCAATGCCGCAAACGAGCATATTCAAAAAATCGGAATTTTAAAGGAAAGTAAAGTGGATGTCAAAAGGAACTTGTTTCAAAGTACATCCGAAACTTCGATCTTCGGAGAAAATTTCAGCGTAAAGAAGGGAGTAAACGACCCGGAGAATTTTATGAGGATGATTACCATAGTGGAAGGGATCCGATCCGGTGCTAAGGAGGAATAAGTGTGAAGGTGATGAAAAAAAGCTACGAGAGAAGATTAAACCAGAGTTTCTTTGTTGTTGAATGCGGGTTGACCGATATCAGGAACGGATACGAGATGAAAATGCTGGAGCACAATAAAATTGACGGTCTGTTGCCGGTTGAAATCAAAACCGGAGAAGATAATACGATGTATCGCTACAATATTACTTCATTAAAATCCTTATCCGCCATGTTGGAGTTGAAAAAATTGAATGAGAAGGAATTGCGAAACATCATTGTTGAATTTCACAAGCTCATGTATGTTTTGCCCGAGTATTTGCTGGACGAAGAAAATGTGATGATTGATTCGGATTTTATCTTTGTCGATCCGAAGGATGGCGGATTGCATTTTTGCTATATGTTTGAAACAGGGAGGAAATCACGCGAGCAATTACGGGAACTTTTGTCCAAATTGATGTCCTGCATCAATCACGATGATCACAATGCGGTAGTTTTAGGCTATCAATTGTTCAAGAAGAGCCAGAGAGAAGAATTTGTCTATTCAGATTTGCTGGATGCGTTGAATCATTTTGTTCCGGAACTTCCGTCGGAACGAAACAAAAGACCGAACGCCGGAAATACGGATGTTTTGTCTGAGAATCTGACGGAGTCGGACAATATCGATTATGCTGAGAATCTCCTTATAAACCGGGAAGCGGAGTCCGATCGAATGGACGAAGCCAAAGACGACAAGAAAGGGAAATCGTTTCGGTTCAGGGACATTTTCGGTTTTAAATCGCGCAAACCGAAGACAATATCGGAAGAAAAAGAAATCATACCGGTAAACACCCAAGAAGAGCAGTGGATGGAATATCTCAATGAATATGATGAACGCAAAGACGAGGAGGCGGAACATACCGTATTGCTGTCGGAGCGGGTCAAGGAACTGGAAGCGAAGGAATTACACTTGCTGAAGAGTTTGAATCGCAATATCAAAGATATCGAGCTCGGTTTTTTTCCTTTTGTAATCGGCAAACAGGAAAGAGTTTGTGATTATGTGATTCATTCCGGCAATATCAGCAGAATGCATCTGAAAATCGATTGCAATGAGGGGAGGTATTATGTTCGGGATCTGAATTCATTGAACGGCACAAAATTACGGGGAGAAGCGCTGCAAACGGATAAAGACGAAGAGATTTTTGAAAATGATGAGCTGGATATTGCGGGTTTTAAATTTATATTTTATTGAATAAAACATGATCCTTTGTTAAAATGTATTTGAGAGTGCAGGCAGTACCATTGCGGCAGGCATACACGGAAAGCAAAGGAAAACTATGGCGAATGTATTGGATTATATATTGTGGAGAGGGGATCTGACGTTTTCAAAATCCGAATTGAATGAAGTGGACAATCTTTTTTTATCGGAATTGTCGTATATCGATTTTACGGATATCGTGGTGAAGGGTTTAAAAATCAACATTGGAGATGCATATCTGAAGTATATGGAGATACACAAGCATGAGGATAAAAAGAAAATCCCGGCATATTTGAGTTCGGCCTTGTTGTTTTTTGAGCGAATGGCGGTTTCTTCAAGGTTCAGGGATTTGATCATTTCCGATTATGTGCAAACATTCGATCATAAAAAGGAGAAACAATTTGCCGCCATAACCATCCATATCGGGCGCGGCATGAAGTTCGTCTCGTACAGAGGAACGGATGATTCTCTGATCGGATGGAAGGAAGATTTGAACCTAAGTTTTCTTTCGGAAACACCGGCGCAAAAAAGCGCAATCGATTATTTGAATCGCGTAAGGGTTTATAAACATACCAAGCTGATCGTCGGAGGGCATTCAAAAGGAGGGAATCTGGCAATCTATGCTTCGCTCAAATGCAAACCGAAGATACAGGAACATATCGTGAAGGTATATTGCAATGACGGCCCGGGTTTTACG
>JBHAEV010000014.1:0-7492 GCA_041855735.1 Lachnospiraceae bacterium
AATTTCTCAATCAAGAGAAATTCCTCCTACTCGATTAGTGGCGGAATCGTTCATTCCGACGATGGAAGTCGGTACACAAGCGAGGATTAATAAAAGCAGAAAGGAAGATCTCTTGCAACATTATAACGATTGGTAAATGGATTTAGGAACTGTGCTAGAGCGTGTTAGGGAAAAAAATAATCTTTTTCGGTAGCACTTTTGCGAGCTTCTTATGTCTTTTCGTCAGATCTTTCATGCATCTTGTGAAAGATGGATGAATATGCTATGATAGGGAATGAATTTTATGCGCAAAACATCACAGGGCGCATACTTACGGAGGAGAACATGCTGGATAAGAAGTATAAGGCGAAAGAGGCTGAGCAGAAATGGCAGAGCTTTTGGCAGGAAGAGGGGATTTATCATTTTGACGAGAAATCGGATGCTCCGATTTATTCCATAGATACACCGCCGCCGACCGTGAACGGAAAGATACACATCGGTCATATTTTTTCGTATTCACAGGCGGAAGTCATGGCAAGATATAAGAGAATGAAGGGATTCAATGTATTCTATCCCTTCGGATTTGATGACAACGGGCTTCCTACCGAGCGTTTGGTGGAGAGGGAGAATAAGATTAAGGCGCAGGATACCACGCGTGAAAATTTTTCAAAGATGTGTCTGGAGAAGACGGGAGAGCTTGAGAAACAGTTTCGAAAGCTGTTTATTCGTGCCGGTTTCAGTTGTGACTGGAATCAGGAGTATTCCACCATCAGTCAAAGATCCCAAAAGATTTCTCAGAAATCCTTTATTGATCTGTATCATAAGAAGAGGGCCTATTTTGATGAAGCACCGGCACTCTGGTGCCCGGAATGCCGAACCGCAATCGCGCAGGCGGAGCTGGAAACCAGGGAAATTCCTTCCAATTTCAACTATCTGAAATTCTTTATCGAGGGAAGCGACGAGTATATCGAAATCGCAACGACCAGACCGGAGTTATTGGCGGCCTGTCAGTGTATTTTTATCAATCCGGAAGATAAAAAGAACAAGTATCTGCTCGGCAAGAAGATTACGGTGCCATTGTTCGGTTTTTGCGTTCCGGTTCTGGAAGATGAGAAGGTGGCGCTCGATAAGGGATCCGGTCTTGTAATGTGCTGTACTTTCGGAGATCTGACCGATTTGGAGTGGTATAAGAAGCATAAACTCGGATATACCGAGGCGATTCTGGCAAACGGTACAATGGGTGAGGCTTGCAAAAAATATGCCGGCATGAAGATTCTGGATGCCAGGAAGGCGATGATCGAGGATCTGATTGCAAACGGTCATATGATCAGGCAGGAGAAGATTGACCACAATGTGGCAACGCACGAACGTTGCGGAACGCCGATGGAGATTACCATCAAGAAGCAATGGTTTGTGGACATTCTTTCCAACAAGCAAAGGTATCTGGATGCGGGAGATGAAATCAACTGGTATCCTCCGCATATGCAGTCCCGTTACTCGAACTGGGTGGAGAATCTGGAATGGGATTGGTGCATTTCCCGTCAGAGATATTTCGGTGTACCGTTTCCGGTCTGGTACTGCAAGGAATGCGGACAGGTAAAGGTGGCGGAGATTGATGAGCTTCCGGTGAATCCGTTGACCGACAAGCCGGGCAGTGCGTGTGCCTGCGGCTGCAATGAATTTTTGCCGGAAAACGATGTCATGGACACATGGGCAACCTCTTCCGTTACTCCGTTGATCAACCTGGGTTGGGATGACGAAGCCGGCTTTAAGCGGGGCATGCATCCGATGAGTGTGCGTCCGAATGCGCATGACATCATTCGTACATGGGATTTCTATACGATTGTAAAGAGTCTGTATCATTTTGACGAGATTCCATGGAAGGATGTCATGATTTCCGGGCATGTACTGGCTCAAAAGGGAGAGAAACTCAGCAAGAAGAAATCGAACTCCAGCATGGAACCGGACGATCTGATCGATCAGTATTCCGCGGATGTGGTACGCATGTGGACATCAGGCGGAAGTCTGGGCAATGACATTGTGTTTTCGGAAGAGGAGTTTAAGAATGCGGCAAAGCTGATCAACAAGATCTGGAATGCGGCAAAGTTTGTTATTATGCAATTGGAAGGCTTTGATAAAAAAGACGAAGAAGGCAATGATGTGACTCTGCATCCGTTTGACAGATCCGAAGAAGTGAGTTTGATGCATATGGACCGATGGATCGTGAATGCATTCAACGAGATGCTGCGAAACTTCGAAAACTATCTGGAGAGATACGAGCTGGGACTTGCACTCGGAGAGCTGGAGAAATTCTTCTGGAGCTATTGCGATGATTACATTGAAATCATCAAAAATCGCGTATACAAGCCGGAGATTTACGGAGAGCATGCCAGAAAGTCCGGTTTGAATGCGGCATATCACACATTGTACGGAATGCTGAAATGTTTTGCGATTTATATTCCGCATATCACCGAAGAAATTTATCAGGGCTATTTTGCAAAGGAAGAAGGAGTGAAATCCGTCCACCAATGCAGAATCGAGCCGATTGTTACAAAGGAATTCAGTGAGGAAGAAAACGGTGTCGGAAAGACCGCCGTTCGGATTATCTCGGAGCTTCGAAGATACAAATCCGAGAACAATGTATCGCTGAAGACCGAGATTGACAAGGTTGAGGTGGTTTTGCCGGACGGAATGGATCTGGGCGATGCGCTCGAAGACATCAAGGCGACTTGCAGCGTGAAAGAAATTGTGATAACAAATGGCGACAGCTTGGAAGTGAAGATTGTAAATTCATAAAGGATCTTTCGATCGGTTCAGGTTCCCCCTGCTGCCCAAGGGCAACAGGGGGTGTTTTGTAGATCGTGACACTCGGGTCACCGGGAGTGACAGCCGACATCATTCGAAAAGAGAACGGAATCGGAAAAAGCAGATTCGAAAGAGTAAAACTGCGGACTTTTTGATATTTGCAGGCTCAGGACTTTGTTTTGACATACTTGCTTGCACGCCCGCTGCCCACGCGCACAATTTCTTTGTTTCGAACCATTTCCCCGAGCACCGCTTCGATGGTCGTCGGACTGATGTCCGAAAGAAGTTTGCACAGGTCGGCCTTGGACATCGGAATCAAACTGTCCAAAACAGTATTTCGGATGCGCTCGGTTTTGGTCAATGCCTTGTTGTTTACCACACTGAAACGCTGGTCCAGCTCCTTGTAACACAGATAGAGCATGGTAAGGAAATTTTCAATAAACGGAAAATAATCATTGACATTTTGTTGCCAGCCTTCCGTACTTTGACGGAGGGAATCGTAATAATATGCTTTATTCTTCATAATCTGTTCTTCAAAGCTGACATATTTTCCGGCATCGTATCCGGCTTTGTACAGCAAAAGCAAGGACAGAATTCTGGAAACCCTTCCGTTTCCGTCAAGGAAGGGGTGAATGCACAAAAAATCCAGAACCACACAGGGAATCAGCAGCAATGGGCTGATATTCGGATTGGATCTGGCAACGCGATAAGCCGAAATCAGCATGGACATGGCTTGTTTGGTATCCCTTGCACGGGTCGGGGTGAAACGTACTTTTCGTTTGCCGTTTTTGTCGATTTCCACAATGGCATTGTCCTCGGTCTTATACTGACCGCCGAAATCATTGGTACTGAGGCGCATAATAATTTTGTGCAGTTTCAAAATATCCTCTTCACAAAAATCCACAAATTCGTGCCCCATATGAATCTGCGCAAGCGCATCGCGGTATCCGGCAATCTCGGCCTCGTCATGCGTCATCGGAGTGGAATTGTTGTTGACAATCTCCTCATAACGATCCTCACTTGTGACAATGCCTTCAATTTCATTGGAACTTCGGACCGATGAAATTTTCGCGATGGCTTCCAGTTCGGTGAAAACCCGCTCATGCTCCTGTTTCCGAACACCTGCCATGGTCTTTAAACTCGAAATGCCGGTAGCCAGATTTAATAATTTTGCGGGCAAAAGCCCCTCTTCCAGAAATGTATAATCAAAGTTATGTATCATGATCACCACCTTTCTGCATAAAAATATTTTTCTGCATATAGTGTAACACAGTATGTGCAGATAGTCAAATTTTTCTGCATAAATTTCGTAAGAATTATGTGCAGAAAATGTAAAGAATATGCATAAAAAATGTAACGAATACGGAATCCGGATGGATTTGTGTGATTCTGCGACGGTTTTCAATCTGTACAGAAACGAAAAAGAATGTTAAAATGCAATTAATATAACGATTGGACGAGAACACGTCGTTGCAGGCGGTTGGTCTTGCCAGTGCATTTGTCCGATGAAATATCGTATCATTGCCGGGATGGAATGCAGAATGAAATCGGGTGCAGGATAGGATTCGTTATAAATACAATATGAGGAGGATGAGGTGAAAAAAAGCGTAAGAAGGACGCTTGGCATGTTGCTCACAGTGGTGTTCGGATTGGGAGGCGTGATTGCGTCCATGCCCGAAACGGTACATGCGGCAACGTCAAGTACCGTTCAATTACGTACGCAGGAAGAAATCGCAAACTATTATAACACGCATTATTTCAGTATCAGAACAAATTCCGTTTTGGAGCAGAACCCGGATGTTTCAAGGAATCTGCCGGGGGAATTAAGCATGAACTCCGTACAGGAGGCACTCAATGCATTGAATCTGGTGCGTTATGTTGCCGGTTTGAATGAGGTCGGTATCAGTGAAGAGTATCAGACACTCGCGCAACATGGCGCCGCGCTTTTGGAAACCGCCGGCGTGCTTTGCCATAATCCCGGAATACCGAGCGGTATGGGTGACGGATTTTATCAAAAGGGTTTGAAAGCAACGTCATCCTCCAATCTGGCATCCGGATATGCGGGCTTGCCGCTTGCAATCATTGACGGATGGCTGGACGACACCAATCCGAGAACCGTGACGGAGCTGGGGCACAGACGATGGATACTGGATCCGGGTATGGAAAGCACGGGATTCGGAAAAGCGGGAGATTATTCCCTGATGTATGCGTATGACGGATACAGGCAGGGCGGATTCGGAGCCAATTATATTCCGTGGCCGGCAACGAATACCCCGAGTCAATTGTTCGCGGGAAACTGGTCGGTGCTTCTGAATCCGGATCAATACGGCCCGTCCAATGACATCAATGTATACATTACGGATGAAGCAACACAAAGGACCACGCGTTTCTATCGGTCGGACAAAGAGGAGTTTCTCTATGATTACCGGGATGGCGGAAAGTACGGACGCGCAAATGCAATCATCTTCGAACCGGGTGTAAGCACGGATGTCGGAAAATCGTATCGGGTTCGTATTACGGGATTAAAAAACCGATCCGGGCAATCGGTGGAGGACATCGAGTATGATGTGAGATTCTTCAATATCGAAAATATCGGAAGCAATGCTTCCATTTTCGTTCCGGAAAATGAAAGGGATTACAATTATACGCCGAGCGAGTGGGAGATGATTCGAGGCAATACGATTTTGGTCAGCACAAGTTCGAATGCCATTTCATCGGGAACCTTCCAAAACAAATGGACCGATTACGGAAATTACGAGTATTCGAACGGTGGATCTTCGTCGAACTCGGGCGGATCTTCGACAAACAGCGGTGGATCTTCGTCCGGTTCGGGCGGCTCTTCCTCCGGTTCCGCCAATCGCATTTACACCAATACGTCGGGTATGAATACTGCCTTGAGCACGCAATCCGGTAATATCAATCTGACTCCGGAGGGAGAATGGGTTGGAGACAATACCGGAAGATGGGGATTTTTGTCGAAGAACGGCTATTTTCTGAAGGATACCTGGTTTAAGATTCACAATCCTTACTCCCCGTCCAAAAAACAGGCGTGGTTTCGTTTTGATGAAATCGAACGGATGCAAACCGGCTGGTTTACTTCCGCCGACGGACGGACGTACTATCTGAACCCGCATTCCGACGGCACAAAGGGCGAGATGCTCACGGGCTGGCAATGGATTGAAAAAGACGGCGCAGTCAAATGCTATTATTTCTCGGAAGAACAAAACGAATTTGAGGGGCATTTGCTCAAGGGAGCAACCGTTGACGGCTGGACGGTCAATGAACACGGGGAGTGGACATTGGACGGCAAGGTGATGACCAAAGAGCTGTGGGATTCCATGAAAAACAGTGAAAGTTTCGTCACGAAACCGTCTGTCGAGGCTGGAGTGCAATCGGAAAGTGCCGTGCAGACTTCAGATGCGCTCAATCCGACATTGCAGGCGGAAACGGGTGAAACAACGACGGGTTCAACAAATGCAAAATCCGATGAGCATGTAAAAGTCGGACCGACCGTGCCGATGACTTTGGCACCGGAAACGATTGCGGAGGGGATGACCGGGAATGTGGAGGCTTCCGATGCAAAGACCGAAACAGCCGATGCGTCCGTTTCCGATACAAAGGCTGCAAATGCCGAGGCACAATCGGAAACCATTGTGCCGAATCCGACCTTATCTGCCGATACCGGGGAATCAAAACTTCAAACAAAGCAGGAAGTGATACTGAGTTCCAGACCGGTAACCTCCGGCGTAAAACGATACATTCAACATTAATCATGAAAAACTCAAATACATTTCGAAAAAGCACATGGCGGGAGAAATTCTCGCCATGTGCTTTTTCAAGAATTCAGAAAAATTCAGAAAAGACTTATAAAGGATACAGAATAGAGAGTTAGAATGCGGATAGATAGAAAATCAGGGAAAACAAAGGAGAGTACAAGGGATATGAAAGAAGCGATTTGCAAATGTTTAAAACGAACAGCTCTTTTGGCATTTTCATTGCTGTTTGTATGGGGCGGAGCGTTCGGAGCAAGAGCGGAGGAAAAGGAAGAAGTAACGATTTCAAACATTCTGATTTCAGAGAATGGCAAACCGGTTTCGGGAAATCCGGTATTTGAACTGGAGTACCCGGATGGCATGAAAAAAGAATATATCACCGCAAATGGATTTTTGGCGGATTTGAAACTGTATAAAAGTGAAGTTCACAAGCTTCGTTTGAAAGACGAGATGTCCTACGAGATGGAGGAATTGCGCATTAAGGCGGAGGCTGCGGATGCATTGCAAACGGAAAGCGGTGAGCCGGTTTTAGAAGTTAATGTAAGAAGAAAAGAAAATACGGCGGAACAGCCTGTAGTTCTCGACACCATATTTGTAAAAGTGAAAGACGGAAGCGGAAGTGCCACGATTCCATTGACTTTTGTATTTAAAGACATGGAGAACGGGGAGGAGACAGAGTATCAGAGCGGGCATGCCGCTCTCAACGGTATTCAACTTGTTCTGGAGCGCAGATATGAGCTGAGTTTAAAGGAAAATTACATATTCACAATGGAGAAGCAGATTGTAAAAGTCGGAAATGAAGGCGGCTCCTATGTTCTGTTTGATGAAAACTACAAAAGAATCCGCGACATTGAAGTTCAGGCGAAAGATATTTCCAATGAAGAACATTTGACGCGTGTAAAAGAAATCATAAAAGAAAAAATAGAGGAAGTGCG
>JBHAEV010000015.1:0-9632 GCA_041855735.1 Lachnospiraceae bacterium
TTACTTTGGAATCATGCACTTCTTTTATGACTCCGCCCATCATTACCGGATTGATAATATAGTCCATCAGTGTAATGTTCCGCTTTCTACCAATTTGGTCTCCGGCAATCCGAGCAGACGATTGTTGGCATTGATGACATCATTGTTCCACTTCTTCTCAGCCGGCTTGATTTCCACGCCTGCCATACGGTTCTTCAGCATTTGAATCGCGCGTGCGGCTACGGAAGCGGTAACGCAGGAACATCCCGCAATATCATTCTCGAATCCGCCGCTGTCCATGTTTTCCTCAACCATTGCCGTCGCATATTCGTTTCCGACTACCAATTGTCCCTGGTATGCACAGAAGGATACGCCCACCACCGGGATACCTCTCTTGCCCGCTTGACCGATATGTTGGATAAAGTCGATATGATTGTTTCCGAATCCTTCGGTGGTAATGATGATTCCGTCCAGATCCAGTGCCTCAATCATGGAGCCGAGACGCTCAGATACCCAAAGTTTCTCATCATTTACCTGCGGCGAACCGATAAAGATTACGCCCACCAGATCCAATTCGTCATCCGCCGCCAGACCTTCTACGAGCGGCTCTCTGATATAATGACGGGTCATTTCCTTGGTTGCCGGTCCGATGCAGGTCAGAGCATGTACGGAACCGTCCCTTACCTGATTCGGCGTCAGCACGATCGGAACATTGCCGAAGTCCACATTCTTCTGACCGCCTGCCACTCCGCAAGGCTCAACCGGACAGAGAATATTGTCATGCATCGCGCCCTGACCCATGATTTCTTTTACCAAGGCGATGCGTGGATTTCCGGATCTGCGCAGATCTTCACAAAGCTCTTCGCGAACCACTTCTCCGTCATACGTTTTCAGCTGCTCCCGGATTGCCTGAATAATGTAATCCTGACATTTATGAGCTGCGAAAGGCCCCGGTCTTGTCATGCCGGACAGTCTTTCAATCACCGCGTGACAGCGAATGATGATATCTCCCTCGTCCGCACAGCCCGGATGTCCGTAGAGCATCTTTTCGTCCAGATAGCCTTCCGATGAACCGAACTCATGAACCTGTACTCCGTCCTCGTCCACACCGGTCAGCATAAATACCACGCCGTCCACAACCTTGGTGATTCCCTCTCCGAGTTCACCTTCCACCTTGGTTGCGATCGGGCAGACATCCATAATGGTTTCCGTGTAAACATGCCTTTGATTCGGATAAATAATATCCAGTTCCAGACTCTTGCAAAGCTTATCCTCCAAAACCGCTTTTTTCACGATGTCCTTGTCAATGGTAATCACTCCGTCCTTGATCGATGTCCGGTCTGCCAGTTTCACATCGGAAATCTTGATATGCTTTTTGATCAGCTTGCGCATCACCTTTTTCTCACCCTGCTTCGGCAAAGTTTCCTTTTCGCATTCCGCCTCGGAAACCGCCCCCGCAAATACCGGTACATCCAAAATTAATCCCTCAAATTTCTCAGCCTTTCCGATTTCAATATGAATCATTGATTTCCCTCCTTTGGTTGTTCTGACCTGAGCATTCGAACCGCTCTTTACTTCCTTGGAAGCAGGTGCAGCTTTTACCTCTTCTTCGGTTTCATTTACACCGTCCAGCACATCTTTTGTAATCGGCGTCAGAGCCTCCACATCCTGAAGCAGTGTTCTGCCGAGTACCTGCTCGATGCGAAGCCCGTCCGAACTCAATGTAAGAAGTCCTGCATCCTGCATATCCTCAAACAAACTCGGATCCTCCAGATCCGCCGGTCCGATTACTAGACCCTTCTCTCTCCTGCAACAGAAAATTGCAGGATCTTTCAGATGTTTTTTCAGTGTCTCATTGGTAATTGACATAAATCGATACCTCCTTATACTGTTTTTATTTTTCTTATCATTTTATAATTAACCGAGCGCATCGCACCGTCCGTGCAATGATACACCGGCAGCTTCAGCTGCGGTGCGCATGACATAACCGTATTGGTGCAATCTGTACAATTGCTGACCAAAACCGCCTGTGCCCCGGCTTTTTTCAATGCCATAACTTTCTGTACCTGTCCCGGGCATCTTCCCGGATTCTCGCATTTGCAGCTTCCCTTAATTTGTACCGCCTGCTTGCAGTATTCCACGCCGACCACCTCGGAGCCCATGCTCCTTGCCTGCTCCTTCAGCCGTGCTTCATCCGCTCCGCATGCACATACCAATAATCCGATTTTTTCCGGTCCGTGCATAAAGTTTTCGCTGACAATAATTCCACCGGTTGTTTTTTGAATCGGAGCGTCCATATCGGTTCTTTTTCCCGTAAACGGACCGCCCATAATCAGCTCTCCGTAATCATCCCCGATGCCGCCTGCCGCTTCAATTACATCTTTTACACTTTTTCCGAGCGGAATGTCATACATCACGTGAATGGAAGCATTCTCTTTTAACTTCCCCGCCACAGTCAAATCCTTATCGATCAGCGGTTTTTTGTATTTTATCGCTTCCCGGATCCGGTATGCGGTTTCCGCATTGAAAACCACCGCATCCGCCGCAATCGGCAGTTTGTCCGGCTCCAGCAAAATACCGAGAGCATCCCGAATCAGCGCCCGTTCTTCCCCCACCGGATAGATGTTCTCCAGTTCGCAAATGCGGATTCCATCCGCTTTGCAGACACGCCTCAAAGCCTCTGCCGCCTCTTTGTGGACTCCTTTCAACCCGATGATCCCTCTCTTCGCCTTCAAGATATCCATAATCATCTGCAAGGCTTCGACAAATGCCTCCGGCTCTTTTTCAATCCTCTCCACATTGTGCGACAGAATCGGTTCGCACTCCGCGGCATTGATCAAAACGGTGCCCTCTCCCTTAAACACGGATTTCATCTTCACATAGGTCGGAAAACCTGCTCCGCCCAGTCCGACCAGACCGGCTTCTTCGATCAATTCCAGATCCGAATTCGATTTCAATTTCTCATATTCCGAAAACACGGTTCCCTCTTCCCGGACAATGATTCGATCTTCTTTTACGGCTGTCACCGTTCCGGAAACCGAGGAGAATACATTCGCCCCAAGTTGATCTTTCGGCTTTGCGGCAATCAATTCTCCCCGTTTTACCTCATCGCCTTCCTTTACCATCGGTTCGGAGGCAACACCTATGTGCTGTTTCAATAAAAATACATAATCCATATCTGAAATCCCCCTTTGCATGATTCTCAGGAACACACATTGTTTGAGCTTTTTGTTCCTCTCATCCAATATAATGCATAAATCATGCCAAAAATAAAAAGCAGACCATGTTCACAATTTAACGTTATTTTTGTAACGATTTTATTTGTCATCCTCTACTTTCGACAAAAAAATAGTCAAATCATTGACAAAACTGTCAATGATTTGACTCCTCGATATGATACTTATTCATTTTATAGTGCAATGTACTTCTCGGTATCTTTAAAAATCCGGCAGTTTTGGATATATTCATGTTATTGTCACGCAAAGCATGAATGATGATATTCTTTTCAATACTGCTTAATTTCTCCTCCAACGATTCTCCGATATTCTCCGCAAAGATGATTTCCTCGTATTTCGGAGTATTTTTCGCCATCATGACTTCATTGGGAATGCTTTCCGGCAAAATCGTATTCCCCTGCGTCAAAATAATCATCTGCGCGATGATGTTTTTCAGCTCCCGGACATTCCCCTTCCAATAATACCGGCACAGCAGCTTCATCGTTTCGGGCGCAATGTCAAGTTTTTGTCGATTGTATTTTGCCGCCTCTTCTTTCACAAAATATCGAATCATTTCTTTCAAATCTTTTCGATTCCGAAGCGGAGGCAAATGGAGCTTAATCCCGTTGATCCGGTAATAAAGATCCAGGCGGAACGTTTTGTCCTCGATTTTGTCCATCAGATCGATATTTGTCGCACAGATGATGCGGATATTGACATCAATGTCTTTATCGGCTCCCAGCGGCCGGATTTTCATCTCCTGGATGGTTCGAAGCAATTTCGTCTGCTGCTGCAAGGGCAATTCACTGATTTCGTCAAGAAATAAAGTCCCTCCGTTCGCCTGTTCGAAATATCCCTTAAAACCGCCTTTCTTTGCTCCGGTGAAGGCTCCTTCCCGATATCCGAAAAACTCACTTTCAAACAGATTGTCCGGTATTGCCGAGCAATTCACCGCCACGAAATTCCCATGCAGCTTGGATTTTTTGTGGATGAAACGGGATAATACCTCCTTCCCCGTACCGCTTTCCCCGTAAATGATAATCGGGATATCGCTGTAAGCGATTTTCGTGGCAAACTCCATAATTTCCCTGATTTTCGGGTCATTGCCGACAAAAAAATCATCCTTGATCTCTTCATACTTGTCCAATTCCTGATACAACAGTCTGATCTTATTTTTCGCCTCCGCCAACTGGCTTTTAATCTGGTCAATTTGTGTACACGGCTTATCAATGCTCATAACACCGATCAGCTTCCCTTTGTGATACACCGGACGGCTGGTAATAATGATCTTCGTTTCTCTACCGGGATTATGGACCTGGTTTTCAATCGAAGTTTCCGTTCCCAGCACCCTGCAATTAATGGCATTTGAAAAAAATGCATCCAGCGGCCTGCCCAAAATTTCATCCGCCTTGATATTATAAATCCCCTCGATTGCTCTGTTCCATATCTTTACAATCTTTTTCGTATCGATAAAACAAATTCCCTCTTCCATCTGTTCGATGGACTTGTAATACTCCAGTGCGGATGTCGTAAAATCGTCCTGCATCTCACCCGAATCGCAATATCTTGAAATCAATTCCGGCATTGTCCATTTTTTCTCCGTTTTTCCCGATGCTTTTTTCATGAAAACCGACCTTTCTGTTTCTTCTTCTCCTTGAACCACAAGATCAATATCCGGTATTTCGCAATGCCCTTTTGAATTTGGACTTGACCCCCATTTGCTTTCTGTATTTCGTCACGGTTCTGCGTTTTACATCGATTCCGTTCCTCCGAAGTTCCATGCTCAATTCCTCATCCGACAAGGGATTTTTTTTATCCTCGCCATGGATAATCTGCCGTATGCACTGTATAATCCTTATACCTGTGGTTTCTTCATCATTTGAATGAATTCTTCTTTGAAACAATGATTTCAATGGATAGTTTTTTCGCTCGAATTCCAAATACTTATTTGCCGCAATTCTGGATACGGTTGATTGCGATACATTGCATATCCCGGCAATTTCACTCATGGAAAGAGGACGCAGTTCGGCATGATGTAAAAAAAAATCTTTTTGACGGTCCGCAATCGCCTCCATCACACATTTTAAATTCTCCCTTCTTCTTTCCATCGCTTTTTTCAGATAATTGGCACGGTATAATTTTTCTCTGAGATATGCTCTGTCCTCTCCTCTTGCCTCCTGATACATTTTAAAATATGCATCGTCAATCTTTACTTCCACATTGTCCGAAAACTCGATTTGCAGTTCCCCTTGCACCACTTTTACAAACACTTCGGGATAAATATAATCGATATTTTGCTCATCCGCCGCAAGTCTCGGATTAATCCTGAGTCTTCTGATCTTATCGGAAAAGCTCTGCGCCTGTTTCACGGTAATCCCCAAACTCTGTGCAATGCTCTCAAAATCTCCGTCGGCAATATCCTCCAGATGATGCTCGATCATCTCTCTCAAATATCGATCATTGGTCTGTGCCAACAGACATTCTATGTAATTCCGGCTTGCGACCCCTGCCGGTTCAAAGGATTGTACGAGTTTCAGCACCTGAAGAAAACATTCTTCAAAAACCCCGAGCCATGCGGATGCCTCATTTGCATCTTCGGTAAAATATCCTCTCTCGTCCAGGGATTCAATGATGTACTTCCCGCAAAGATAGGACGTATCGTCCAGATTGATTTCGCCAAGTTGCCGAAACAGCATTTCTTCAAAGGAGATTTTGGTCTGCGGGATATTTTCCGACACCTCCGTCTCTTCCGCATCCGCTCTGCGCTGCATTTTCTTTTTTTGCAGATCCCGGTCGATGAATTCTATGAATACATTTTCCAGCGCCTCTTTGTTCACAAAATCAATCAAATCATCCTGATTTTTGGAAAGCAGATCGATGGACATTCGCAAATTCAAATTCATGTGTATGTTCTGAGATTGCCGTAAACCCAAATCCAGCATAAGCACACCCTGATAATCTAGTTTCCTGTTTGATTGCCTTCACGCCCCGGGCACAGATCCGACAAAAAACACTCCCCGCACTTCGGCCTTCTGGCTATGCAGATTTCTCTCCCAAGCGTGATAATATCGATATTCCAAAGTATCCAACGCTCTTTCGGCAAAACTTTCATCAGCTCGAATTCCACCTTGACCGGATCTTCGGATTTCACCAGTCCCAGCTTATTGCTGATGCGAAGCACATGCGTGTCCACCACAATGCTGGGAATATGGTAGATATTTCCCCGAATGACATTCGCCGTCTTTCTTCCCACGCCGGCAAGCGAGGTCAGATCGTCAATATCCGACGGCACCACACCGCCGAATTCCTGCAAAAGCCGCCTTGTACAAAGCAGAATGTTCTTCGCCTTGTTGTTGAAAAACCCGATGGAGCGAATATCTTCGCAAAGTTCATCATAATCCGCATTCGACAGTGCTTCCAGCGTCGGATATTTTTTAAACAAATGCTTGGTCACGATATTTACCCTGGCATCCGTACACTGCGCGCTCAGGATTACGGCAATCAACAGCTGCCAGTCCGTTTCAAACTCCAAAAAAATACGGTACTCCGTTCCGTATCGCTCATCCAGTCTTTCCAGTATTTTCGCAACCCGCAAGTCTCTGTTCTTCTTACTCTCTCTCACCGCTACACCTGAATTACAATCTTTCTTCCGGTTTCATTATACTCATAATAGCGCACGCCTGCGGCATTCAGCATTCTTTTGCTCGCCTTTACCGCCACCGTGTCCATGTATTTGTCATCCGCATATACCACCAGCTTAATGCCGGACTGGATAATGGCCTTGGCACATTCATTGCACGGGAACAGCGTCACATACAATTTGCTCCCCTCCAGACTTCCTCCGCGATAATTTAAAATGGCATTCAGCTCGCTGTGCGTGGAGTAAAAATATTTGGCATTGTACGGATCTTCCGATTCCTTGTCTTTCTCCCACGGAAATTCATCATCCGAGCAGCCGGACGGAAAGCCGTTGTATCCCATCGAAAGAATCTTATTGTCCGAACTGACAATGCAGGCTCCGACCTGGGTACTCGGATCTTTGCTTCTTTTTGCCGAAAGCATGGCAACACCCATAAAATACTCATCCCACGAAATATAGTCTTCTCTTTTTCCGCTCATTTTTCCTCCTGTCGTTTTACTGATGTCCAAAAGCCTTTGACAAACACATCCTTTTTGTCATCGTCACAATTCCTGTCGTATGACATGATGCCCGGAAGCCTTTAACAGACGGTTCATAATCGCCTTCCTCATCCCTTCCCCCGCAAAGCTCTCGGAATAGATGATTTGCACATCGCTTCCGTCAAACTCCCGCAAAATCGCGAATAAATTTCTCGCAATGCTCTCTTCATCGGCCCGTTCGCCGATCACTTTGATTTGTGCTTTTGTATCCCCCCATGCCTTGCGATACTTCTCCATGTTTTCTTTCGTGGCAATGATTCCGACCTTCTTTCCGAAACTTTGATCCGCTTTTGCAAGTCTTATGATTTTTTCTGCCGCATCCTGCCCCTCCACCACAATGAGTTTCGCTTTCGGCGCATAATGCCGGTATTTCATGCCCGGTGCTTTCGGTGCCTCCGATTCCGAAAGCTCTTTGTGTTCCTCGGAGATCACCTCTCCCAAAACCTCACAAAGCATCTTCGCGGTGATTGCACCCGGTCGTAATACCCGGGGCGGATCGATTGTCATGTCCACAATCGTGGATTCCAGACCGATTTCCACCGCTCCGCCGTCAAGAATCGCGGGGATTTTTCCACTCAGATCTTCGTATACATGCTCCGCCCTTGTCGGACTGGGTCTGCCCGATGTATTTGCGCTGGGTGCGGCAATCGCCGTACCGCTCTCTATAATCAATTTTTGAGCTATCACATCATCCGGCATGCGAACGGCAACGGTATCCAATCCTCCGGTTGTGGACAGCGGTACCCTTTCGGACTTGTGAAATATCATGGTCAGCGGCCCCGGCCAGAATCGTTTTGCCAAAAGCAACGCTTTCTTCGGAACTTCTTTTACAAGAGGATACAATTGCTCCGGATTTGCAATATGCAAAATCAGAGGATTGTCGCTCGGTCTTCCCTTTGCCGCGTAGATTTTGTTTGCGGCATCGGCATTGAGCCCATCCGCACCCAGACCATACACTGTTTCCGTCGGAAAAGCCACCAGTTCCCCGCTTTTCAGTAGTTTTGCGGCTTCTTTTAAAGACTGCAAAGCTTCCGGCATGCCATCCTCCAGCTCTGTTCGACTTACTTTCATTACATTTGTCGTAAATTGACTTTTTTCCATTTCCAAATCCATTCTTTTTGCCATATTGTTAACATTATACCATTGTTTTGTTCAAATTTCATCCAAAAAAGCAATCGAAAGTCTGCACTTTCGATTGCTTCTCGTATCCGGATACTGCAAGCGCATCCGGGCAGCGGCAAAACTTCCGCTTCCATCCTATAACAGGAAGATCCGATGTTTCGCACACTCGTCAATCATGTCCTGCGGCCAGATACTTGCCTGCACTTCCCCCACATGGGCACGGTTCAAAAGCAGCATGCACAGTCTGGACTGACCGATTCCTCCACCGATGGTATACGGCAGTTTCTTTTCCAGAAGTGCCTTGTGGTAGCCCAGTTTCGACCTTTCCTCGCAATTTGCTAGGCGAAGCTGCTTTGCGAGGGAATCCTCATCCACGCGAATTCCCATACTGGATATCTCGAGTGCACAGCCAAGCGGCTCAAACCAGAACATGATGTCGCCGTTTAATTCCCAGTCATCGTAGTCCGGCGCCCTGCCGTCATGCGGCAGTCCGTTGCCCAGTTTCCCTCCGATTTGCTCAATAAATACGCAGCCGTGTTCTCTGGTAATCAAATTCTCCCTTTCTTTGGTGGTTTTATCGGGATAGCGTTCCAGCAGTTCTGCGGATGTGATGAAGAAAATATCCTCCGGCAATTTGGCAACCGCATCCGGGTACTTGTACCACACCTGATGTTCCATATGCTTGATGACCTTAAAGATGGTTCTGACCGTTTCCTCCAGCATTTCTCTGGTACGTTCGGACTTCTCAATGACTTTCTCCCAATCCCATTGGTCCACATAGCAGGAGTGCAGATTGTCCAGTTCCTCATCACGTCGAATGGCATTCATATTGGTATACAGGCCTTCTCCCGGGGCAAAACCATACCTGCCGAGTGCCATTCTTTTCCATTTTGCCAGAGATTGTACCACTTCCGCTTCTTCCCCCGGCACTCCCTGTATGTCAAAGGCAACCGGACGCTCCACACCGTTCAGATTATCGTTCAGTCCACTGGATTTGGTGACAAAGAGAGGAGCGGAAACCCTTTCCAGATTCATCTCCCTGCCGAATTCTTTCTGAAAAGTATCACGAATATACTTAATTGCCTCCTGTGTCTGTTTGATCGATAATACGGGATCATAATCCTTCGGTATAATCAA
>JBHAEV010000016.1:0-4198 GCA_041855735.1 Lachnospiraceae bacterium
AAAGAAGAATTCACCTGCTTATGGAAGGGATTTGCCGTCTGGGATGCGGGCAATGGAACCGTAGATTGTCACTACGAAGCGGAGATCATTCTGATACCTACGGAAAGGATATCAGAAGACAAAGCACTGGCTCAGCAGTTGCAGAAAAATCCGTTCATGACAAAAGAAGCTATCCATGATCTCTTTACAAAACGGCTTCATGAATATCTTGATCATGAGTTCGAATACTACTGTACTTGCGAAGATTACTACCAACCTGTCGTGGAAGATTTCGGATCGAATCATGAATACGATCTGCCCAAATGGTGCAAAGAAAACGGATTCGAATATGTATCGTTTGAAGGCGATGGTGAAGACGACGGATATGAGCCGAAGTTCAGAAACAACTGGTACTGATCTATGCATTGGGACAATTTAGTCGGAAAATCGCTGGAAAATAGGGACAATGCCTTGACAATATGCAGGCATTGTTTTTTTATGAAAAAGACCGGTATGTGACAATTGTTAAAATAATGTCATATTAAAAATCAGATAACACAGAGTTTTAGTTATTAAATATATTCGATCAAAAAAATAACGCGTAAAAACAAACAAGATCTACAAAATAATAAAACAATCAATAAAATAACTATACTAATTGACACATACTCATCGGTGGAGTATAATGACAATACCTCAAAAATTACAGCAGGCTTCAGGAGGTGGAACTTGATTTATTTTGACAATGCCGCGACATCCAAAGATAAGCCCGAAGAGGTCATGGATGCCGTGCTGCACGCAATGCAAAATTTCGGCAATTCATCCAGAGGGATTTACGCCGAAAGTCTGAGCGCCGACAGGACAATTTTTAATGCGCGGAAAAAACTGGCTGCATTTTTTCATGCCGATCATGCCAGGCAGGTTGTTTTTACAAAGAATGCAACGGAAAGCTTGAACATTGTTATTCAGGGATTGTTCGAAAAGGGGGATCATGTCATTACTTCCGTACTGGAACATAATTCCGTATTACGACCGCTCAATTATCAAAAACAGAAGGGAGTCGGAGTAAGTTATTTAAAGGTGGATGCGGACGGAGTTTTGAAGCTGTCGGATTTGGAAGAGCTGATCTTGCCGGATACAAAGGCGGTTATCCTGACCCATGCGTCGAATGTGGTGGGAAATATCAATCCCCTTGATGAAATCGGCGGAATTTGCAAGAGGAATCATCTTTTATTCATTGTGGATGCCTCACAGACGGCCGGAGCATTTGAAATCGACATGGAAAGATCCGAAATTGACGTGCTTTGTTTTACCGGTCACAAATCCATGTTGGGTCCGCAGGGAACCGGCGGTTTGTGTGTGAAAAAGGGGGTGCACATCCGCCCGTTGCTGTCCGGCGGAACCGGGATCCGCTCTTATGACGAATTCCAGGCGGATGTGATGCCGACCGCATTGGAAGCGGGTACGCTGAACTCCCACGGAATTGCCGGACTCTGTGCGGGTTTGAAATATCTCGAGGCACATTTGACTTCCTGCAAGGATGGCGATATTGCGGCGTTTTCGGATACGGACACCAATGCCGGTTCCTATCGCGAAACACCGGATTTGACACAAGATGAGGAAGCAGTGTTTCGTGCATTCGGCAAGAGAGAGCATCGAATACAGAGTCTAACCGTGAAAGCGGTCGGCTTATCCCGGTACTTTTATGAAGAAGTACGAAAGATCAACGGGATTCGCACATACGGCGATTTCACGAGCCGGTATCGTGCACCGATCGTATCCCTGAATATTTCGGATATGGATTCGTCCCGTGTCAGCGAAATTCTGTCTTCAAAATATGGGATTTCCACCAGACCGGGTGCACACTGTGCCCCATTGATTCACAAGTCGCTCGGTACGGTAGATCAGGGAATGGTTCGTTTCAGTTTTTCCCATAAGAACACTTATGAGGAGATAGATATTGCACTCGAAGCATTGGATTCGATTGCAAGAGGTACAGTGTGATCGCTGCCGCAAGGGGGAATCCGGCAAGCAAAGCAGACGGGAGGATCCGGCGGATGAATTGCGGCGGTCGGGAGCATTCATATTGATTAAAGGAGGGATTTATCATGGAGTTTTTCAACACAAAAAAAGGATTGTTTACCTTGGGCATCCTGGCGGGACTGGGTGCGGCGCTGCTTGCGGCAGGGGGGAATCCGAAGAACATGGCTTTTTGCATTGCCTGTTTTATCCGGGATATTGCGGGAAGCGTGAAATTGCACAATGCGGAAGTTGTCCAATATTTCCGACCGGAGATTATCGGAATCCTGCTCGGTGCATTGGGGATATCTTTGTTTACGAAAGAGTATCGTTCCACAGGCGGATCGTCGCCGGTCATCCGTTTCTTTTTGGGAGTGATCATGATGGTCAATGCCCTGGTATTTCTGGGGTGTCCGCTTCGCATGATTCTTCGTATGTCCGCCGGGGATATCAGTGCCTATTTCGGATTGGTCGGATTTATCGGAGGAATCGCAACAGGTGCTTTTTATCTGCGCAAAGGCTTTTCCCTCGGAAGAGCGTATCCCGTTCGTAAGGAAAACGGATACTTTTTCCCTGCAGTCGGTGCGATGATGTTTGCCCTGGTATTGTTGGTTCCGTCCTTATTCGTTTTCAGCGAAAAAGGTCCGGGAAGTATGCATGCACCGGTTCTTGCCTCATTGGCGGTCGGATTGATATTCGGTATCATTGCCCAAAGAAGCAGAATGTGCTTTGCCGGATCCATCCGGGATGTCGTTTTGATGAAAGATTTCCGACTTCTTTCCGTAATCGGAGGTATTTTTGTTGTAATGCTCGGCTATAATCTGTTCACCGGCAATTTCAAGTTTGCGGCATTCGGACCGGTTGCCCATGCACAGACATTATGGAATATCCTGTCCATGTACGGAGTGGGATTTGCGGCGGTGCTTCTCGGAGGATGTCCGCTCAGACAATTGGTTCTTGCGGGAACCGGTTCTTCGGATGCGGTCATGACGGTACTCGGCATGTTTACCGGTGCGGCATTTGCGCACAATTTTAAACTGGCTTCCGCGGCTGCCGCGGCACAAACGGCGGAAAAGGCTGCGGTTGCGGGCGGTCCGGGAGTAAACGGTCAGATTTTTGTGATTATTTCCGTCCTGGCATTGTTTGTGATTGCATTTTTGGAATTAAGAAAACAGGAGATTGCCAAATAAAGGCGCAGGAAACGAAAAAACAAGAGTGCAGGAAATGAACATGATCCGGACTGTCGGGAAATGAACATGTTTCAGACTACGATGCAAAGATAGAAAATGGAGGTAAAAATGAAGGAAGTGGATGTTAGAGGACTGTCATGTCCGGAGCCGGTTTTATTGTTGCAGGAGGCGATGGATCAATATCCGAAAGAGGCGATTAAAGTGATTGCCGGCGAGGCGCATGTGGTTCGGAATATTGAGTTTGCGGCAAAAAACAGAGGCAGGAAAACGACGGTAAAAGAAGTCGGATTGGATTATGAGATTACCGTGGAATCATGAGTAAGCTGTATGTCACTTTTTTTACGACGGCGGAGGCGATGGCAACAGAGTTTGTCTGCAAAGCCCATGCTTTGGAGGGGAAACTGGTTCCGGTTCCGAGAGTGCTTTCCGCCGGCTGCGGCATTGCCTGGGAGTGCAGTCCAAAACTGGAGGAAACACTGCTTGCCTTGCTGGCGGCGGAGGATATTATGTACGAGGATGTTGCAAAATTGTAGAGGATCCCAAAAGGGCAGGTTGTGAGATTTTCACACCTGCTCTTTGGATTTGAGAATGGGATACATTTTGATCATGACGATGCAAAAAGAAATCACGAACTCGTAACCGATCATACGGAATACAAAATTCACTTCTGCTATACTTCAATTAACAGCTTGAAAGCAAGGACTAAGTTTACAATGTTGTTGAAAAAGAAGAGGAGAATCAGTATGGAGAATAAAATGTTTTGTTTTCAATGTCAGGAAACGGCAAAGAACACAGGTTGCACCGTAATGGGCGTATGCGGAAAGAATCCGGAGGTTGCGGGTTTACAGGATGCTCTGGTGTATGCAAGCAAGGGGGTTTCCGTCATTACAACGTATCTCAGAAAACAAGGGAAAACCGTTTCCAAAGAGATCAATCATTTGATCACTTTGAACTTATTTATCACGATTACAAATGCAAACTTCGACGAGCAGAGCATTGAAGATCGCATT
>JBHAEV010000017.1:0-17283 GCA_041855735.1 Lachnospiraceae bacterium
CTTTTATGCGTTTGCAAAAGAAGTCATCCTGCGATGACGTTTCGGCATTGCATGAGGTAGAGAGAGCGAAGAGTTTTAGTGTGTCGGTCGGTTGACGGATATACTAAAACTTATTTTCGTTCAGGAGTGTTTGCGGGAATGAGCCGGAGCGGATCAATGGAAAAGTTTGAGTTATGAAAGAGAGGAGTTTTATGATCAGAATCGGAATTATGGGTTACGGAAACCTCGGAAGAGGCGTGGAGTGCAATATTATGAACAATCCGGATATGGAATTGGCGGCGGTATTTACCAGAAGAGATCCGGGTACGGTAAAGATTCTCACAGAGGGGGTAAAGGTATACTCTGCGGAGGAAGTCTTGAATTTCAAGGATAAAATTGATGTATTGATTTTGTGCGGAGGAAGTGCGACGGATCTGCCGACACAGACACCGGAGTATGCAAAGCATTTTCATGTGGTGGACAGTTTTGACAATCATGCCGAGATTCCGGCACATTTTGCAAATGTGGATCAGGCGGCAAAGGAAGGCGGCAAGATCGGAATTATTTCCGTAGGCTGGGATCCGGGTATGTTCTCCCTGAATCGTTTGTATGCGAACGCCATATTGCCGAACGGATCGGATTATACCTTTTGGGGTAAGGGTGTCAGCCAGGGGCACAGTGATGCGATTCGCCGTGTGGAAGGTGTTTTGGATGCCAGACAGTACACGATTCCGATTCCGGAGGCATTGGATGCGGTACGCCAAGGTACGAATCCGAAGCTTACAACAAGGCAAAAGCATGCGAGAGAGTGTTTTGTGGTTGCGAAAGAGGGAGCGGATCCGGCAAAGATCGAGAGTGAGATTGTAAATATGCCGAATTATTTTGCCGACTACGATACTACGGTGCATTTTATTTCCATGGATGAGATGAAGAAGAATCACAGTGCCATTCCGCACGGCGGATTTGTGATTCGCACCGGTTCAACCGGATTGAATCAGGAGAACCGGCATGTCATCGAGTACAGTTTGAAGCTGGATTCCAATCCGGAATTTACGACGGCGGTACTGGTGGCTTATGCCAGGGCGGCATATCGTCTGGCAGGCGAGGGTGCAAGCGGCTGCAGGACAGTGTTTGACATCGCGCCGGCTTATCTCGTGAATTTGAGCGGGGAGTATATTCGGAAACATTTATTATAAAAAGCGGGAAGCATGAGATCCGGAGCAAAGGAATGTTTGCATTTTCTTCCGGTTCCTGTTTGAGGGAGTGTTATGCGACGAATTGAGGACAGAAAACCCAGAAAATATTTGTCACAGGTACAGTTTATTGCACTGGGTTTTCTAATCATGATTATGCTCGGAACGGTTTTGCTGATGACTCCGGCGGCAAGCAGAACCGGTGAAGCAACTCCGTTTTTGTCGGCGCTGTTTACGGCGACCTCGGCAAGCTGTGTGACCGGTTTGGTGGTTGCGGACACAAGTACACACTGGTCTTTGTTCGGACAGCTTGTGATCATCACATTGATTCAAATCGGCGGGCTCGGTTTTATTACGGTCGGAGTGTTCTTTTCCATCATTCTTCGAAGAAAAATCGGGCTGAGGGAGCGCGGGTTGATCATGGAAAGTACGAACTCCCTGAAAATCGGGGGAGTCGTGAAACTGACCAAGTTGATTCTGTCCGGCACACTGATTGTGGAAGCCGTCGGCGCCGCAATTCTCAGCATTCGCTTCGTGCCGGAATTCGGCTTTTGGAAAGGGATTTGGTTCGGGGTGTTTCATTCCGTTTCCGCATTTTGCAATGCGGGATTTGATCTGATGGGCTCGAAATACGGCAAGTACTCTTCCCTGGTTGCCTACTATCGGGATCCGATCGTCAATATCGTCATCATGGCATTGATTGTGGTCGGTGGCCTCGGCTTTGTGGTTTGGGCGGATGTGCTGGATCATAAATGGGAGATTCGAAAGTACCGGCTGCATACCAAAATCGTGCTGATGCTGACCGCGATTTTGATATTCGGCGGCGGAATATTGTTCTATATGACCGAGTATGACGGTGTGATGCAGGGGATGGATCTGCAGGGCAGAGTGCTGGCATCGTTGTTCTCATCGGTTACCGCAAGGACGGCGGGATTTAACACAGTGGATACGGCTGGGCTTTCCGATGCGGGAAAGATTTTGACAATGGTGCTGATGTATGTCGGAGGCAATCCCGGATCAACCGCGGGAGGGGTAAAGACGACAACCGTGCTTGTGCTGCTTGCAAACATGCATTCCGGTATTCGGCGAAGTTACGGAATCAATATCTTTAATCGTCGTCTGGAAGAAGATGTGGTTCATACGGCAGCCACCATTGCCGTGATCAATCTGGGACTGGTTGTTGCCGCGGCATTTGTGGTGACGGCAATTCAGAAATTTTCCATGGCGGATGTGTTTTTTGAGGCGTTTTCGGCAATGGGTACGGTCGGCATGACAACCGGAATCACCAGAGATCTGGATAAGGTGTCCCGATTTGTGATGATTGTGCTGATGTATCTGGGCAGGGTGGGAAGTTTGAGCTTTGCCCTGGCATTTATGCAAAGCAGTACGAAAGCGAGGATACAGCAGCCGAAAGAAAGTATCAGCATCGGGTAGAAATGGCGAAAAGCGGGAAAACGGAGTCAAAGGCAGGCAATCTGTGAAAAACGGAGTCAAAGAAAGAGGTTGGATATGAAATCGGTGTTAATTATCGGCATGGGCAGATTCGGTCAGCATTTGTGCATCAATCTGGCGAACATGGGGAATCAGGTCATGATTGTGGATGAAGATGAGAGCAGGTTGGAGGGAATGCATGAGTATGTCGTCAATGCGAAAATCGGAGACTGCACGAATGTGGAGGTCTTAAAGAGTCTGGGAATCGGAAACTATGATACGGTTTTTGTATGTATCGGAACGAATTTTCAGTCATCTCTGGAGATTACTTCGCTTTGCAAGGAGCTTGGCGCAAAATATGTCGTGAGCAAGGCGAGCAGAGACATTCATGCGAAATTCCTGCTGAAAAACGGTGCGGACGAAGTGGTGTATCCGGACCGGGACATTGCGGAGAGAGTGGCGGTTAAGCATACATCCGACAATATTTTTGACTATGTGGAAATCACGGAGAATTACTCCATGTTTGAGGTGAAGCCGCTCAAAGCGTGGGTTGGCAACTCTCTTCGTCAGCTGGATTTGAGAAACAGGTATGAGATTCTGGTACTTGGATTTAAAAAAGGAGAAAAGGTCGATTTTTTGCCGAAAGCGGATACCATCATCGAGAAAGATGTGCATTTGCTCTGTGTCGGAGAACAGGAGAAGATTGACAAGATTATTGAGGAGGTTGATCATGATTAAAGCATGCATTTTTGATATCGACGGTACGCTTCTGGATACTTTGGAAAACCTGAGCGACTGCATGTCGGAGGCGATGGAGCATTTCGGGTATCCGGGAATTTCCATGGAGGATACTCGATATTTTGTGGGGGACGGATACAAAAAATTTGTGGAAAGAGCGCTTTTGCATTCCGGGGATTCGGAACTTTCGCATTTCGACGAAGCGTGCAAGGTGTATCGGGGAATCTTTCGGGAAAAATGTCTGAACAATATCAAAGCCTATGACGGAATTATCGATGCACTGGATGAATTAAAGAAAAACGGCGTGAAACTGGGCGTTGTCAGCAACAAGCCGCAAAGCGGCGCCGTGGAAAATATGAACAAGGTCTTCGGAGAGAATTACTTTTGCGCGGTGATGGGAGAGCAGGAGGGCATTCCGAGAAAACCGGATCCTGCCATGCTTCTGAAGATGATGGATGATTTCGGTGTTAAAAAAGAGGAAGTCATGTATTTCGGGGATACCAATACCGATATGCAGACCGGAAAATCCGCAGGCGTGATTACGGTCGGTGTGACATGGGGTTTTCGGGAATTGGAAGAATTGATGAGTTTTTCGCCGGAACACATCGTTCATCATCCTGGTGAAATCGTCGGTTTGGTGTTGAAACGGTAAATGAGGAAGAGCATTGTTCTTCCTCATTTTTTTCATGATTCGTTCTGTTTTTGCGGTTCGGTTTACAGATCCAGAAAGGATTTCAGTGTCGGATTCGGATTGTTTTTTTGATAATGATACCCGATGCTTCGGGGATCGATGGTAAAGTCCGTCGGAATCTCCTTCAGGATACCGCTTCGGATTTCATCCTGTACAAACTCCCGAATGACGCAGGCAATGCCGAGCCCGATTTTAGCAAATTCAATCAGCAAATCCATGGTGGTCACCTCCAGAATCTGATGGGGGATCACATGATTGATTTCCAGAAAGCTGTCCACATATCGCCGGGTGTTGTTGTTCTTATCCAGCATCATCAAGTTGGAGCAGGTCAGCAGATTGCAGTCCTCTCCTTCCCGAAGCCGGACATTGTTGATGTATTCCGGCGAGGCGACAAAGACATCGTGTACATCCATGATTTTTTGGAAGACAAAATTTTTCTTCGTTCCGGAAAGCGCTACGACGCCGAGATCCAACAATCCGCCCTCAAGCATGGTTTCGGTGGAGGATGTGGACTGTGAGGAGATATTGATCACCACATGGGGATAATTCAGTACGAATTCTTTCAGTTTCGGCAGCAGGACGTATTTGCACAAGGTGTTGCTGACGCCGATGCGTATTTTTCCCATTTTGAAATCTTTGATTCGTTTGATCCGCTTTTCGCCGAGAGTGATTGCGGAGAAAGCCTCGTTGATGTGCTCGAAAAGAAGTCCGCCCTCCGCAGTCAGCGTGACGCCTCTGGAATTCCGTATAAAAAGCGTGATATCCAGACTTTCTTCCAGCTTGGATATGGACTTGGAAATCGCCGGCTGGCTGATGTACAATTCTTTGGCGGCTTTTGAAATATTGCCGAGTCTGGCGACTTCGTAAAAGATTTTGTAATGGGATAAGTGCTGTTCCATAATTCTCCTTTATCGATGGAAATCAGAAATAACTATTTGATATGCATTCCATGCTTAATATATATTTTTATTATATCATGCTTTGTGATATAGTAAAGAGAAAAGATGAATTTCAAATGCGAAGTTTTCGCGGATTCGAAGATGCCGGCATTCGCGGATTCCGGGAATTCCTGCGCTTTTGAAGAAGCAGGAAGAAGAGTTTGAGAGGCAGTGCAGCAAAAGGAGAAGTACGATGGGAATGACAATGACACAAAAGATTTTGGCGGCTCATGCGGGTTTAAGCAAGGTGGTTGCCGGGCAATTGATTGAGGCGAATCTGGATTTGGTGTTGGGAAATGACATTACGGCGCCGGTTGCCATAAAGGAAATGACCAAAATGAAGAAACAGACGGTATTCAATCATGAAAAAATTGCTCTGGTTATGGATCATTTTATCCCGAACAAGGATATAAAGTCCGCAGAGAATTGCAAATGTTGCCGGGATTTTGCGACAACCCATGAAATCAGCAATTATTTCGATGTGGGGAAGATGGGAATCGAACATGCCCTTTTGCCCGAACAGGGACTGACCGTGGCGGGGGACTGCATTATCGGCGCGGACTCTCACACCTGTACCTACGGAGCTCTCGGTGCATTTTCCACCGGTGTCGGATCGACGGACATGGCGGCGGGCATGGTGACGGGGAAGGCGTGGTTTAAAGTGCCTTCTGCCATCAAATTCAATCTGGTCGGCGAATTAAAGCCGTGGGTTTCGGGGAAGGACATTATCCTGCATATCATCGGCATGATCGGTGTGGACGGAGCTCTCTATCGATCCATGGAATTTTCGGGAGAAGGGATTGCCGGGCTTAGTATGGACGACCGGTTTACCATTTGCAATATGGCGATTGAAGCCGGCGGTAAGAACGGAATTTTTCCGGTTGACGACATTACGATCGAGTACATCAAAGAACATTCCAAACGACCGTATGTTGTTTATGAGGCGGATGAGGATGCAGAATATGACGAAGAGTATACCATTGATCTGTCGAAACTGGATTCCACGGTTTCCTTCCCGCATTTGCCGGAGAATACCCGTGTGGTGGGGACATTTGACGAAATCCGGATTGATCAGGCGGTGATCGGCTCCTGTACGAACGGGCATATTTCCGATCTGGAAGCGGCGGCGAAGATTTTGAAGGGGAAAACGATTGCAAAGGGAGTGCGCTGTATCATCATTCCGGCAACACAGACGATTTACTTGGATGCGTTGAAGGCGGGTTACATACAAACTTTCATTGAAGCCGGTGCCATTGTGTCGACACCGACCTGCGGACCTTGCCTCGGAGGGCATATGGGAATTTTGGCGGCGGGCGAGAGATGCATCTCCACGACGAATCGAAATTTTGTCGGACGCATGGGGCATGTGGAATCGGAAATATATCTTGCCAGTCCGGCAGTGGCGGCGGCAAGCGCGGTTGCGGGATATATTACAAAACCGGAGGGAGGAAGATAGGATGATTGCAAAAGGAAAGGTTTTTAAATACTTGGACAATGTGGATACGGATGTTATCATTCCGGCAAGATATTTGAACGCAACAACCGGAGAAGAGCTTGCAAAGCATTGCATGGAGGACATTGACAAAGACTTTGTCAACAGGGTGCAAAAGGGCGATATCATCGTGGCAAGAAAGAATTTCGGCTGTGGCTCCTCCAGAGAACATGCGCCGATTGCAATAAAGGCATCCGGAATCGACTGTGTGATTGCCGAGACTTTCGCCAGAATTTTCTATCGAAATGCCATCAATATCGGACTTCCGATTATCGAATGCAAGGAAGCGGCAAATTCGATTGAGGCGGGCGATGAAGTGGAAGTGAATTTTGACACCGGCGTGATTACAAATCTCACAAAGAACCGGACATATCAGGGTCAGCCTTTTCCGGAATTCATGCAGAATATCATCCATGCCGGAGGTCTGATTGCCTATGTGAATCAGAGTTTCAACGAAATGCCGGATGATTGTGAATTTTCCGGAAAATGATGAACGGTCTTTTCACGGTATCGGCATGGAATGGTAAAAGTATATAAATATCCTGTGAAACACATTTCATTTCGAATAAAATTCACAGATTCACAGGATTTTCGCATTGACTTGAGATTTGGAAAGTGAGATAATGGAGTCGGATTTTGATTAAGAATAAGGAGGTTGTTGTATGTCAACAAAGGCGTTTTATCCGATTCATGAGATCGGCGCGGGAAAAGTCGGTTTTTCAAAGACAAGAAGTATCATTGAAACTGCATTTTACGGGAATAATGTGATTCCTATTACATCCCTGAAAGAGGCGTACAAGCTTGCAAAAGAGAGCAGCGGTACGGTCGTTACCGATATGCCGGTTTATCGTCCGGAGGAGTTCGGACTGGACAGCGGATCCAAGGTGTTATTGTTTAACGATGGTGCGATTACGGGAAGATATGCAACAGCCAGAAGAATTTCCGGTGAACCGGGTGTGAATACCGCGGAGCTGGACAAGGTGACCATGGATGCGATTTATCAGGCACGCTGGAAAACGCTGTATCATGCGCAGGTCTATGTCGGACTGGATCCGGAATTCATGGTAAAGGCGCATCTGCTGATTCCGGAGGGTGAGGAGAATATCCTGTACAACTGGATGCTGAATTTCCAGTATATTTCCGATGAGTATGCCAAGATGTACAAGGATTCCAGACCGTTCGGAAACGAGCCGGATATCTATATTTTCTCCGATCCGCAGTGGGAAGGCTCCAACAGTCCGACGGTGAATCTGGACTGTCTCAGCGATCCGGAGAAAAAGACGCTCTGCTATTTCAATACCGATCAGAATGTGGCATGCATTCTCGGTATGAAGTATTTCGGCGAACACAAAAAGGGTACCCTGACGATGGCCTGGGCGATTGCAAACCGCAACGGTTATGCATCCTGTCACGGCGGTCAGAAGAGATACGATTTGCCGGACGGCAGAGAGTATGTGGCATCCGTATTCGGACTTTCCGGTTCCGGCAAGTCTACGATCACGCACGCAAAGCACAATGACAAATACCACATCACCGTGCTTCATGACGATGCGTTTATTATCAATGATGAGACATGTTCTTCCGTGGCTTTGGAACCGACCTATTTTGACAAGACACAGGATTATCCGACCGGTTGTGCGGACAATAAATACCTTTTGTCGGTGCAGAATGTTGCAGCCACCATGGATGAGGACGGAAAGATTCAAATCGTAACGGAGGACATTCGAAACGGCAACGGACGTGCGCTGAAATCCAAGCTTTGGAGTCCGAATCGTGTGGACAAGATTGCGGAACCGGTGAACGCCATCTTCTGGATTATGAAGGATCCGACCATTCCTCCGGTTGTAAAACTCAAGGGCGCCAGCCTTGCGGCGGTTATGGGAGCGACGCTTGCGACAAAGAGAACCACGGCGGAAAGACTTGCTCCGGGAGTGGACCCGAATGCATTGGTTGTGGTTCCGTATGCAAATCCGTTCCGTACCTATCCTTTGGAGAATGACTATCTGAAATTCAAAAAGCTGGTTGCCGAGAAGAATGTGGACTGTTACATCATCAACACCGGTGACTTTATGGGCAAGAAGGTAAAACCTTCCGATACACTCGGAGTCATCGAAAGAATTGTGGAAGGCACCGCCGAATTTAAGAAGTGGGGCAATTTCAGCGATATCGAAATCATGGATTGGGACGGATTTGTTCCGGATATGAGCGACAAAGACTATCTGGAGCAGTTGAAAGCCCGTATGAAAGATCGTGTGGACTTCGTGAAGAAATTGGAAGAAGCGAAGGGCGGATATGATAAATTGCCGGAAGATGCCCTGGCATCCATTGAAAAAGTTCTGAAAGAATGTGAATAAACGCAAAAAAAGGGAAGCATACATTTGCTTCTCTTTTTTTCGGCAAACACTGCCGCAGGGATAAAAGGATTTGCAAAGTAAAGAATTCCGGTCTAGCCAACTTGACCGAAAGGGATGGATTCAGTATAATTGAGTTATTGCTAAAAAGCGATACGGAGGTGTCATGAAACAGTTTACGGATATTCTATTTGATCTTGACGGAACCATTACGGATTCCTATCCCGGCATTACCGCCGCAGTAAAGTACAGTTTGGAGGGACTGGGGATTATCGAAGAAGATATCGGCAATTTGAAACGTTTTGTCGGTCCTCCTCTTCACGAAACGTATGAAAAATACTATGACGTAACCGGAGAGGATTATCATCGGGCGCTGGATTTGTTTCATGAATACTACCGGAGCAAGGGGATTTTTGAATGCAGTGTATTTGACGGTGTGAAGGAATTGTTAAAGAAACTGCGATCAGAAGGCAAGCGTGTCTATGTGGCAACATCCAAACCGGAACCCGAAGCCGTGAGGGTGGTGGAACATTTCGGTCTGACAAAGTATTTTACATTTGTCGGAGGATCGGACGGCGATCTCGGATCGGCGCGGGATACAAAGGCGAAGGTCATCGAATATGTACTGGAAAGCAATCGTCTGGAGAAAAACCGTTGCATTATGATCGGTGACAAGAGTCATGACATCATCGGGGCAAAGACCGTAGGGATTGCATCGGTCGGGATTTTGTACGGCTACGGCGATATCAGGGAATTTATCGAAAGCGGTGCGGATTATATCTGTAAGGATTTGAGTGAGCTGGAGGAGCTCTTATTGCACGGAGCGATGAGAGAAAACGGAATGATCGAGGAGGTGCGTAATGATTGAACTGATGCGTTCAAAAAGAGATGTGATTGCGGCACTTTGCGAAAACAGTCACGAAGTGCTGGTGAAAGCGGCGGCGGAAGGCAAGATGGGACGCGTGTTTGTACAAAACGATGTTGAGCCGAAGTATTGTCTGATCATTGTGGAGGGGTTTGCGTATTTGCAGGGACTCCCGCCGAAGGGGGCAAGAGCTTTGGATCTGCGCGCCACGCTTTTGACGGAATGCGAAGAGATTCTGATTACGCCGGAGAATGAAGCATGGGCGGCATGGCTGGAGGAAAACCTCAATTGCAGTTTCCGTAAACTGAATCGCTATGTTTTAAAAGCGGAAATGGAAGAATTCGACATTCCTCAGCTGGAATACTATATTGCGGCTCTTCCCGACGGATATGAGATGCGAAAAATTTCAAGCAGGGAATACCATGATGCAAAGGATAATTATTGGAGTTCCTATTTTGTAAACAGTTTTGACGATGAAGCGCATTTTCTGGAAAACGGTCTCGGCTATGTGATTTATCAGGGAGAGGAGCTGGTAAGCGGTTGTTCCGCCTACGGTTTTTCCAACGGTTATCTGGAAGTCGAAGTGATTACAAAAATCGGGCATAAGCGAAAAGGATTGGGAATTGCGGCGTGCGCGATGTTTATCAAAGACTGCATATCGAAGGGGATTTATCCGAATTGGGATGCGGCAAATATGCATTCCGTGGAGCTTGCGCAAAAACTCGGCTATCATTTTGTACGGGAGTATAGAGTATATCAAATTTATGCGGACATTTAAGAATCCGTCTTGAAATTTTGCGCATATCCCATTATAATGTATTGTGTGAGTCGAAGTCACGGTTTGTTGGAACAACAAAGCGGCTTTGACAAAAGTTGAATCGTTCATATTCCTGGGATGTTCGAGATCCTTGCCCATTTTGAACCTACATTTTGATATAAGGGATTTCTATACATTGTGAAAGATGTCATGCCTCAAGTCGTGGAAGACAGATAGCACATTGCGAAAACCCACCTGGCGCGGCTAGGCGTCAACACGGTGAGGGACGGCATATCCGGGTGATAAAAAGAGCAGCGTTTTTCGCTGCTTTTTATGTATAAAACATCAGGCAGGGCACAGATGAAAATTGACAAACTGGAAAAACATGTGTATTGGGGAATTACGGCGGTTGTTGTGGTGATCGTCTCTTTTATTTTTGCATTTTTGTTTTATCGCTTCGGTGTGATCCGTGATACGATCCGGAAGATCACAAATATTCTGATGCCGATTATTTACGGCTGTATTCTGACTTTTTTGATGTCCCCGGTTTACGACAGGATCAATACATGGACATTTGCCCATCTTGCGAGAGTCTTTCCCGGACACAGGTTTCGAAGAAAGGTGTCGAGAGGACTTGCCTCTTTGCTTTCGCTTGCCTTGCTTGTTTTTATCGTAGCGGCGCTTTTTTGGATGATCATTCCGCAGATAATAAGCAATCTTCGTGATGTGATAGAGCGTTTGCCGCAAAATCTTGACAGCCTGGAACCGAGGATCCGGGAGATCATGATCGGCAATCCGACCCTGAACAATACGATCCTCGAGGCATATCGCGTGCTGAGTGAAAATGTGGAGTCTTTTTTCACAAGGAATATCGCACCGAATATCAACAATTACATCATCTCATTTTCCAACAGCATCATGCTGATTGTTCGAATGGTATTTGACATTGTAATCGGTCTTATGGTAATGTTATATCTTCTGAACATGAAGACGACTCTTGCGGCGCAGGCAAAGAAAATCACCTACGGCATTTTGGATGTAACAAAAGCGAACATCCTGATTGAGGAAACCCGGTTTGTCAAAACCATGTTTTCCAGTTTTATCGTCGGAAAGATCATTGATTCGGCAATCATCGGCGTGATCAATTACGTCGCGATGAGCGCGTTGAAAATGCCGTATGCACTGTTGATCAGCGTTGTGGTCGGTGTGACGAATGTGATTCCGTTTTTCGGTCCTTTCATCGGCGCGATTCCGAGTGCGGTGATTTTGCTGTTTGTCTCTCCGATGTATTGTCTGCAGTTTTTGATTTGGATCCTGATATTGCAACAGGTTGACGGCAATATTATCGGGCCGAAGATTCTGGGGCAGACGACGGGGCTGCCGAGCTTTTGGGTACTGTTTTCCATTCTGTTGTTTGGAGGATTGTTCGGAATCGTTGGCATGATCATCGGTGTGCCGACATTTGCGATTATCTATCGGTTTATCAACCGACTGACGAATCAGTCTCTTTCCAGAAAGATGCTGTCAACGGAAAGCAGGGATTATATGCATCTGGAGCGAATTGATCCGGAGAGTCTCGATTATGTGAAGCTGCGAAAGATGAAAAGTAAGAATTCGAAATCATAAAGGGAAAGATATGGGAAGATTTATCAAATCGGTTTTGCTCGTATCGCTGAGTGCGTTATTGCTTTCGGCATGTACGGGTGAAAGCGGTGGCGAGATAAAAAGAGCTGTGGGATATAAGGCGATTGCTTTGACGCAGGTGAGAAAGTCCGAGTTGGACTTTTCCGCAGACAAAAGCCTGAAACCCTATGCGGATTATCTTGCGAAAATTCATATACTGGATGAGGAGCCTTCTTTGAAAAAACTGGAAGGCTTTTTGACGTATAAGGATCTGACGGATTTGGCGAAAAAAATGCCGAATAATACGGATTTGATAAATTGGCTGGACCAAAAGAAGGACAAGCGCAAGGGGATTACCGAGGAGGATTTTTACATTTTTTTCGATTTCTGGTGCAAAGAGATGAATACTTATGGTTATGTCCGCGAGATGGAGGACATTGTCTACGGTGCAATAAATGTGCGGAGCAAGCATGTGAAAGAGGCGGATCGGGAGATAACCACCATTGCGTATTTATACCGGCACGGAGAGTATTATTGCCGGGATATGGGTTTTTTGAAAGGTTTGTTCGACAAGAAACTGCACATGGTCGCGGCAGGGGATGAGATTATTTTTGTGCGCGGTGTGACGGATAAAAATGTAATCTATGAAAATGTGCTTTTGGACGATGTGTCAACCGATCGGCTGCGTTTTGTGGTCAAGGATATCACCAGAGAATTGAAACTGAAAAATTCGCGGTTAAAAGACGGATTGTACAACGGAAGTATTGCCAATCTGCATTTGGAAGATTCGCTGGTCGGTGAAATTCAGGTCAAGGTTAAGAAAATCAGAGGAGAGGTTCTGTCCATAGCGGATAACCGGATTGAAATAGGAGGAGTCGGGATGGTTCAGATTGCGAACAATTTTGCGACATATGCATATGACAACAGAGGAAGTGAGGAACTCAATCAGATTCGATTGGGTGAGGAAGTGTATGATTTTTATATTGAGGACGGGCAGCTGCAAGCCGCCATCAAATCGACCGAGTTTAAACGGGATTCCATCCGTGTGCTTGTCAAAAACAGCAATTATTCGCAATCGTTTCACTATATGATTTCTTTGAGTTCGGATTCGGAGATGACGGTGAAAGTCGGGGAAGATGTGCAAACCGTTCCCGCCGGGCAGGTATTTGAAATCGCGAACTCCGATGAGAACCTGAACCGGCGCATTTTTATCGAAACGACGGATAAGCGTTATCCGATTCGTGTCAATTCGATTACGCGCGGACAGGGCATTCCGGGATATTTCGGCAGACTGGAAATTGTAAAACGGAATGATGTTCTGTATCTGATCAATGATGTGGAGATTGAAAACTATTTGAAGTTCGTCGTGTCCAGCGAGATGCCGAGCAACTTTCATATTGAGGCATTGAAGGCGCAGGCGATTTGTGCCAGAACCTATGCATACGCTCATATTGAAAGGACGGGCGAATTGGCGGAATACGGCGCACAGGTGGACGACAGCATCAACTACCAGGTGTACAACAATTATCCGAGAACGGAGGCGACGGATCGGGCGGTGGATGAAACCGCGGGAGAGGTGCTTCGTTACAATGGCAAACTGATCAGCGCGCTGTTCTACTCCACATCCTCCGGGGTCAGCGCGGACGGATCCATCTGGGGAAGCGATAAATCTCTGTATCCGTATTTTCAGGTTCATACCATTACAAAAGAGAAAAGAGGGGTGAATTTTGAAAATGAAGAGGAGATTTCAAAATTTCTGTACTCCAAACAGGAGGACGCCTATGAGAAGGATATGCCGTATTATCGTTGGGATGTAAGACTGAACTCCAAACGGATCGAAGATCGGATTCCGGAGGTGGGAACCATCCAAAATATCACGATTACCAGGCGCGGTCCCGGGGGAATCGCCGAAAGCATCCTCGTGGAGGGAAGCAAGGGAAGCATTACGATATCCGGGCAAAATGAAATCCGATACCGTCTCGGCCATGAAGGACTCCGGTTTCAGATGAACGACGGACAGGAGTTCGGAAATTTCCGCACCTTGCCGAGTGCATTTATTACGATGTACAAAGAGGGAAAGGCGGACGGAAGTACGGATTTTGTGGTCAGAGGCGGCGGCTATGGGCATGCCGTCGGCATGAGCCAGACCGGTGCGCAGGAGATGGCGAAATCCGGCATGGGTTACAAAGATATCTTAAAGTATTATTACGACGGGGTTGAAATCGGCAAATAACGGCAGATTCACCGGCTTTTGGATATTGAAAATGTATTCGTATTCAGTTATACTATATAAGCTTGAAAAAATATAACCTTGTTGCTAAGGATTTGCAAAGGAGGCTGTTGCACAGGTGCATCGGGCACTCCTTTTGTATGAATAGATGATGATGGAACAGTTTTGATGGGGAAAGGTGAGATTATGACATTATTGGAGAACTGGAGAAATTTGGCATATGGTGAAGGTACGGATAATAAAGCAAAAGAATTGCTTTGGACAAAATATTTTCAAATTGAAAAAGGGATCTATGAGCGGATTCTTTCCGATCCGAAGGATGTGATTTCCTGCACCGTAAAGGAGCTCGCGGACAGATTCGATACCGACATTCAGACCATTACCGGATTTTTGGACGGAATCAATGATTCCCTGAAAGAACCGAATCCGATCGAAACCATGGATGAGGATACAAAGATTGCATTGGATATCGATCTGGAAAAGCTGTATTACAATATGGTGGAGGCGAAGGCGGACTGGCTGTACAATCTGAAGGAATGGGACGCATTGCTGGATGCGGATACGAGAAAGGAACTGTACCGAAAGCAAAAAGCCAGCGGAACGATTGTAAAGGGGGAGAAAGTCGGCAGAAATGATCCGTGCCCGTGCAACAGCGGCAAGAAGTACAAGCACTGTCACGGCAAGAACCGATAATGTGCGGGAATGACAGCTATACCGGGTTTGCCTATGTCTATGACCGCTTTATGGACAATGTGCCGTACCGGGCATGGGCGAAACAGACATATGAGCTTTTGAAAAAGGAAGGGATTTACACCGGGATTGTTGCCGATTTGGGTTGCGGTACCGGTGTGTTTACCATGTTGATGTCCGACTACGGATACGATATGATCGGCATCGATTCCTCGGAGGACATGCTCGGAGTCGCGATGGAAAAAAATGCGCATCACAATATTCTGTATCTGTGTCAGGATATGCGGGAATTCGAGCTGTACGGAACCTGTGCCGCCATTGTCAGCCGATGTGACAGCATCAATTATTTGCAGGATGTGGATGATTTGTGCAAAGTGTTTCGATGGGTGAACAATTATCTGGATCCGGGGGCACCGTTTCTTTTTGACTGCAATTCTTTGTATAAATACCGGGAGCTGCTTGCAGATCGTACATTTGCGGAAAACAGGGAATTCGGAAGTTTCATCTGGGAAAACTTTTTCGATGAGGAAACGAGCACCAATTGCTATGATTTGACATTGTATATAAAAGATACAAAGAATCCCGATCGCAACGATCGTTATCAACGATGGGAGGAAACGCATTATCAGAGGGCTTTTACGATCGACGAGATCAAGGATACCGCAAAAAAAGCGGGATTGAAGTTCGGTTATGTTTTGGATGCGGATACGAACGGGGAAGTTACAAAGAATACGGAACGATGGTTGTTTTGTTTTTACGAACAGGGCAAATCTGCGGATTTTTCGACCTCTTCAAAGCAAGTACGGAATTAATCGATGCTTCGTTCCGTTTGCTTCTTTCGAACTGTTTTTTGCAGAATGGCAGAATGGATAAAAATGAAGATGCAGCATGGACAATTGTCCAAGCTGGGCAGGAGTTAATATGGATTATATGATCAAGGCGACCGCCGGAAACGGAATGATTCGGGCATTCGCGGCAAATACAAGAGATTCCGTGACTGCGGCGAAAGAGGCGCATGGCGCAAGTCGCGTGGTAACGGCTGCTTTGGGCAGGCTTTTGACCGCTTCCTTTATGATGGGAAGCATGATGAAACATGAGGAAGATGTGCTGACCGTTCGCGCGGAAGGCAGCGGTCCGATGAAGGGAATGATTGTAACCGCCGATGCAAAGGGGCATGCAAAGGGCTATCCGTTTGTTTCCGATGTCAAACTTCCGGCAAATGCCGCCGGCAAGCTGGATGTGGCGGGAGCGCTGGGCATCGGTGTGCTCACCGTTACGGCGGATCTGGGACTCAAAGAGCCGTATGTCGGTCAGGTGGAACTGGCGACATCCGAAATTGCGGAGGATATTGCCTATTATTATGCGGTAAGCGAACAAATCAATTCTTCGGTGGGACTCGGGGTATCGTTTACAAAGGACGGAGAGGTTGAAAATGCGGGCGGATTCATCATTCAGCTGATGCCGTTTTGCACGGAAGAAGTAATACAGGTTCTGGAAAAGAACCTTTCGCAGATTCAATCCGTGACCGAAATGCTGGGAGCGGGCATGAGCATTGAAAACATTCTGGAAACATTGCTTCTTGGTTTGGACATTCAGTTTACGGACCGGTCAGAAATCGGTTTTGTCTGCGAATGCAGCAAGGAAAGGTTCAGCAGAGGTTTGATCAGCCTCGGAAAGAAAGAGCTGAATCAGATGGTATCGGATGGAGAAAGTATCGAAATCAAATGCCGGTTTTGCAACAAAGGATACGATTTCTCCGTAGAAGAGATTGAGGAGCTATTGCATGAAGCGCTTTAATACAAATTTTTTTCGAAACGGTTTCAAACATTTCCAAACCATCAGTGTTCATAAACTGATGGTCATGGATCTGTGTTTTAAGGTTGGTTTGTTCAAACAGGGGCTGCTGCATGATCTGAGCAAGTATTCCGCGGAAGAATTCCTGACCGGAATCCTGTATTTTCAAGGGAATCGCAGTCCGAATGCGGCGGAGAAAACCGAAACGGGACTGAGTACGGCGTGGCTGCACCACAAGGGGAGAAACAAGCATCATTTCGAGTACTGGATTGATTACGGAGCGGACTCCAAGGACGGATTGTTGGGGATGAAAATGCCGCTCAAATATGTGCTGGAAATGTGCTGTGACCGCATTGCGGCGTCCAAAGTTTATATGAAAGAGAAGTATACCACCGATGTGCCCTGGGAATATTATTATCTGCGCGAAGGGGATATCGTAATTCACCATGAGAGCAAGCTGCTGCTGGAAAAAATTCTTAAGATGAATCGGGATCACGGGGAAAAGAGAGCA
>JBHAEV010000018.1:0-15352 GCA_041855735.1 Lachnospiraceae bacterium
AAACATTCCGGGAGAGCTGTATGAATCGGCGAGGGTGGACGGTGCCAACACCGTGACGATTTTCTTTAAAATCACATTGCCTTACATGCTCTTTGTAACCACGCCGTATTTGATTACGCAGTTTGTCGGAAACATCAACAATTTCAATGTCATCTATCTGTTGTCCGGAGGAGGGCCGACCTATGTCGGAGATACCGCGGGACAGACCGACCTGCTGGTGACATGGCTCTACAAACTGACCATTGATCAGCAGTACTTTAATCTGGGCGCGGTGATCGGCATTATGACATTTGCCATTCTTACCATTCTGACATTGATCACCTATCGCAGAACCGGATCGTATAAAAATGAGGAGGCATTCATGTGATGAAAGAAAAGAGCAACCGTAGCATGAGTGCTACAAGAAAAATAACGAATATTTTTGTACATGTATTATTGGCGGTGCTGGCACTGGTTTGGGTGATGCCGATTGTCTGGATTGTACTTACGAGTTTCCGGGCGGAGCCGGGTTCCTATGTGAACACCTTTTTCCCGAAGTCCTACACCATTCAAAATTATGTCCGGCTGTTCACCGATCGGAATATTTTGAATTTTCCGAAAATGTTTATGAACACTTTGATCATTGCGATTTGCAGCTGTACCATATCCACGATATTTGTACTCAGTGTTTCGTACAGCCTGTCCCGTATGCGTTTTGCATTTCGAAAGCCGTATATGAATCTCGCGATGATTCTGGGACTCTTCCCGGGATTCATGGCAATGGTGGCACAGTATTACATTCTCAAAGCATTGGGACTTACCGAGGGTTCGGGAGTGCGTCTGGCACTGATCATCGTCTATTCCGCCGGAGCGGGATTGACATTTCCGATTGTGAAAGGATTCTTTGACACCATCCCGTTTTCGATTGACGAAGCGGCGGTCGTGGACGGCGCAACCAAGTTTCAGATTTTTACAAAAATAACAATTCCTCTTTCCAAGCCGATTATTATTTACACCGTGATGACTTCCTTTATTGCACCTTGGATTGATTTTATCTTTGCCAAGGTTATCGCAAGAGCGAATGCGGATCAGTTTACGGTAGCCATCGGACTTTGGAACATGATACAGAAAGAATATATCAATTCATGGTATACGACATTCGCGGCGGGAGCGGTGGTGATCTCGGTACCGATTGCCATCTTGTTCATCTTCATGCAACGATACTATGTGGAGGGCATGAGCGGAGCCGTAAAAGGATAGCAGACAAACGGAATGTTTCATGCAGATATATTCCAAAAAACACAGCCGACCGGAATCAATCCGACCGGTTGTGTTTCTTTTTTGTCACCTCGTACTTTCGACGAATTCGTCGCTACTTTCCTGTATTGTATACCACGGATTTCTCAAATAATATATAGCGATGCAAAAAGTTCATAACCCTGCATCATGACCGGTGCGGCGGATATGCACGCGTCATCCTTTACTTTATTTCTTTTTTTTTGTATACTTATTAGGTTAAAGAGCTCGAGGTATTTCTGTTTACAAAAAGGAGAGAGTGGTGGCGAACGGTACTAAGAAAAAAGACAATGCAGCCGAAAACAGCCCTCAAGGCAAGATATCGGTCACAAAACCGAAGTTTGATTCCAACAATGCTCATAAAGATAAAACTTATAAGACAAATGTAAGAGTCACGGAGGGCACATCATACAAAGCGCAGGGACTGGGGATGAAGACAAAGCCGAAAGTTGTAAAAGAGGAACCGAAAAAACCGAAGCTGATCAGTAAGGACGGATGGCTGGTGATTCACGGAGCCATCGGCATTTTGCTTTTGATTTCGATATTCGGACTTGGCGGAATTGTCGGAGTTTTACTGAGAAGATTTCAGATCGGCCTTTTCGGCATTGCGGGATATGTCTTTCCGATGGTGTACGTCTATTGTGCATTTATTCTGCTTGGCGCATCGGACAAAAAGAAGGTGCATCGAAAGATTGCGACGATCGCCCTGACCATGGTTTCCATATCGTCGCTGGTATTTCTGATGGTCGATGAGTCTTTGAATGACGGCGCGAAACTTCTGGAGTTTTATTTTGAGGATTCCTCCTGCGGCGCGATCGGCGGTCTGTTCGGAGGTCTGGTGAAAAATCTCTTGTCAAGAGGCGGGGGATTCGTCGTATTTCTGGCACTGTTGGTGTTCTGCGCCATTTATTTGTCAAACAAAAGTCTGCATGAAAAAATTCAGACCGACGGTTTCGGAGTTTCGGGATTGATTGCCGCATGGAATCGATTCAAGACCGGTATTGAGAGTCGTTTGGACGAGGAAGAGGATGAGGATGCCGATTACGGCATAGATGTCGACACGGGATATATGGAACAATACGAGCCGGATTATTTCGAGGAAACAAAGAGCGAAGACGCGAGGCGGCGCATGGAAGCGGAAAGAAAGGCCGAACTTGAGAAAAGAGCGATGCTTCAACAAAATCGAAGGAGAAAGGTGTCCGGAGTGAATTTTCAAGGTTTGGACATGAAACCTCTGACAAATACCGAGGCAGTCATGGAAAGTACGAAGAAGGCGCAGCAGATTGCAAAGAAGAAGGGATTTTTGCAGGAGGAGAATGATTTCTTCGGCGGAATCTCTTTCCTGAAAAAGAGCGGCTTGTTCGGCAGCAAATCCGGCGGCGACATAATGCCGGAATCCGAACCCGTAACGAAAGGGTTTCGTGACAACGGGAATACGAGTCCGGCACATCGGCAAAACAGGCAGAATTCGGCCGCAAATCCAACGCTTGGCAGTCTTGATGAATACATGGGGGAATCCGGTACGGACAACGAATTGCCGTTTGACGAGCGAACGATTACCACCGATGAGGATTTGACCCGAAAAAGCGGATTCTCCACTCCGGAAGAAGCCATACGTTCCTATCGTACGGAGATTCACGAAGGAAGTATTGTAAAACCGAAGCGATACGAGGAAGTTGCGCGTTTGGATGAGAAAGATGAAAATCTGGATGAGGAAACCATTCGAAAGGTGAAGGAAATCCTTGCCAGACGCGGGGAAATCGTGCTAACGGACGGCAATCCGGAAAAAGCAGAGGAAACGGATGCAAAGCCGGAGATCGTGATTCACGGCCTGCACGATGGCACAGGCGAATCCGTGAGGGATGAGCCGAGCTTGCGAAGCGAGAATCGAACCGGGCAAAGGGACGATCGGAGTGTGCATGGGGAAGAGCGAACCGGGCAAAGGAGCGATCGGAGTCTGCACGGGGAAGAGCGAACCGGGCAAGGGGATGAATTCGGCTTGCAGGGAGAAATACGCATTCATCGAAGCAAGGAAGAGGATGATTCGGGAGATTTTGAAGAGGCTTTTGAAGAAGAGATCATCTACGAAGATTTTGACATGGATTCGGACTTTTATGATGAAGAGGAGATTGTTTCCCTTCCGAATCCGGACCGGACGGATTTTTCGGCGTATTCCGACAAAAAGAGCAGGGAACCGAAAAGCAGGGTCTTGCAGACAGAGCCGGACAGTCACAGGCTGCTGGGGAATGATCAAAAATATGGTGCGGGGCAATCGGAGCAAATGCGCTCGGTTTCGGAAAACGCAGGCACACAGCAAATCCGCATTCAAAGGGAGGACATCCCGTATACATTTCCGCCGAATTCGCTTTTGGCGAGAAATCCGAAGATGCGGGGCGGATTCAATGATGAAGAGTTCCGCATGACCGCCATGAAATTGCAGCAGACATTGAAAAACTTCGGGGTCAATGTGACCGTCACCGACATCAGCATCGGCCCGGTGGTCACCCGATACGAACTGCAGCCGGAACTGGGAGTGAAGGTCAATAAAATCGTGAATCTTGCGGATGATATCAAGCTCAGTCTGGCAGCCAAGGACATTCGGATTCAGGCGCCGATACCGGGCAAGCCGGCTGTCGGAATCGAAGTGCCGAACAAAGAAAGTTCCATCGTGTACTTTCGGGATTTGATCGAAACCGAGGATTTTCGCAGCGACAAATACCGGATTGCGTTTGCAATCGGTAAGGACATTGCCGGAAAGCCGGTGATCACGGATATTGCAAATATGCCGCATCTTCTGATCGCCGGGGCTACGGGATCGGGTAAATCCGTTTGCATCAACACGATGATCATGAGTATTTTGTACAAGTATTCGCCTTCGGATGTGAAGATGATCATGATCGATCCGAAGGTCGTGGAGCTGAGCGTGTACAACGGGATTCCGCATCTTTTGATTCCGGTGGTGACCGAGGCGAAGAAAGCTGCCGGTGCACTGAACTGGGCGGTGGCGGAAATGAGCGATCGCTTCCGGAAATTTGCGGAAATCAATGTCCGCAATATCCGCGGATACAATAAAAAAATCGAAGAAGCGGGCAAAAGAGTGAATGCTTCGGAACTTCCGAAGAAGATGCCGAATATCGTGATCGTCATCGACGAGTTGGCGGATTTGATGATGGTTGCCCAAAATGAAGTGGAAAGTTCAATCTGCCGAATTGCGCAGCTGGCAAGGGCATGCGGAATTCATCTCGTCATTGCGACGCAAAGACCGAGCGTAAATGTCATCACCGGTTTGATCAAAGCCAATATTCCGACCAGAATCGCATTTGCGGTTTCTTCGGCGATCGACTCCCGAACGATACTGGATGCGGGAGGAGCGGAAAAACTGCTCGGAAAAGGCGATATGCTTTTCAATCCTCCGGGAGGCATCGAGCATATTCGAATTCAGGGAGCATTTATTTCCGACAATGAAGTACAGGAAGTGGTGGAATATGTGAAGAATCAGGGCTTCGAAGCCAAGGTGGACGAAGAAACTGTGACCAATATCGTCAATACGATCAATACTTTCAAAGACGGGCAAAGCGGTACGGAGGAAGAAAGAGATGAGCTGTTTGCCAGTGTCGGACGCTATATCGTCAAGAAGAAAAAGGCGTACAAAGGAAATTTGCAGATTGTATTTAAAATCGGTTTCAATCGTTCCGCGAGAATCATAGAACAGCTGTATCAGGCAGGTGTTGTCGGAGACGATCTGGGAACCAAACCGCGAGAGGTATTGATGGATGAAGCGCAGTTTGAGGACTGTTTGAGAGAATTGAATCTGAGTTAGAATTTTCGGAATACCGGGCGAAGACCATGATATGCGGAATATCGGGTGAATGAACCTGATATGCGGATAGCGGGCGAATGAATATGACCGGCGGAATGTCGGGCGAATGAATATGACCCGGAGGTATTCAGTCCGGACGAACAAGGAGGGAAAGATGTATTCGGATATTGAAATTGCCAATCAGGCAAAACTGTTGCCGATTCGGGAGGTTGTGAAAGAGTTCGGAATTCAGGAGGAGGATCTGGAACTCTACGGCAAATACAAGGGGAAGTTGAGTGAGGAGTGTCTGGCGCGTTTGAAGGAGAAAGAAAGCGGAAAACTGGTTCTGGTGACAGCGATCAATCCGACACCCGCAGGAGAGGGAAAGACCACGGTAACCATCGGTCTGACGCAGGCTCTTTCCCGACTCGGGAAAAAGACGATGGCGGCGCTGCGGGAACCCTCGCTCGGTCCGTGTTTCGGCATCAAAGGCGGCGCCGCGGGCGGCGGATATTCGCAAGTTGTGCCGATGGACGAGCTGAACCTGCATTTTACCGGTGATTTTCATGCAATTACTTCCGCCAACAATCTCTTGGCGGCACTTCTGGACAATCATCTGCATCACGGAAACGAGCTGGATATCGATATGCGAAGAATCACATGGAAACGATGTCTGGATATGAATGACCGTGCACTTCGAAATACCGTAATCGGACTCGGATCCGCCATGGACGGGGTGGTGCGGGACGATCATTTCATCATCACCGTGGCGTCGGAAATCATGGCGATTTTGTGTCTGGCGGAGGATATGGATGATTTAAAACATCGCCTCGGCAATATCGTGGTGGCTTACACCAGAAGCAAAAAGCCGGTAACGGCAAAGGATTTAAATGCGGTCGGAAGCATGGCGGCACTGTTGAAAGATGCCATCAAGCCGAATGTGATCCAGACTCTGGAGCACACACCCGCCATTGTGCACGGCGGCCCGTTTGCCAATATCGCCCATGGATGCAACAGCGTCCGGGCGACAAAGGCGGCTTTGGCACTCTCGGAGATCTGCGTGACCGAGGCAGGTTTCGGCGCGGATCTCGGCGCGGAAAAGTTTTTGAACATCAAATGCAAGTCCGCCGGATTGAAGCCGGATTGCATTGTTTTGGTTGCAACCGTGCGTGCGTTGAAGTACAACGGTGGCGTGCAAAAGGCAAATCTTCTGGAAGAAAATCTAAAAGCGCTGGAAGACGGCATTGTCAATCTGGGAAAACATATGGAGAATCTGAAACAGTTCAAAGTGCCGATTGTGGTAACTCTGAATCGGTTTTCTTCGGATACGGACGAAGAACTGCATTTTGTAAACGATTATGTCAAAAAACACGGCTGTGATTTCGCGCTTGCCGATGTTTGGGCGCATGGAGGAGCCGGAGGAACGGATTTGGCAAATGCCGTGTTAAAAGCGATGGAAACGCCGTCCGAGTTTGCGCCGATTTATGAAAATCATCTTGCTCTCAAGGACAAGATTTTCGAGATTGCCACGAGAATCTACGGCGCAGGCGGAGTGGATTACAGCGTGGCGGCGAACAAAGCCATAGAGCAAATCGAGGCGGACGGATTCCGAAATCTGGCGGTATGCATGGCAAAAACGCAGTATTCGCTCAGCGATGATGCGGGCAAACTCGGCAGACCGCAAGGTTTTCGTCTGAATGTCCGGGATGTCTATGTCAGTGCCGGAGCCGGTTTTGCGGTGGTGCTTTGCGGCAGCATCATGACCATGCCGGGACTGCCGAAAGAGCCGGCGGCATTCGGAATCGATGTGGATGAAGACGGGAAAATCACCGGATTGTTTTAAAGAAGCGCGGATGGAATCCGCTCTTCCTTTCATAAAAAATAATAAAATGGAGCAGGAGATTTCCGATGAAGCTGAAGGATTTGTTGAATTTTCAATATGAACTTGTTCAGGGAGATATCGATGTCGAAGTCGGCGAAGTGGTGTACAATTCCAAAAATGTGACAAAGAATTGTCTGTTCGTCGCAATGAAGGGAGCGAGATTCGATGCACATGATGTGCTGTCGGAGGTTGCAAGCAACGAAGCGGGGGCGATCGTCATCGAGCATGAGTGCGATCTGCCGCCGAATGTGACGGTCATCAAGGTGGAGAATGCCAGAAAGGCATTGGCATTGCTGGCTGCAAACCATTTCGGCAATCCGATCAAGAAGATGACAAGCATTGCGATCACCGGTACCAAGGGAAAGACCACGACGGCGCATATGGTGAAAACCATTCTGGAGGCGGACAAAAAAAAGGTCGGAATCATCGGTACGAACGGAATTGTAATCGGCGATCGAAAAATTCCGTCCGTCAACACCACACCGGAATCCTTTGAATTGCACCGCATTTTTCACGAGATGGTCAATGCCGGCTGCGATGCGGTTGTGATGGAAGCTTCCAGCCAGGGGGTAAAAATGTTTCGAACCTACGGCATTTTGTTTGACTTCGGGATATTCACCAATATTTCACCGGATCACATCGGACCGAATGAACATGAGAGCATGGAAGAGTATCTGCAGTGCAAGGCGGATTTGTTCCTGCAGTGCAGGAGGATTTTGCTCAACGGCGACGATGAGGCAAGTGCATTCATCCGGGAGAATCTGAAGAAGCACGGCGGATACAACAAAGACGAAATTGTTGAAAACAGCGAAATTCGCAGGGAAGAAAGCATGACAAAATCGTCCCGGATCCCATCGGAACTGTTTACCTTCGGAACCTTACCTTCCTGCGATTATCGTTTCAAAGATGTCGCATTCCATTCGAGTCCGGATTATATGGGAATCCGGTTTTCGGTCGAGGGGGCGAAGAAGCTTCTTGTGGACGCGGCGATTCCGGGGCATTTCAATGCGTACAATGCACTGGCGGCAGTGGCGGTTTGCGACTTGCTCGGTACATCGGAAGAGATTTTGTCAAACGCATTGACCGGGATTCATGTGGACGGCAGGATGGAGATTGCCCATGTATCGAATGATATCACGGTAATCGTGGACTATGCGCACAATGCCGTAAGTATGGAAGTGCTTCTGGATACCCTGCGGGATTATCAGCCGAAGCGTCTGGTGATCGTATTCGGCTGCGGCGGAAACCGTGCCAAAGAGCGAAGATATTCAATGGGAGAAATTGCCGGAAAGAAAGCGGATCTGTCCATTTTGACGGCGGACAATTCCCGCTTTGAAAAGGTCGAGGACATCATCCGTGACATCAAGGAACACCTGATACCGACCGGCGGAGCATATATGGAGATACCGGACCGAAAAGAAGCGATTTATTATGCGATTTCGCAGGCAAAACCCGGGGACTTGATCGCCATCATCGGAAAGGGACACGAGGACTATCAGGAGGTCAACGGAGTCCGCACACATTTTCTGGATCGGGAAGTGGTGCAGGAAGCCGTAAAAAGTCTTTCCGGAGACGGAAAATGCTTATGATTTCGATAAAGGAGATGAAAAATGCGTGAATTCAGTATACGGGAAATTCTGGACATTACGGGCGGAAGCCTGCTGTGCGGCGATGTGGACATGCATGAGAAGATTCGCTATATTGAAACGGATTCCCGAAAAGTAAAACCGGGTGCGCTCTTTGTCGCCATTGTCGGCGCGCGCAGCGATGCCCATGACTTTTTGGACTCCGTTTTTGAGTCGGGTGCCGTTGCAGCCCTGGTTTCCAGACCGGATTTGAAGCATATTCCCGGCAAGGCGTGCATTCTTGTCGGGAATACGGTTTTTGCGGCACAAAAACTCGCGCAGGTGTACCGGGATGAGCTGAATATTCCGTTCGTGGGAATTACCGGAAGTGTGGGTAAGACGACAACCAGAGAGATGGTGGCTGCCGCACTCTCTACCCGAATGCGCACATTTAAAACCAAGGCGAATCTCAATTCGCAGATCGGTGTTCCGAAAACGATTCTGGAAATTGACAAAGAAGATGAAATCGCCGTAATGGAACTGGGAATCAGTGAAGCCGGGGAGATGAGCCGCATTTCGAATTTGGTGCGTCCGCAGGTGGCGATCGTTACAAATATCGGAATTGCCCATATTGAAAATCTCGGCACCAGAGAGAAGATTCGGGATGAAAAATTCCACATACAGGATGCGATGCCAGAGGGCGGCATTCTGATTCTGAACAAGGACGATGATTTACTGGCAAAGTCGCTGCCCTACCAAAAGATTGCGCTGCAAACCTATGGAGGACAGGACTCGGACGCATATGCGACGAATGTGCATTTGGTGCGGGGCTGCCCGAAGTTTCTGGCGCATATCATGGGAGAAACGGTGGAGGTACAGCTTGGCGTGTACGGAAAGCATCAGATTTCCAACGCATTGGCGGCTTTGCTGACGGCAAAGAATTTCGGAGCGGATTTAAAAAAGGCGGCGGATGCGCTTTCAAAGTTTCGCGGATTTGCGCATCGACAGCAGATCTTTGAAATCGACGGATTCGTTCTGATTGATGACAGCTATAACGCGTCCCCGCCGTCGATGAAAGCCGCCATTGATATCCTGAGTGATATCCCTGTCGACCGCAGAGTGGCGATTTTTGCCGATATGCGGGAACTGGGCGATGAGGAAGTAAAACTGCACCGGGAAATCGGGGAATATCTGGCAGCAAAGGGAAACATTCAGGAACTTCGTCATGTCGGAAAACTGTCAAAAGAAATCAAAGACGCATTTCAAAAACATCAGCCGGATGCAAGCACACTGGAATTTGAAAATGTGCAGCAGCTGAAGGATTATACTCTGGAACATCTCATGCCCGGATGCGCGTACCTGTTAAAAGGGGCGAACAGTTTTCGGCTGATGGATGTCGCGGATGCGATGAGGAAGGGGCAATGAGATTTGCCGAAGTCATCATTGACATCAATCATACCGAAGTGGACCGTGTTTTCACCTATCGAATCCCGGAGGAACTGTCCGGCAGGCTTCGGGTGGGAATGCCGGTGAATGTGTTTTTCGGCAATGCCAGAGCGAAACGACTTGCCTATATCACGGCATTGAAGGAGAGCTGCGATTTTCCGGAGGAAAAAATCAAGGTCATCGACTCGATCAACACCGATGCGGTGAGTACCGAGCAGCAGCTGGTTGAGCTGGCGATCTGGATGCATGAACACTATGGATGTACCTTGCGAAAGGCATTGATGACGGTCATGCCGGTCAAGAACAAGATGGCGCAGGTATTTGAGAAAACGATTGTACTTTCCGCGAATTTATCGGACGATGATGTTTTTCTGCAAAAGGTCGAAGAGCTCGGGAAAAAGAGAAGAACGGCATGGGTTCGCCTTTTGAAGGAATTGAAACGACGGAAGATCATGCTTTGGAAAGACATTGTCAAAGAACTCGGCATACCGGCTTCGACCGTCACTAAAATGCAGGAAGACGGACTGATTACCCTGGATGCGAAAGTGGTGCATCGCGGCAATGTTTCCGAAAAACAAGGGACTGCGAAAAAAAATCTGAACGCGGAACAAATGGCGGCGGTGGCACGATTTGCCGGGGACTATGACAATAAAAAATACTTCACCTACCTGCTCCACGGAATCACGGGCAGCGGCAAAACGGAAGTGTTTATCGAGATGACAAGAAAGGTGCTGGAGAGCGGACGTCAGGTCATCGTGCTGGTACCGGAGATTTCCTTGACCTATCAAACGGTGCGAAGACTGGTCAACCGTTTCGGCGACCGTGTGGCAATCGTTAATTCCAAGCTCAGCCGGGGGGAGAGATTCGATCAGTTTTTGCGGGCAACCAGCCATCAGGCGGACATCATGATCGGTCCGAGGTCCGCGCTGTTTACCCCATTTGACGATGTAGGGCTGATCATCATCGACGAAGAGCATGACGGGGCATATAAAAACGACAATATTCCAAAGTTTCATACCAGGGATGTGGCAATCAAAAGAGCAAAGATTTCCGGCGCCAGCGTGGTGCTTGCGAGCGCCACGCCGAGTGTCGGCAGTTACAAAAAAGCGCAAAGCGGTGAGTTCCGGCTGCTGGAACTGAAGAACAGAGCGGTTGCCGGAGCGATTTTGCCCAAAGCCCATATTGTGGATATGCGGGAAGAACTGAAATCGGGAAACCGCAGTATTTTCAGCCGGACACTGCATGAATTGATTGCGATGCGTCTGGAAAAAAAAGAGCAGATCATGCTGTTTATGAATCGACGCGGCTTCAGTCATTTTATCTCTTGCAGAAGTTGCGGAGAAGTTATAAAATGTCCTCATTGTGATGTCAGCCTGACCTTACACAAGGACAGAAGGCTGTATTGTCACTACTGCGGCTACCATCATGACATGCCGGTGCAATGCCCGTCCTGCAAGTCGGGCTATATCGCGGCATTCGGTGTCGGTACGCAGAAGCTGGAGATGCTGACAAAGGAGGAATTTCGGCAGGCAAAGGTTCTGCGTCTGGATTTGGACACATCCGCCGGAAAACATGCGGGGCGGGAGATATTGACCGCATTTGCCGCAAAAGAGGCGGACATTCTGATCGGAACGCAGATGATTGTCAAAGGACATGATTTTCCCGGGGTCAGTCTGGTGGGAGTGATGGCGGCGGACACATCCTTGTATGTGCCGGATTATGCGGCGACGGAGCGAACCTTTCAGCTTTTGACGCAGGCTGCGGGAAGGGCGGGCAGATCCGGGCTTTCGGGAGATGTGGTGATTCAGACCTATTCGCCGGAGCATTATGCCATCGTAAATTCCGCGACACAGAATTACAGACGTTTTTATGAGAGAGAAAGCCAATACCGGGAACTGGCGAAATATCCGCCGTATATCAGCTTCATGTCGGTTTTGCTGTCGTCTGCGGATGAAGAGCTGTTGATCCGGGCGACCGGAATTTATATTGAAAAGGTACGAAAATATTATCAGACCGGACTGGTTTATATTGCTCCGGTGAATGCGATTATTTATAAAATCAAGGATTATTACCGAAAGCAGGTGTTTTTAAAACACCCGGATTATGATATATTGTTACAAATCAAGAAAAACATTGAACAGGATTTGCTGGAAGATTCGAATATGATGCAAATATTTCGAAAAATAAGTATAATCTATGATATGGAAGGATAGGAGAAGGGCATGGCAATCAGAGAATTGCGTTTGGACAGTGATGAAATCATGAGAAAACGATCCAAACCCGTAAAAGAAATGACACAAAGGATCGACGAACTGGTCGGGGATATGATCGAAACCATGAGGGAGCAGAACGGAGTGGGACTGGCTGCGGTGCAGGTCGGGGTGCTGAAACGGATCTTCGTGGTGGAGGTGGAGGAAAACAATCCGCTGGTATTCATCAATCCGGAAATTCTGGAAGTGGAGGGCGAGCAGGTCGGCTATGAGGGATGTCTGAGCGTTCCCGGAAAAACCGGCGTGGTGCGCCGTCCGAATCAGGTGAAAGTCCGGGCATCGGATCTTCAGATGAAAGAATTTGAACTGACCGGTGAGGGACTGCTGGCAAGAGCCATATTGCATGAGAACGATCATCTCAACGGAATCCTCTACACCGATCTGGTGGAGGGCGAACTTCTGGATGTCGATGAAGCGGAGCAAGAGGCACAAGAATAAAAACGCCGGCGACAGCGGCGAAAAGCAAACGATAAAACGCCGACGACAACGGCGAAAATCAAACTATAAAACGCCGGCGACAGCGGCGAAAAGCAAACAAAGAAACGCCGACGACAACGGCGAATAAAGGGCATGAAAGAAAAAACGGATATCAAAAGCTTAAGCATGGCGCAACTGGAAGAATATGTTCGAACTATCGGAGAACCGAAATTTCGGGCAAAACAAATCTATGAATGGCTGCACAGGCATCTTGTACGAAGCTTTGACGAGATGACAAATCTGAGCCTTTCCCTTCGCGAAACATTGAAACAAGAATGCCGCCTTGTGAATCTGGAACAGGCGGATGTGAGAATTTCAAAGATTGACGGGACAAGGAAATATCTGTTTGCACTGCCGGACGGCAATATCGTGGAAAGCGTGCTGATGAAGTACGAACACGGCAACAGCGTCTGTGTTTCCTGCCAGGTGGGATGTCGCATGGGATGTACATTTTGCGCATCCACCCTGGACGGATTGGTTCGAAACCTGAGCACTTCGGAAATGCTGGAGCAGGTCTATCTGATACAGAAATTGTCCGGCGAACGCGTTTCCAACATTGTCTGTATGGGAGCGGGAGAGCCGATGGACAATTACGACAATGTGGTGCGTTTCCTGCGTATGGTAAGTTCGGAAAACGGACTGAACATCAGTCAGAGAAATATCACGGTGTCCACCTGCGGCATTGTACCGAAGATGAAAAAACTGGCGGATGAAAATTTGCAGATCACACTGGCATTGTCCCTGCATGCGCCGAAGGACGAAATGCGAAAAAGACTGATGCCGATTGCAAAAACGTATTCCGTCGATGAAGTGCTGGATGCCTGCGACTACTATTTTCGTCGTACCGGCAGGCGCGTCAGTCTGGAATACAGTCTGGTAAAGGGCGAAAATGACAATGCCGCGGAGGCGATGGAGCTGATTCGGCGTATTCGAGGGATGAATGTCCATGTCAATCTGATTCCGGTCAATCCGATCAAAGAGAGGGATTATCGGCAATCGACACAAGAGGCGGTACAGGATTTCAAACGAATTCTGGAAAAGCACCGCATTCAGGTGACGATTCGCAGGGAGATGGGCAGAGATATTGAAGGGGCATGCGGACAGCTGCGCAGGCATTTCCTGAAAAAGGAAGAGAAGTAAAACGGGAGAAAGAAAATGCGATCATATGGTTTAACCGATACCGGTGTGTCGAGAGAATTTAATCAGGATGTTATCTATGTATCCAATACCAAAATCGGTCCGCTTCCGAATGTGTTCCTGGTTGCGGACGGTATGGGTGGAGAGAAAGCGGGAGATATTGCCTCGAAATATACCGTCGGGATGCTGTTGGAGTATTTGAAACAGACCAAAGAAGAACCGATTGAAGCCGTCAACAGCGCGATTCATTATGCCAATCACAAGGTGTTTCGACTTGCCAAAAGCAGGGAAGCCTATACGGGAATGGGGAGCACCTGCGTTGTGGCGAGCGTAATCGGCAATCAGCTTCTGCTTGCGAATGTCGGCGACAGCCGTGCCTATTTGATCGAGGATACGGAAATCAATCAGATCACCAAGGATCACTCCTATGTGGAGGAGATGGTGGAACAGGGACGGATCGAAGTCGGCAGTGACGAGTACAAAAAAAAGAAGTCATGGATCACCCGCGCAATCGGTGCGACCGCACAGGTTCAGGTGGACTTCTTTTTGTTCGATCTTCCGAAAAATGCCACGATTCTGTTGTGCTCGGACGGACTTACCGGGATGTTGAACAATGACGAGATCTATTATATCGTGAAGAGGAGCAATACATTAAAAGAAGCCGGAGCAAGCCTTGTGGATATGGCGAACAAAAGAGGCGGTAAGGACAATATCTCCGTAATCTTAATATCTGAAGTAGGAGGTGTAAGGAAGCGATGACTCTGAAACCGGGTACATTTCTACAAAACAGATACGAGATATTAAAAATAAAAGGCGTCGGCGGAATGAGTGTGGTGTACAAAGCCAGATGCCATAAACTCAATCGTTTTGTGGCGATTAAGGTATTGAAAGAAGAATTTGCCAGAGACGAGGCGTTTGTGGCAAAGTTTAAAATGGAGGCGCAGGCGGCGGCAAGCCTGATTCATCCGAATATTGTAAATATGTACGATGTGGTGGACGACGGAGACTTGCATTTTATCGTGATGGAGTATATCGAAGGGGTTACTCTTAAAACCTACATCGCCTCCCGAAAGCAGCTCAGTCCGAATGCGGCGGTTTCGATTACGATGCAGATTGCGCAGGCGATCAATGTGGCGCATCAAAAGCATATCATTCACCGGGACATCAAACCGCAGAACATCCTGATTACCCAGGAAGGAAAAATCAAGGTGGCGGATTTCGGAATCGCAAGGGCAGTCAGCAAGCAAACCATCGGAAAGTCGGCAATGGGTTCGGTGCACTATCTTTCGCCGGAACAGGCAATGGGTGAGGTGAGCGATGAAAGAAGCGACATCTATTCCCTCGGCATCACCATGTATGAGATGTTGACCGGAAGAGTGCCTTTTGAGGGGGAAAATGCGGTCAATATCGCCATTGCCCAGATTGAAAAACCGATCACACTGCCGAGTGTGTACAATAAAGAAATCAGCATCGATATTGAAAACATCATTTTGAAATGCGT
>JBHAEV010000019.1:0-30408 GCA_041855735.1 Lachnospiraceae bacterium
ACCGTATTGATCCATGGGAATATGACGAAGAGCTCTACAGGCGGAGAAATGAGGTTGAACGTTTCTTTCGAAGAATCAAACGTTTTCGGCGGTTTTTCACCCGCTATGACAAACTTGACATCGTCTTTGCAGGTTTCATTCTGTTCGCTATGATTGTTGATGCTTTAGTGTGAACACGCTCTAAAAAAATGCTAAGCCATAGGTTTTAATCTGTGGCTTAGCACTATGTTTTGCAGTTCAACTCCCAAAGTCAGATTGTATTATGAAATCGATGCATTATGCAACTACTTTTTGAATCCGTTTTTCCGGTTTGCATTTCGATTCGACGGTCGCGATCATTTGTCGACATTCGATTAAATGCCGTCATCCGCTGCAATTTCCGCACGCTTTGCCGCCTTGTAGCAGTCGATGCCGTCCCTTGCTCCCTGGATGATTTCCTCGATGTCGGCATCAAAATCATCGCTTTCTTCAAAGATTGCCGAAAGGTACAAAAGCGGAAAGTTCAATCCGGAAAGCACTCGCACATTCGAATCCTGCGCATAGAGCATCACCGCACGGTTAAACGGTGTTCCCCCCGCCAAATCCGTAATAATAATCTTTTTTTCATACTCTTTCAATGCCGAAAATGCCGCATTCAACCCGGCATCCAATTCCTCCGTACTGCAGCCCTCCAAAAAGTCCACAATCCGGATATTTTCCATCTCTCCGCAAACAAGCTTCAATCCGCTGTTTACTCCGCTTGCACATTCACCGTGTGCGCTTGCAATGATACCATACATACACTGTCCTTTCCGATATCCCGTTATCGATACCTGTTGTTGATTCGGGTGCTTTTCCGAAATGTCCGTTTTATCATTACTCTTCCCGATCAAAATTCATCCCTGCGGAAAAGGCTAATGATATCGCTATCATTAGCCAAAATACCGTACATTGTTTGATGTTTCCCAAAGATATGCCGATGAAATCAGCGCTTCCTTAGAAGAATCCGATCAATCCGCCCACAATACCGATTGCCAGCAGTAAGAAAATGCAGTGAATCGGTTTGAATTTCTTCTTGGTCATCAGGAAGTAAAGACCGAGGGTCAGAATCAGCGGAATCAGATGCGGCAGAATACCGTCCAGTATCTCCTGAACATTGATATTCACCGGCTCTTCCTGAATGTTCTCAACGGAAACCTGGGAAAGACCGTTGCCCAAATCCGTCACGGTTGCACCGTTTTTAATCAATTCATCATATGTGTCCAATTCCGAAGTAGGAACGGTTGTCACAATCGGTGTGCTCACAAAAGTGGAACCGTTCGGAATCATCAGCTTGGTCTTTGTGCCGCCGTACAATGCAGTGAGGGCACCGACAACGATAACGCCGAGAATGGAAGCCGCTCTGGTAAATTCCTTTGCATTTGCGGTGAACATGCCGATGGCATCCGTACCCATCTTGTAAGACCAGTTCATCAGCCAGAAACGGATGGCGAACTGAACCGCGTTAAACACAAGCAGGAATATGAACGGCGCGGCAATGCTTCCGCTCAAAGCCATGTTTGAGGTCATACCTGCCACAATCGGAACCAGAGTAAACCAGAACAATGCGTCTCCGATTCCTCCGAGAGGTCCCATCGCCGCAACTCTCACGGCACGAATGGTCTGAATATCCGCCTTGTTTTGCTCCAGGGACAGTATGATGCCCATTACAAATGTTACAAGGAAAGGATGTGTGTTAAAAAACTCCAAATTGTGTGACATGGATGCCGCCAGGTCGTCCTTATTGGTGTGAATCTTCTCAAGACCCGGAAGCATTCCGTATAACCAGCCTGCGGACTGCATTCTCTCATAGTTGAAGGATCCCTGAAGGAAGAGAGAACGCCATACCATCTTATTCAATGTCGCCCTGTCGAGCTGCTTCGCAGGCGTCAGATCTTTGTATTTACTCGGAATATTATATGCCATCTTCGTCACCTCCACTCATATTTGCAACAGGTGCTGATTTCAACTTGGTTTGAACCTGATAATCCGCATAGGCTACCGCAAAGCCGATGAATGCGATAAGCAGCAATGCCGAACCGCCAAGAGAAGGAATTCCGCCCACGATATTCGCCACGGCAAATCCTGCAAAATAGTATCCCCAAAGTTCCTTGGATACCATAACTTTCAGAAGAATTGCAAAACCTACAAATCGCATCATTCCGCCCGCTGCGGAAAGACCGTCCATCAACGGCTTCGGAATGGATTGTGTCAATGCCTCTCCGAAACTTGCTCCCGCAAGGAAGAAAAGAAGTACGATGATGGCAAAGAGAAGACCCAAAAGTCCCATTGCAAGATAGTTGATTCTCTCGATCCCCTTTGTATCCGCATTCTCCGCACATTTGTCCGCCTGAGACATCAGCGGCGACATAACGGTAAAGGTCAGCGTTACGGCGTATTGACCGAGCAGAGCGAACGGAATCGCCGCGGCAACCGCTGCCGTTGCCGGCAAATCCGTGGTAATGGCAAATACCGTCGCCATAATTCCGCCGATTACCGCATTCGGCGGCTGTGCTCCGCCCACGGGCATATTTCCGATTGTCATAAGCTGATAGGTTGCGCCTACGGTCAACCCCATCTGAACATCCCCCAAAACTGCTCCGATTACCGGCCCCATCACAATCGGTTGATACAATGACTCAAGAAATGAGAATTGATCAATGGCTGCAATGAACGTAATCACAAATACCAATAATACTTGAAGTGCGTTATAGTTCCCCATTTGAACCTCCTTTTTATTTTTTCAATACGGGTCTGCGGCCGACAAACCCATATCTATTTTCAATCCGCATCGCAGATTTTTTGAAATATACCGGATCATGATTTTGACGAATCGAAAGTCCGAACTGCCGACTCTATTTAAACAGTTTGGAAATATCCTCGGTGCCTTCGCTCGGTACTTTTCGAATCTCCAGCTCCACTCCCAGCTTCTGCAAACGTTTGAATGCCGCGACATCGGCATCATCCACGCAAACCACGGTTGCCACCTGACGCTTGCCTTCCGCCATATGCATATTTCCGATGTTTACTTTTTTGATCGGAACACCGCCCTCGACCAGTTTCACAACATCCTGCGGGTTCTCGACAACAATGAAAATCAATTGTTTATCGGATGCCTTATGAATCACATCGATGGTTTTTTGAATGGAAAAATATCTGGTTGCAACACCGTTCGGCGCCGCCATGTCCATCAGTCCCTGACGCATGGTATTGCCGGAAACCTCATCATTTGCCACCAAAATCAGATTCGCTCCGATGCTGTTTGTCCATTGTGTCGCCACCTGACCGTGAATCAAACGATTGTCAATTCTTGTTAATAAAATATTAGGCATAATTCACTCCAATCCTGCACAATATGTACAATATTTCACTAAATTTCATCCCTTTTTCTTAATTATACGTGAATTTTCATGATTCACAATTTGTTTTTTTTGCGAAAAATATAGTTTTTTTTTGATGGGATAAGGAATTCCAAGTGGTAATGATGTCTATTTCCCCATATTGACACGAAATTCAGTTATTTCTTTATGAATTTTTCCAACTGGTATTGAAATTGGCAAATACCACTTCTTTCTCTCACCCGAGCCGTCCGGGTTTGTCACGATGTACCCTGCCCGAATGCCGCTACAATACTGTACCATCAACCCGAATGCCGCCGTGGCGGTGTCCCCGCATCCCTAAAGCCGAATGCCGCTGCGCATGGCAGTCACTCCACCTTTGTCACAATATATCTGGTAATGGTCAATACGGTACCTCCGGAAAGCTTCACCTCCACGTCATCCCCCTGAACATGCAGTACCCTTCCCTTGATTCCGCCGCAAAACTCGATATTCTTTCCCGCCGCCAGATTCTTGTGAATCTCCTCATAGTATTTTTTGGTATTCTTCAGATTGCGATAGCTGAAAAAATAGTAGATCAGCGTGCAAATCAGTAAAAATACAGCCAATACAATACTTGATGCAATGATATTCTCAATCATAATGTCCTTCCCATTCTTGTATTCCTCTTTTGTCTGTCCGATTTTATCGAATCGTCACCGCCGTATAAACAAACAAATCCGCTCTGGCAAAACTGTGCGTCAGCTCCACGACCCTTCCCGCAGCATTATAGCTGTATCTCGTGATTTTCAGACAGGCAAGTCCTGCCTGTAAACCAAGTGCCTGTGCCTGTTTGGGACTGAGATTGCCGGCACTCAGATGCTCCACCACCTTCACGATATACTGCTTGTTTTTCTTCTCCAGAATTTCATACAGCGGAGTCTGCATCAACATTTCTCTTGTCAGGTCCGGGGAAATGTCCTTCGGAATAAAGGTGGTTTCCAGCATCATCGGAATTTCATCCGCAAGCCGGAGCCGGTCAAAGCGAATCACTCTTTCCCCCTCCTCCAGTTCCAGTCCTTTCAATACGGACTTGTTTGCCGCCTCGATATGAAATTCCAGAATTTCCGCCCTCGGAACCTTGTTCTGCTCCAGCGTCTTGGCCGTAAAACTGTAATAATGTGACAGATCGTTTTTTTCCTGTACGGGCTTTGCCACAAAGGTCCCCTTGCCGTGAACCTTTGTAATATACCCGCCCAGTTCCAATTCATACATTGCCTGCCTTACGGTGGTTCTGCTCATATTGTAAATATTGCAGAGTTCACGCTCGGACGGCAATCGATCTCCATATTTTTTTTCTTCCATATAAGTAATCAGTTTATTGACCAGTTGAACATACAACGGCTGTTCCTGCGCCCGGTTCATATTACTTCCAAGGAGTCGCAGTCTTTTCGAGAACCTCGTTCAGACCGAGAATATTGTCTTTTCCTACGGTATTCAGCCAGTGAATGCCGTCCTTTTCGGACTTTACGAACTCGTCCACACCACCTGCCCAGGTCGCCCTTCCGCAAAGAACTCCGTTTAATGTCGAACCCGCCTCTTTGGCAAAGAAAAGCGTTTTTTTGAACATCTCATTGCTGACTCCGGCGGACAGGAAGATGAAAGGAACCTGCGCCAGATCACTTTGCTCCTTGAAATATCTCATCGCCTCTTCTTTGGTGTACACCGCTTCTTCACCGAAACCTTCCACGAATGCCATATTGACCGGCACTTCCACTTTCAACACATCCACGCCGAATCGTGCGTCCGAAAAATCCCGGATTGCACCATTCACCTTGTGCGGCTTCACTTTTGCGTATTCTCTGGACTTGGTATCCGGATTGTTCGCATCATAGCTTACAATTTCAAGGAAGAACGGCAGATCGAATGCCCTGCATTCCGCACTCACTCTTTCAATGAATACTTTCTTCTTCTCATTGATTCTCGCATCCTCATCCACATCGTAGTACAGCAAAATCTTGATGGCATCCGCTCCGGCTTCCTTTAACCGGTACACGGAAGCATCTTCAATCAATCTCGGAAGCCTGCCGGTTTCATTGTGATCGTATCCCGTAATCTCGTACGCCAGCAACAGTCCGCAATGTTCATCTCTCTCCCTGGATGCGGGTATGCCGTAAATCGGATCCAGCAAAATAGAAGAAGCATAACCGGTCAGGGTTCTGCTCACCGCTTTTTTAAATTCCACGATGATCTCATCACGTTTCGCATCGTCCATCTCGCCCTTGATCATGGTTCGAATCGCCCCTCTCTGGTCGATGGCAAGTGCTGCAATTACATTGTTCGCATTGGACAGTTTTTTCAGATAATTCCTTGTATTCTCGTTCATGATTTTCCTTTCTCCTTTGAAATTTATACGAGCTCGTGAATGATAACCCCTTTTACCACACGATTTACGGTACCGCTTGCACTCGGCGTATCCGGCGTATTGTGTACCTTCACGCTTGCCAAAACGGAAACCATCTGGGCATACACCAGGTACGGCAAGGTCAGATAGGCATCTTCCAGATCTTCCTTGACGCCGAATGAAAATTCCTGAAACTCTTCGTTTAAGTCATCTTTGGTAATGGCGACCACCGCCTTTGCAATCCGATCCCCATAGATCTCACGAACCACATCCACGTCATACCTGCGGGTATACGGATCGGTCGAAACGAAGTCGAACACCAATGTTTGATCATTGATAAAGGACTTCGGACCGTGGCGAAAGCCCATGGAAGAATCGGTACAGGAAACAATCTTGCCGGCTGTCAGTTCCAGAATCTTCAATGCCGCCTCCTGACTGAGTTTTGCATACACACCCGAACCGATGTATACAATACGGTCAAAATCCGCTTCCAACACCTTTGCGATCTCATCCTCCCTGTCAAGAACATCATCCGCCATTTCGGAAAGCATGGTTACGATCTCTCCTTTTTTCTTTGTATCCGTGCTTTGATCAAAGATCAAAAGCGCGCTCAATGTCATGCAGGAACAGGAACCCGTCATCGCAAAGCCCTTGTCATTGCTTGCATCCGGCATCAGATTGACATAGGCGTTTTGCCGGTCGGAAAGTCCCTTTGCAAGCGCCCCATCCTTTGCACAGGTAATTGCCAGATGATAGGCATCCTTACAGATTTGATTCACCAGTTCCACCGCAGCCAGACTCTCCGGAGAGTTTCCGCTTCTTGCGAAAGATACCAACAGCGTCGGTGTATCCCACAAATACACTCTCGGATTGGATACCAGAGCGGTGGTTGCAATGGACTCGAACGAAATACTTTCATTTTGCTGTGTCAGCAATTTCGGTAAAACCATGTTTCCCACATATTCGGAAGTACCCGCACCGGTGAAAATAACCCTTATCTTTTTGTGCTTTGCATGAATTTCTTGCAAAAACGCATCCATGCTCTCCTTCCTCTCCAAATACGAGCGATACACCTCCTTCCAGAGTTTCCCCTGCTGTCTGATCTCCGAAACCGTGTGAACGGCTTTCAGCGCTTCCAACTTCCCTTTTTCAAATTCAAACATTTCCACCTCCATACCTTGTTGCATCTCACGAAACAAAGTGGATAATCCTTCTCTTTCTCGTAAATATGCATGAAATTATCCCGTTTTTTCTGAACTGGTAATAACCATTTTTATTCTAGTCGATTCCGGACAAAAAGTACATCATTATTATTCGTATTTTTTTACAATTTTTTAATAAAGTTGCAAGAATTGCCTGGCATCATGTTCCTATCGCCTTTTTTACGGATTCTGAAAATCGATAAAAAACCGGTAGGGAGCCGTCAAAATCGGTTCTCCACCGGTTTACCAAGAGATTTCGCATATGTCAAAAGTTCCTCGTTAAACTTTTCCAGAGCGCCGAAACGTTCCTTACAGCAGATAATCTGCCTGCATTCATCCAAACACCGCTTTGCATCCCGGAGTGTCCGGATATTTACAGGTTCAAACGCCTCCGTTTTTATCAATTTTGCAGCCAGCGCGGACGCCACAGGGTAATCCAAATCATTTTCATACAAAATACCGGCCGCAAAAGGAATCCCCTCTCTCTGCAGCTCCCGATAGACCGGTTTCCCCGTTCCGCCTCCCGCAATGACAAAAACCTCAGGTTTCCCCGTAACGGCCTGCAGTTCCATGCTGCTGTTTGCCTCATCAAATGTGCCTCTCTCAATCCCGAACAGAGTGCGAATATAACCTGACTGAAAGATCTCCTTCGGCTTTCCGAAGCGGTCCACATAATCCCCCTTAACGCACAGAATTTTGTCCGAAACCCGCTCTGCCAGTTCCAGCTCATGCAGAGACATGAGAACGCTCAGCTTCTTTTTCAAACGCAGCTCCTGTAGCATGGACAGAAATTCCAGCTTATATTTCACATCCAAAAAAGACGTGGGTTCATCCAAAACAATCATCTCCGGTTCCTGGCAGATTGCCCTTGCCAGCATAACCCGCTGCCTCTGTCCGTCACTGATTTTTGAAAAGTCCTGATCCTTTAGCTTCGTCACATGAACCAATTCCATTGATTCTTGTACCGTTTCTTTATCTTCCTTTGTTAAAATGCCCAAATATCCCGTATATGGATATCTTCCGGTTGCCACCACCTCCTCGCAGGTCATCAGATCGGTTTTTAGCTTTTCCGTAAAAACTGCCGACATTTTTTTTGCAAGTTCGTTTCCGGACATTGCCCCCAATTCCTTCTTATCCAGATAGACTGTACCGGCAATTGTTCTTAGCTGTTTGGCGATGCTTTTTAAAATTGTTGACTTTCCGGCGCCGTTCGGACCAATCAGCGTCAGTATTTCCCCCTTTGAAATTTCAATTTTTATATCATTTATCAGCGCCTTTCCCCGATATCCGACACTCAAATTCTTTGTATAGAAATAATAATCCATTACAAACCTCTCTCCTTTGTTCGATTCGCCATAACCCACAGAACCGTCGGAGCGCCGAAAATTGCCGTTACCGTACTGATATTGAGTTCCGTGGGCGCAATCAGGTTTCTTGCCAGCAGATCACAAAACAGACAAAATACGCCACCACCCAGAAAGCAGGCGGGAATCATCAAAACAGGCTTGGAGGAAGAAAGCAAACGCTTTACCATATGGGGCGTCGCAATGCCTACAAAAGAAATCGGTCCTGCAAAGGCTACAACACCGGCAGACAAAAGGCTGGACAGGATTATCAGCCGGATACGCAGCATTTTAATATTTACTCCCATATTCCGTGCATAGGTTTCGCCAAGCTGATAGGCGCTTATCGGTTTTGACAGAAAAAAAACGACTGTCGATGTTATAAAAACAACCGTGGCAATCACCCCAACATTCTCCCATGTAATCCCGGAAAAACTTCCCTGAGACCAGTTATGCAGGTTCACGATATCCGCATCGTCCGCAAATGTCACAATCAGATCCGTAACGGCAGAGCAGATATACCCAATCATTACTCCGCCGATCACCAAACCGGACATGCCCGTTATCCGGCGGGATATCAAAAGTACAAAACCCATGGAAAGCATTGCTCCCGCAAAAGCGGCTCCGATCATTCCCGCAGACGAAACCGGTATGGAATGTCCCAGAAAAATAACCATTACAAGAGCCACCACCATTTTCGCCCCTGATGAAACTCCAAGAACAAAAGGTCCCGCAATGGGATTATGAAAAAAAGTCTGGAGTAAATATCCGGCAAGAGCCAGTGCCCCTCCCAAAATCATGACTGCCGTCATTCTGGGCATCCGAATGTCCAGCAAAATCCTGACCGCCTTTTTGTCTTCCGAACTTCCCGATAAGATCTTCCAAATATCCGTTACGGAAATTCCGACACTGCCAATGCAGAGATTTAGAATAAAAAGCACGGCCATTCCTGCCGTCAAAAATAAAAATGCCGTGAAACAGCGGGCTTTTCTCCATTCCTCCATTTAATAAAATCCTTTCCGCTATATTTTATTCTATCTTGAAAAGATAATGCATGGGATTCTCTTCCTCTCCCCTCAGCATTGCATGAATATCTTCCATCAGATAGCCGATGGAAAGAGACTGCTGGTACATATCATTGGTTGTACACCACACATTTCCCTCTTTTACCGCCTTAAAATCTTCCAGAAGTTCACATTTATCCAGAAGTTCTCCCAATCCGGAAATTCCCCCGTCAATGGAACTGTTATAAATCAGAAAATCCGCATTATGGGCGGTATTATAAAACTCCTCCACCTGCATATTCACCGTGGATTTTTTACTGTCCGGATCTCCCATGTTTTCGAAAATATACCTTCCTCCGGCGAGTTCAATCATCTTTGGAATATAGTCATCAGAGCGGCGCACCTGTATGAGTCCGTTGGATGTGACAAAGAAAAAAGCCACCGTTTTTCCGGTCGTCTCATCGGCGGCGATCCGGTTTAAAATCTCCTCCTGTTTTTCAAAAATTTCCTGTGCCATTTTCTCTTTTCCCAAAAGCACTCCGAAAAACTTCACCCATTCCACCCTGCCGAGAGGATGAGATTCATAACTGGATGCTTCCACAAGAACGGGAATTCCGAAGTCTTTCATCTTTTCTACCACTTCCGGGGCATGGTTAATCATTGAGTTTTCAACGGCAAGAGCACAGCCCTTTGCAACAAGCTGCTCATAGTCCGGTTTATTATATTTCCCGGCATAAAGAATCTCCCCCCGCTTCATGGCCTCTGCGGCTTCTTCAATGTACCAGTTTTCCTCCTTCAGCCCGGAAAATGCAATGGCATCCAGGCTGTCCAGCTCGCAAAACATATCCATAACGGCAGAAGCCACCAAATAAATGTCCTGAATCGGGCGCTCAAGGATTACCGCATCCTCGTCCATTCCTTCCGGAATTTTTCCTCCTTCCGGTATCAGTAAAAAACGACCTCCGTCCTGCCTTGTTGTCAGCATCGTGTAGCCCCCTTCATAATAATCAACCTGAAAGTTTTTGGCATACTGCAGTTCCATGCTGCCCTCGTAAACAAGGCCGTCCGTCCGGTACTTCGTTTCTTCCATGGAAACCTCCGCAGAATCGAAAGAAGGACTGCCGCAACCGTAAAGTGCCAACAATCCTGCAAATAACAGGCAGATTCCGATCCTGTTTTTTTTCTTCCCGTTCATATATTTCCTCTTATTTTCCCGGTTTCATCGTGTCCGAATGGAAAGTTATCGTGTATTCAATTTCATGCGGTTTGCTCATGGCTACTGTATTGCCTATCACCTTTACAGGATAATCCAGCTGTTCCACCGGAATCTCGAATACGGAATTCCCCTCCGTATTGACCGGAAGATATTTTTCATCATTTACAAGCATATAGTCATAGTTGGGACTGCTCCAGGAAATGACGGCAGTGATTTTTTTGTCCCTTACCGAAATTGCCGCGGGAGACAAAATCTTTGCCTTTCCGCTTCCGCCTTCAAACGTAAGTTCAATACTGTATGTACCGTCTTTTGGCAAAGCGGCGTCTGTCAATTGTGTTTTATCCGATATCGGCTCCGGATTGGAAACCGATACCTTGTGGTCATACCATTTCCCTTTTTTTCCGATGAGTGCCAAGTCAAATTCCGCATCCAATGCCGGAACCGGCACATCAAATCCATGCACAATCTCCGACGATCCATCGCTGTAGGTAACGGAGTCTTCTGTGGGCTGTAAAAGTTTAGCCCCTTCTTTTTTGGCGTCCTGCGCAAGACCCGGATACAAGTTTAAGATATTCTTTGAAGTGAGGGTAATATGGATGGTCATAGCTCCATCCTCCACCGTCAGTGTTCCCTTCCCTTGACAGGTTTCGTTTACATGAAACATGCTGCTGTCTGTATGAAAATCGGCTGTATAAACTCCATCCATAAGCGCGGAATCCTGTTTTGCCTCTGTTTCCTCCATAACCGCCGCAGTATGTGCAATGTAGATCTGTTGGATTGCTTCAACGGAACCCATGCCGTAAATCTGGGCCTCCACACTTTCAAATTTTTTGGATGCCTCAAACATACTCATCCAGGAATCCTCATCTTCACCCGCCATGTCATTGTTGGCATGATCACCCGCCACAACCATCAGCGGCCGAAGGATAATCTTTTTGTAACCCGCCTGAGAAGCCGCCTCAATCACTCTTTCACAGGAGGTTTCTTCCGGCTCTCCTTCTACCGTTCCGATAAATACATTGTCATAGCCGAGTTCCTTCATTTGCGTCTGCATCTGGCTGTAAGATACTTTTGCGGCATGGGATGTTCCATGCCCCATAAATACAAATGCGATTCCATCTTCCTTTGCTTTGCCGAGGCTCTCATAACCCGCCGTCTTTACCGCTTCCGCCGTAATCGCTTCCGCCACTTTCTTTTTATCTTCATTTACTTTGGAAGCATCCTTTCCGACTTCACCAAGAAGCGGCTGTGCCACTTTCACAGTCTCAAACTTATCCCGATATGCCTCCACAGACTCCGACAACTCGTCATATTCCGCTCCGCGCATCAGGTGGGTGGGTTGAACTACAAGATTTTTTACACCGTTCTTTACCGCCCGCTCCAGAGCCTGGTCCACATTATCAATAAACTCCCCGTCTCTTGCCTGTATGTGGTTGATGATAATCTGTGCGGTAAAAGCCCTTCTGACGGACCAATCCGGGTTTGCCTCCTGCAATGCATCCTCAATTCCTTTAATGTCTGCAACACGACTGTTATTAAAAGAAGTTCCGAAACTGACTACCAGAATCTCATTTTCTCCGATTCCATCCTGATTGCGCGGATCATCTTTGGATGCATCCCCCGTATCTCTGCCAAAGTAATCCGGGTCTGCATATTCTCCCGCAACCAGCTCCTTTTGCACATCTGTTAAAGCATCCCATCCTGCCTTGGCATCCGCACACTGTTTATCCGTATCTTTTGTCCGTTCCTGTACATAAATTGCGTCAATCATCGCGGCAACTTCATCCGCCGCTTTCTGATCCGCATTTTCCTCTGCCCCGGCCTGATTTTGAGTTGTTTCCGGGATACTGCTCTCCGCAACAACACTTTGAGCGCTTTCCGTTTTCGCAGCACATCCGGTAATGCCGAATATCCCCATAAACGCTGCCATCAATACTGCCACACTTCTTTTTTTCATTTTCAATCCTCCTTGGGTGACCCCGATTCTTCCCTTACAGTAATTCAATATGACTGACCGAAACATTGGCAGTTTATCCGGATGAATAACAATAAAGAAACCCTTCTCTCTAACAAGCGAAGGGTTCGTACACAAAAGCGGAAAATTTTTCAAGAAAAATTTCCTGCTAAATTTGTACAACCAGTTACTCGTGGCCTGAAACCATTGTTTCCGTACAACAATCAGGCAGGTCTCCCGGCTCAGAAATCAACACATCGGCCATCTTCCCAGTTTCCCAGTGATTTGTCGGCTTTTGCTCCCTCATTACGGTGACGAGTTCGTACAGGATTTTCACCTGTTTCCCTTTTCGTCCGAAACAATAATAAAAAAATACTGCCCGGACACCTGATTGCTCATATTCTGTTGTAAAAAGTGTAACATAATTCTTTCAAATATTCAATTAAACCTTTAAATTATCTATGTTATCTTATGCTTTTTCCCCCTTTTTTTTAATAAAAAGCAACCCGGATCCGAAAGTATTGAATCATCGGTTATGTCCATAAGCTTATTTCAGATGAAATTCCCGACCCTATCGCCTTTTATACGGATTGAGTTAAAAAAAAGAGGCGTTCAAAAAATGAACACCCCTAACTTCCCGCATTACCGCTTTTTACAATCATGGTACTTCGATTCAACCGACAGTACAGTCTTTCATCATTCCCTTCCTTGTAGGTTTCAAATGTACCGGTTATCTCCACCTCATCGCCTTCTTTCGGGAATTCGTCCGGATACACATGTGAACCGTCCTCCCAGATAAACTCGATTCCCTGCGTACAGCATGCAAGGGCATCCTTGATGATGCAATAGTGGTAATAATGATTGGTGCTTTCAAAAAAGGACGGATAATAGGTTCCGCGGATTCGAAACACCTTTCCTTCGTACTCGCCCGGTTCCGTCATCAGCTGATACACCATCGCATACACCATGTCGCCGCTCATCTTGGTCAGGTCAAAATCCACACCCTCGGTGGATTTCATCAAAGCCATCTGCTCTTCCTGCGACTTATACTGTTCCGCCGCCCGACTGCTCTCAATGCTTGCCATGGCTGCCGAAATCGGATCCGCAGTGGTTTCCGATACTGTCAGCGTCCGGTCCTCCTGCGGCGAACTTTCCGTCACCGTCGGTATTTTTGATTCCGCCGATACATCGGCGGAGCTGTTTTCCTTGGCTATCTGCTGATTCACTGCATTTTGTACCGCATTGGTTTGATTCACATTCCCACGGACGGATGCGCCGTTTGCGCATCCGGTGCCTACCAGCATCGCCATCATCAACAAACAAAGCTTTACTTTCATCTTCCCTCTTATCTTTTTGCAAACAAACTACAGATTCCGAATACCAGAATATTTGCAACGACAATCGTGGAACCCACCGGTGTGGAAAAAACGATGGAACATAAAATCCCCGCAAGTGCGCATATCACCGCAATCACCGCCGAACATATCACCACACCCCTGAAGTTTTGCAGGATTCGCATGGCGGACAGTGCCGGAAATATCACCAGAGCGGAGATCAGAAGTGATCCCACCAGATTCATCCCGAGTACAATAATCAATGCGATAATGACCGCAATCAGCAAATTGTATCTCTCGGTGTTCACTCCCGTTGCCTTGGAAAAATCTTCGTCAAAGGTCACTGCAAATATCTTATGATAGAATACCACAAAAACAAAGAGTACGACAACGGATAAGATAAAACAAAGCAAAACTTCATTCTTACTTAAGGTCAGAATCGAAGTGGAACCGAACAAAGTGCTGCACACATCCCCGTTGATATTGGCGGAACTCGGAAAAATGTTCATCAGCAGGTAACCGCCGGCAAGCGATCCGACGCTGAGCATGGCGATGGCGGCATCTCCTTTGATCTTGCTGTTCTGCCCTGTTTTGAGCAATATAATGGCAACAAGTACGGTAATCGGCATGATCAGCAAGGTCCGGTTCGCCATCTGCATCACGGTTGCAATGCTCATGGCGCCGAATGCCACATGCGATAACCCGTCTCCGATAAAGGAGTATCGCTTCAGTACCAAAGTAACCCCCAGTAAGGAAGAGCAGAGTGCAATCAACACTCCGACAATGATCGCGTTTCGAACAAATGGATAACTCAGGTATTCCAGGATTATCGTCATGATGCACTCTCCTCCTTGCCGCCGCTCAGCACCATTTCTTCATGTTCGGCACTCTCCACGCATCCGCAGTTTCCGCTCTGATGCATCAGCAGTTGATAGGACGCGTCATTCCGATAGTCCTTCGTGGTTCCGAAATACAATTGTTTTCTGCCGATGTGCAGAATATGACTGGAATACATCATGGCGGCGGTGATGTCATGGGAAATCATGATAATCGATACACCGCTTTCATTGAGTTCCCGAATCAGCCGGTAAAAATCCACCGTCACCTTCGGATCCAGACCGCTCACGGGTTCATCCAGCAGCAGCAGCTTCTGCGTAGCACAAAGTGCTCTTGCAAGCAGCACTCTTTGCTGCTGTCCGCCCGACAGATTTCGATAACATTTTTTCCGCAGTTCATACACCTGCATTTTTTTCATGTTTTCGATGGCAAGTGCCTTCTCTTTCGCATTGTAAAACGGACGCAGACCGAGCTTTGCCAGGTTTCCCGATAACACAATTTCTTCCACCGAGGCGGGAAAATCTTTTTGCACCACGGTTTGCTGCGGCAGATAACCGATCTCATACGCTAAGAGCCCGTCACCGAATACGATCTCTCCGTCCATTTTATCATGAAGATGCAACAGCGTTTTCATCAACGTGGACTTGCCCGCACCGTTCTCCCCGAGTATGCACAGATAGTCCCCTTTGTTCACTTCAAAATGAATACCCTCGGTAATGATCCGGTTCTCATAGCCGAGTTTCAGATTCCTGCAAGCAATATATGCCATGTTCTCCCCTGCCTTATTCGTTCGCCAAAGCGGCTTGCAATACGCCCAGGTTCTCCGTCATCACACCGAGATAGGATTTGCCCGCATCCATGTCCTGCCTGGAAATCGATTGCAGGGAATCCAGCACAATGATATTCTTCGGCTTGGAAGTCGTACTGTCTGAAATCGTATTCGCCAGCTTTCCGTCGGAATTCTCGATGATGAAGATATTTTTGAGATTCAGCTCGTCCACCTTCTTTGCCAGAAATGTCACGGTTTCAAAACTTGCCTCGGTGTCGGTCGAACAGCCTACGAATGCCGCATAATAATCCAAACCGTAGTCATCCACCAAATACCGGAACGGAAAACGATCGCCGAACAGCACGGTTTTTACCTTCGCCTTTTCCGCCATCTGTTGATATGCGCTGTCCAAAGTTTGCAGCTCATCCAGATACAGCGTCTCATTTTCTTTCAATGAATCGGCATTCTCGGGATCCGCATAAACCAATGCCCTGGCAATTTCCTGCACGAAAATCTGCGCATTTTTCAAAGAAAGCCAGACATGTTCATCGACCACACCTTCATGCACATGCTCTTCCTCCGCATGGTCATGTTCTTCCTCCGCATGCTCGTGGGTTTCTCCCTCCTCATGCTCATGGTCCTCCATTCCCTCTTTAATCTCTTCGTCCAATGCCCGATCTCCCAGCACCTGAACCAGATTGATGACCTGCTGCTTTTCGTTGGTAGGCTCCAGGATTACATTGTCCACCCATGCATCGGATTCTCCTCCGACATAGATAAACAGATCCGCCGCCTTGATCTTTGAAATATCCGCCGCACTCGGCTGAAAACTGTGCAGATCCATGCCCTTGTCCATCAAATAGGTGATCTCGTAGTCCTCGATATTCTCCCCGACAATCTCCCTTGCCCAGTCATATCCGGAGAAAATGGTTGAAACCACCTGAATCTTGTCACTCTTTACAACTTCCTGACTTTGCGTGGTTTCCGCCGCCGCGGTCGTCTGTGCTGTCGTACTTGTGGCTGCGACAGTCGTCGTCTCCTCCGCCTTTTTTGCGCATCCCCCGAGTGCAAATACTCCCATACCCAGCAATGCGGTACACAATATCATGCTTGATTTTTTCATTGTATCCTCCTTTTTTCCGACTTACATTCCTCGCAGATTCCAATCAGCACCGATTCACCGCTGATGAGATCATATCCGTTCTTCATAAAATAAGCATTCACGCTTTCCATGAAATCTTCTTCCGCATGAAACACCTTGCCGCAAACATTGCATTGAATATGCAAATGCTCGTGGCAACCGCTCTCCGGTATCAGATATTGGTACAGCTCCGAACCGTCCCTGCCATACCCGAGCCGCATTAAGACTTTGTTTTCCGTCAATTTCTCAAGATTCCGATAGACCGTCGTCAGATTGATGGTGCTTTCCCGTTCCTTTAAATACTGGTACACATCCGATGCGGAAAATCTTCTCTCCTTGTTTCGCTCGATATACCCGATGATATCTTCCCTGCTCTTGGTGCGGTATCCTTTTTGCATTCTGCCTCCTTCCAAGTCTGATTTTTCCTCCAAAGTTTTCTCCTTTTTACGGGAAATTTCTCTTTGTTGCATCCAGTGTATGATGTTTCGACATTTTTGTCAATAGATTTGCAAGCGTTTTGCATTTATTAATTTTTGTAGTTTTCCCACAAAAAACACTTTTCTTTTTTTGAATTTCATATTAAAATGATACCATATTCAAAAACCGAAATGCATAAAATGCGTTTGGGTATTTTAAAATGCACGGTTTCGTCATTTGTTTTTTATCGAAAATCCGAAAAGGATGATTATCATAGGAGGTGTTTTATGTCAAAAAAAGGACTGGGACAGATTTTTGCGATTGCCACATTGGGCGGACTCGTTGCCGCGGGGATATCCTATTTTCTGCAATATAAGGCTTTTCACAGGGAATTGGAAGAAGAATTTCACAATTTCGAGGAAGAGGAGCAAAAAGAGGAGCGGATCCGACCGGACAGGAATTATGTGGCACTGAATGCCAATCGGGATGAGTTTGTGGTTGCCGCAAAGGAAACCGCAAACGCCGCAAAAGGCATGGCTGTTGCCGCAAAGGGCATCATCAAGGATGTCGGGAATATTCTGAAAGATCAGGCTTCCGGTCTTAAATCCGTTGCCGTAGATTCCGCCGAGGCACTGAAGGACAAGGCGGAAAAACGAAAAAAGCGTGAAATTCAAAAAGTCGAAGAGGATTTGGACATTTTTGAAGAGACATCGGATGAATCGGCTCCGGAGGTTTTCGATGCGGCATCGGATAAATCGGATTCGGAGACTTTGGAAGCGACATCGGATGAATCGGGTTCGGAGACTTTCGTTTTGGATGCGGAGTTTATCCCTACCACCGAGATTACGGATATCACCGAGGAAAGCACCATCCCGAATTTAAAGGTGGAAGAAGAAGTTCCTCAGGATGTGCAGATCAAGGATGACAGACTCAAATCATTCGAGTCCACCGTGATTGATTTGAGTGTTCGAAAAAACGACGAAGAATAAAAAGCAGGTATTCTTTTCATCGGCTTCGATGAAGAGAATACCTGTTCTTGTTCTGTATTATTGATTCCAATACTCTTTTGCCAGCTTTTGTCCCTGATCGATTTTTTTCCACTGTTCCTCCTGCGTCAGCTCATTGCCGCAATCACAGGATGCAAATCCGCATTGATGTGACAGATACAGTCTGTCTTTCGGCAAAATCTTTGCGGCCTTGTCGAGGATTTCAACGACTCTGTTCTCGTCATCCAAAGTCCTGGTCTTGGATGACAAAAGTCCGAGTACCACTTCGGTTTCCTTGTCTTTAAAAACCTCCAGTGCATCAATGGATCCTGCCCTGTCGTCATCCCACTCCAGAAAGAAACGATCATAGTTCAGATTTTTCAGGAAAAGATTTGCGATTCTGGCATAGGAGCCGCCTCCCGCATTTCTGGAACTGTAGTTCCCTCTGCAATTGTGTGTCCAGACCTTCAGTCCGAGCTTATGTCCGTGAGCAATCACCTCATTGTTCAGTTCCACAAAATCCTTTGCCAGCTGCTGCACCTGATCCGAATTCACTGCATCCCCGCTGAACGGAGATGTCGGATTGTCATCCGCGAACAGCGTCCACAAACAATCGTCAAACTGAATGATTTTTCCGCCGACTGCCGCATAATCGTCCAAAAACTCCTTATACGCCCTGGAAAGTCCCGCTTTCAGTTCCTCAAGACTCTTGTATACACCGTCCGGACGAATATTGTCCGACCAGCTCAGCTCCCCGTAGATATGGGATGGGGAAGGGATGCAAAGTTTGGTTTGACTGTCTTTTGCATTCGCGACAATTTCCCGATAAATATCGATAAAATGATGATTCTTTCCTCCAAGCTCCCCTACGATGCGAAGTCCGATGTCCTTTCTGGTTTCATAATTGCTCACACCGTCCTCATCACGGAACATATAACCATGATCATTGATAAATCTCTCAATTCCCTGAAATCCCCAGACAAAATCCAAATGCCACAGCGACTTGGAAAACTCCCCGTCACTGACGATGTCGATATTGTGCTCGATCTGCTCTTTGATGACTTCCCTGCTCGCTCTTTGCTCTTCTTCCCGATACCCCGGGAAATCGTCATAAAACGGATATTGAATATCCTCTCTCTGTTCAATCTGCCTCTTGTATTTCAACAGACTCTCCGGTCTTAACAAACTTCCTACCAACTGAAATCTCCTGCTCATTTTTCGCCTCCTCTATTATAAGCTTTTGTCATTGCATTCACCGTTTCGATGTGGAAATGATAGCACAGGAAAAAAGTTATTTCCATTACTTATAGGCTTTGGTTTGTTATAGTTATTACTTATAACCTATCATGGTGTATGGAAACACCTATTGATTCCTGATTTTAATCCTGTTACTGTATTTACATTATAATGCGGCAGACCGAGTGAATGCCGAAATAGGAATCACATCGACAAAAGGAGTACATATGCAAAAAAAATGGTGGCATGGTAAGGTTGCTTACCAGATTTATCCGAAAAGTTTTAAGGATACAACCGGCAACGGCATCGGAGATATTCGCGGTATTATCAGTAAATTGGACTATTTAAAGAATTTGGGGGTTGATATCATCTGGCTTTCCCCATGTTACTGCTCGCCGCTTGCGGACCAGGGATATGACATTTCCGATTACTACAATATCGATCCGAAATTCGGAACGATGGCGGACATGGACGAATTGATCGCCGAAGCGAAAAAACGTGAAATCTATATTTTGATGGACCTTGTGGTCAATCACTGTTCCGACGAGCATGAATGGTTCCGGAAAGCCATGGAGGATTTGAACAGCGAGGAAGCTTCCTACTTCTATATCGAAGACGGCGTGGACGGTCATGAGCCGAACAACTGGCGTTCCTATTTCGGCGGCAGCGTGTGGGAGAAGATTCCGGGAACGGACAAGTATTACCTGCATCTTTTTCACAAGAAACAGCCGGATTTAAACTGGGAAAACCCGAAGCTTCGCGAAAAAATCTTTGAAATGATCAATTGGTGGCTGGATAAGGGTCTGGCGGGATTTCGAATCGATGCCATCATCAATATTCAAAAAGCGCTTCCTTTCACGGATTACAATTATCCGGCGGACCGTGACGACGGCATGGTTACCTGCACCCGGTTTCTGGAAGATGCCGATGTCAATGAGTTCCTCGGCATGATGAGGGATCGTTGTTTTGCGAAGTACGATGCCTTCACCGCCGGCGAGGTGTTCAATGAAAAAGAGGAGGATATTCCGAAGTTTATCGGAGACAACGGGTATTTCTCCACCATGTACGACTTCAACCCGACGGGACTCGGCAAATCGCAAAAGGGCTGGTACGATGCCAAAGCTTTCACGCCGGATGACTATAAAAATGCGGTATTCGCCACGCAGGAAAAAATCGGCGATACCGCATTCATCTCGACCATCATCGAAAACCATGATGAACCGCGCGGCGTTTCTCATTACATTCCGAAAGGGGAATTGAGCAATACATCCAAGAAATTCCTTGCCACCATGCAGTTCATGCAACGAGGTCTTCCGTTTATCTATCAGGGTCAGGAAATCGGCATGGAAAATGTGGACTTTACGGACATTCGCGAAATCGATGACATTTCCACTCTGGACGAGTACCAAGTGGCGCTGCATGCCGGCTACAGTGAAGAAGATGCCTTTCGGATTGTAAAACATTTCAGCCGTGACAATGCGAGAACCCCGTTCCAATGGGATTCGAGTGAAAATGCCGGCTTTACCATCGGAAAACCGTGGCTGAAGCTGAATCCGAATTACACGAAAATCAATTTGGAAGCACAATTGGATGACGAGAACAGCGTGTTTCAGCATTATCGCAAACTGACCGCTCTGAGAAAGAGTGAAGAATACGGCAATGTGGTTGTATACGGCGACTTTGAGCCGTATCGGAAAGACGAAAAGAACCTCATGGCATTCTTCCGCAAAACCGCGGATCAAACACTTCTCGTACTCGGCAATTTCCAGACACAGGAAAAAGTTGTGGAAATTCCTTCTCCGATCAAAAAAGTCGTGCTCGACAATATCGGAACTCTGGAAATGATAGACAGCACCCATGTGAAATTATGCGGATATCAGGCGCTTGTTTTGGAATTGTAGTTTCTCATGATTTTTCCGAGATATAATCGCCTTTTACGGTTGTTCCGTGATATGATATTTCCCGCAATGGAAAGAACTTTATAAAGAATCCAAAGCCATTTGGGGCACCCTCCGTAAGGAAGGTGCCCCAAATGTTCGTGCTTCTTTTTCTCTGTAATGAAACGGTGAAAGTGTGTTTCGGAACTTCTCAGCTTCTCTTTCGCATGACCAACACTCCTTTGCCGACTTTGAAAAAAGATACCAAATCCTTTGCATTCAACAGCAGAATTCCGAAAAACAAAAGCAACAAAACCGGATACAGCATCCTGTCTTCCAATATCAGATTCATTGCCGCCGCCTGCAAAACCAGCAACAGGTATGAACCGATATCTCTTGCATAATTTACTTTCATTTTTATGAACTTCTTCGAGTGACGGTATCGGATCAGCCACACCGCAAAATAGGAAATAAATGTCGCAATTGCAGCACCCAGCGCTTTCATATACGGTGTCATGATAAAATTCAGGATGATGTTCAACACGGCACCGAAGACACTCGATTTGGCATGTATTTTTGAATCTTTGGCAGCCGTGAAAAAACCGGCAAGATAACCGGATAGGGCACCGAACACGATGGCCAGGGTCAGCCACGGAACATACTGCCAGGCTGTATAAAATTCCTTGACATACAGGAACTTTGCAAGAATCTTGCTCGTAATAATAATACCGGAACATGCCAATACCATGAAACAATTATAGATTTTATAGGTATTGGAAAAAAAACCGCTTTTATCTTCGGCATCGAAATCCCGCACGGCGGACAAGGACCATGCCTGATTGAAAACCACCTGAAAAATGTGCAAAATGGACGGTATTTTGGTTGCAACCGAATAAATCCCGTTTTCCGCCAATCCGCAAAATAAAATGATGATATAGCGGTCGGAGGTATTATTGATCCACCAGGCGGTGCTGTTGGTAATCATCGGCACGGAATACTTCAGCATCTGCTTTTTCTCTTCACGGTAATCCGTTTTCCGGAAAAGATGTTCGGGAATATCCGCAAAAATAATCAAATACACACATTGCATCAACGGCCCGATACTGTTTGCCAGAAAATATCCCGCAAGCCCCATCTGAAACACGACCAGAAACAGTATGTTCAGGAAAATCGTTACCGCCGCACAAAAGATGCTTGAAATCGACAATTCCGTGATTTTTCCGATTCCCCTTGCATAAGAAATGACGATGGCGGACAGGGATTGCGTAAAAAACATCAGGAAAAAATATACCGCATACTGATTCGTTACCGCACTGATATTGAAAATCGCATTGACAATCAGACCGAGTAACACGACCGAATTGGAAATGAGCAAATACCGCAAACCGATGTGAACAATCGCGCTGCGGCAAAAATCCTTCTCCATTGTAAATCGCAGGATCGCCTCATGAATCCCCATCGTCAAAATCGGTATCAAAACACTGATCGTTGTAGCGAAAACATCGAACAGTCCGTATTCCTGCGTGCTTAGAATACTGGTAAACAGCGGTACCAGAAAAAAAGCCAGCATCTTCGTTGCCAGGTTGCTCAAAGCCAACACGCTGATATTCTTCAATAAATACTTATATCTCTCCAAGCCGTTCCCTCATCCATCCTTTTCTTCGGATCGCACCACTGCGGCAAACACCGCTCGTCTGTTTATGATCGCATTAAAATTTTTTGTTTCAACTTCCAAACTATATACCCGGGCAGAGATTTTACCTCACCTTTTCCCTTATAATAGACATATTTCATCTTCAACCGTTTCAAGAAAGCGATAAACGGCGCATTTTGTTTCTCCATTTCTCCGATCTGCCGGTTCAGCAACTTCAGATCGTCCGGAATCCAGAGTGCGGAAAAATAATGGATGGAGTAGGTGTTTTTTGTCCGGTTCAGTTCCCCGGTTTCTCTGTTCAGAGGGCAGAAATATTCGACGGGATACACGATTGCATGTTCCGTTTTCCAGATTTGTTTTCCGCTGAAACGATATCCGTATTTGTAAAGCGGAGCCGTATTTTTGCGTGGCGACGGAACCACATCGAAAATGCCCTTCGCCAATTTAAAATGCCCCTGATATTGCTGCAACATTTCTCCGACAATCGGATTTCCTTTTTCCGCACCGAATCCGAGAGCCGTACCGACATAGCCGCTGTACTCTTCCGCCAGGAAACATCGATTTTCCAATAAATCGTCCAAAGGTCGAATCAGTTCCACATCCGTGTCCAGATACACCCCGCCTTCCTGAAACACCACCTGCAATCGCGCTACATCACTGACAAATGCCCATTGTTTTTCTTTATACGCTTCTTTTGCGAAAACATTGGATTCCACATCAAAATTGGATTCGTTCCACTCTATGATCTTGTAGTCGGGGCAATACTTTTTCCACGATTCGATGCACTTTTTCTCAAGTTCGGGAATCTCATTCCCTCCGAACCAGCAATAATGTATCACCTTCGGTATCATGCTCAACAACTCCCTCCATTTTCTCTTTTTCCCTCGACTCTCTGACCCTGCCGGGCAGTAGAGCAAGACAGGCGAAGGACATGTACGCACTCTCCAGGCGCAGACCGTTGTTGTACCAGAGATTGATGATCAGCACGGCGGGAAATACCGCACAGAAGCGGAACAAAGCTCTGTTTTGACGCAGTTCGTCGGCATGTCGGAATGCATATATGATCATTGAACCCAAAAACAAGACGACCAGCGAAAACCCGAAATAACCGGTTTCCAAAAACCACTGCTGATGGCTGAACCAGGTGTAATGCAAAAATCCGTATTTTTGATAAAAAACAGAATTAAACATGGCAACGGTCGATGTATCCGTATTACCGATCCCGAAACCGAACAGCCTGTGAAACAGATTGTTGCGGAAAAACAATTCTTCAATGGTTTCAAATGCGTCGAATCGGCTGATATTGTACCCTCCGCTCTCCATCTTTCCGTATGCCATAATCTTCTCCGGATCGGAGATGATCGAAAACGTAAGGGGATCAAATTCCCGCAAAACATACAATCCCGCCACCATCGCAAGGACCGTGCTTGCCAGAATAATATATGCTTTTTTCGACGTTTTTGAAATCAATACGGTCAGCACGACGATGAAAACCACTTCAAAGAACAAAAATTTCATCTCCGCAAATGCCGCAATCACAAGAGAGACCGCCAGTATCCAGAGTATTCTCAGTCCGCTGATTTTCCCTTCAATGAACTGTGCCGTTTTGTAACATATGACCGCACACAAAAAAATATTCATTCTTGAATTGGAGCCGGCAAATGTTCCGAACATTCCACCCAAAAAATCCTGATGCAGTCCGAATACCAGACGCTGCACCAAAACAAAGAGGATGTTCACATTAAATAAGACTTCCAGTATCCCGAACAGGCGTTTTTCATCTTCGGCATCGAACGCGGCGATACACAGCAGCCAAAACAGGATGTATCGGAAATTGTTCCGAATCCCCCAGATGATGTAAAAAGGATTCACCATATTGCCGATGATTCCGATCAAAAGCACCAAGCCCATCAAAAACGCGATGATACCGAAACCTTCTCCGCGAAAATTCTTGATCTTTTTGATAAAAGAATATCGCATCAAAATCAGAATCAAAACATTGATGCCGTCTCCGAGATATGCCAAACTGTTCGGGAAACCCATGGTTGTGACCATAAAATTCAACCACAGAGAAAAAAAGATCTGGAAATAAATCAGTTTTTTTGCATTTATCCTCATTTCATCACGCGCCTTTTGAAATCCGCCGCTTTATGACTCATATGGTACAATGTATTTAACAGAGCCGGATTTTTCAGCGAAAATACCTTGAGCATCATATGCGCCTTTTTGCTCAATTCCCTTTGACCGTAGTCCTTTTTGGCCTTTTCCAGCCTGGAGTCTTTCAGAATCTGCATAATATTGTCATTCCTGTCCCTCGCGTTTTGATTCCACTGCATTTCCATCACCATGCAGTCATACAGATGTTCCAGAACAAATTGCGCATATCGTCTTCGCACTTCTTCCGCATCCCGAAACTCTGTCTCCTGCATCAGCGACTCAAAGAAGGCGAACAATCTGCATTTTCTTTCATACATAAGAGGCTTGTATCGCTGTGTAAGGGAGCCTTCCCTGCAATCATAATTATAAAAAATATCGTGCAGAACATATGCGGATCTGATTTTTAACAGATATTCCAGATTGAAAAGAATATCCTCATTCAGAATCTCCCTTTCCGACCGAAATCGCAGAGCAAATTCATCCATCCGCTCTTTTTTGTATACGGACATGCACGCGGACATGACAAAAACACGATTCGTATCGAACAGATATCCATTCCCCAAACCCGCGAGAAAAAGTTCTTCCGCCTTCGAATCGCTGTAATATCCCTCGTTGACATAGGGGGCAATGATGTATTTCTCCTTTTGCCCTTCGATCCTTCGATAACCGAATTTTATCAAATCCGGATGAAAACGATTGATGACATCATCGATTTTCTCAATAAAACCGCCGTCCAGCCAATCGTCGGAGTCCACAAAAACCAGGTACTCCCCTCTTGCTTCCTCGATGCCCCGATTCCTTGCCGAAGCCAGTCCGCCGTTTTCCTTGTGTATCACCCGGACAATTCCCTCATGTCTTTTCCCCAGTTCATCGCACAACTCACAGGAGCGATCCGTCGATCCGTCATTTACGAGCAAAATTTCATACATTGTACTCGATCGACAAATGATGGAATTGACGCAACGCTCCAGATATTTTTCGACATTGTATACGGGAATCACAAATGTTATCCTTATATTCTGCATTCTAATCTTTTACTTCGGTCGGTTTGTTCCCGCCTCAGTCCTTTCCAGCTTCTCTTTCTCAGGCATTCCTGATGCATAAGCTTTCATAATACCCTTTCAGGTCACGGTATATTTTATTTAAACTGTACTCCTGCCCGATTTTCAGGATGTTCTTCTTCATCGCCTCATTCCGAAATGCCGTATCCGAACAGCACTTTACAATCGCATCCTCCAATCCCGCAATATCGCCCGGTTCAATCAGGATCCCGTTTTCGGTATGAACCACCTCGGGAATGGCGCCCACTTTTGTACTGATGATCACTTTCCCGCAGGACATACATTCCAATATGGACATGGGAAGACCTTCGTGGTAAGAGGGCAGCACCATAATGCTTGTTTTTTTCAGAATATCAAGTTTCTTCGGGAAATCAACCCATCCCAAAACCTTGATATTCTGCTCCAATCCCCTTTCTTTTACCAGATTTTTGCACTCCTCCACCTCTCCGTCTCCGGCAAGTATGCAGTGAATCCGAGGAATCCGTTTCTTCACGCCTTCGATCGCGCGGATCAGGTCAAAACTTCCCTTGTTCTTCCCCATTCGTCCGAGCATTACCAGAGAATTCGGATATTCATCCGGCTTAAGTATCGCTTCAAAAAAACGCTTTGTGTTCACACCATTTTTCATTACCACGCATCGCCTCAGATCAAAAGCGTCGTCAAACCGCCGCTTCCAAACATCGGACAGTGCAATGACCATGTCCGCGGCTTCCACAATGTTCCGTATGTCGACCTTCCTCTTGCTGTTGCGGTAAAACTCCATGAACTCGCCTCCGTGAATATGCAATATTACCGGCTTTTTCCAACTCTTCACCGCCTTGATATACATTCCCTTTCGAAAGGTGCTTCCGTTCGACGCCATATGGATGTGATACAAATCATAATCTCTTTTGGTAAAGAAAAATTTGATAAATGCGAATATCGAAAACAAAAACACCCGCAGCTTGTTTCCGTCGGCATATGACTCAAAAACATCGATCTTTGTATTTTGATTCAATTCCTCATCCTCTTTGATGCTTTGAATCACAGTTGCCATGCCGCCCCTGGAGCGTTTCGGACCCGGCCCGATGAGCAAAATCTTCATGAAATACTCCTTTGCGATACGGATTCTTCCGCATTCACCATATCTTTCCCGAAAGCAAGGTTCTTCGGTTCCTCTGCGGGCGGACGTTTTTTTCGCAACACATCACTGAGTTGAATTTTCTCTGCGATCTCCAAATCAAAGGAAAGCGGAGTGAATGCCTCGGAGCCTGCTCCGTCGGTAAATGTCAACTCCCCGAAGTAGATTCTGCCCTGCACATAATACAGATCCACTCTGACAAAATGAAACGGTTCGGACAATTTCCTCGCAATTTCCACCATGTGCGGAAAGTCTTCTCCCTGCAACAGCACATTTTCGCTGATCTTCGCTCCGCCGCTGTGTACGCCTTCCAGTTTTTTCCCGGATATTGTATACATATCGATGGTCTTGTTTGCATATCTGTCCGTAAATATCCCGTAATAATGCGGTTCTCCGTCAAAACAGTAGAACTTGTAATCTCTCAGTCCCCCCGTTTCGTCTTCCAGATACTCCTCCGCAATAATCCGGTTTTTGATTCCTTTGTACTGCGGCTCTTTTTTCATCCGGTAAAAATCATCCGCCAGCCATTTTTCCATCGTCTTTTTTGCCCGTTTTTGATCGAAATCGCTCTTGTTTTTGCAGATCAGAACGGCGCCGCTTCCATTCGTGCTTTTCAGCACAAAACGACCCGGCAGAAGCTTGTAGTCAATCTCATTCGGATGCTCATACACACCGTACAGCTTGTTCAAATATTCTTCGCCGATCGTTTTACGGACAAAATTCCTTACCTCATATTTATCCGCATATTTTGTCAATGCCTGCAGATTTCCGTACATCTTCAGCCATTGTATCTTTTCTCCGAAATACTTCGGGTCCTTTAAATTCAATATCTTTCTATACCCTTTAAAATAAATCAAATGATTTGCGACCTTATCCGGAAGAATACGCAGAATCTTTCGGTATATTTCTTTTACGATTTCCATCACCCTATGCTTCCTTTGTAAGATTGATAAATTCTTCAATACTCTCGATGATTTTTCCGGTATTTGATTCGTAGACGGAATAGTTTGTGTTTTGCACGGTGAGGATCGCCTTTGCCAGTTCCTCCGTGTCACGGCAGGCACAAATCAGGTTCAGATCCCGAAACTGCTCGATGATCTGACACTGGTGGTCATCCACATGTTCTTTGTATTTTTCCAGCCTCGGAACGGCAATCACTTTCTTGCGTTTTTTCAGTGCATTGACAATCACACCGGTTCCTCCATGTGTGATGATGATGTCCGCCTTATCGATTTCTTTTTCAAAATCTTCACGATTTAAAAATTCCCGAAAGGCAAAATGTTTCGGCCGATAATCGCTATACCCGATCTGCGCAAAAACATCCCCGTTTAAATTTCCCTCTTCGCAAAGTCTGTCCAATTCGATCAGCAATCTGTTGAACTGAAATTTCTGAGTACCGAGCACAACAAATACTCTTTTCATATCAGTATATTCCTCCCATGTATTTCGCTTTCGGGAAAAATTTCAGCATCGGCTGCCATTGCACATAAAACTGATCCGCAAACCGATAGAGAAATTTCCCGGTCTTTGTCGGCGAGGTAATCTTGGCAAACGATTCGATATAGAGAAGTTTTTTGCCCGTCAGCTTGGCAAGCAGGCACATCGGCACCATCGCCAGGACTCCCGTACATACCACCATATCCGGTTTTTCGACGAGCAGTATTTTCAATGAGTAAAACACATTGTACAGCATATCCCAGATCATTGAAATTTCTTTGCGGTTCACCTGCTTTAAATAGTATATTTTCCGATCCTTGTCATCCGCACGAAAGCGCGTTTCTTCCGTCAATATAAAGCTGTCGTATTTTTCCATCAACGGCTTCAACATCATCAACTGTTCGAAATGTCCTCCCGTCGAAGCGGCAAAACAAATCTTCATCGTTTTTTCTTTTTTCATCTCCTATATTCTCCACTCTATATTTCCAACCATACTTCCCATTATGTTTCACTGTTTGAAAGGAATCGTCCGAAACTCCGTATTGCAGGAAGCATTATCTTACTGCCAAATGTGATACACTCTTAACATCATGTCCGTTCACTTTACAAAAACATCTAATCTCTCCCGAAAATATCCCTGGTATACACTTTCTCTTTCACGGCGTCCAGACAGGAGTCATAACGGTTGGCAAGGATAATACGGCACATCTTTTGAAACTGCTCAAAATCATGAACCAGCGGATATCCGCAAAAAACCGCTTCGTGGCTCAATGTCGGCTCATAGATCACCACCGAAATACTCCTTTCACGAATGCGCCTCATCACGCCCTGAATGGAGCTCTGTCTGAAATTGTCGCTGTCGCTCTTCATCGTCAATCGATACACCCCGACGATCGGAGCCTGCGATTGCGAAACTTCCTGATCGAAGTCATTGCTACGCAACATCTGTACGATGCGTTCCGCGATAAACTCCTTGCGTATTGCATTGCTTTCCACAATCCCCCGCATCAAACGCTCGGGCACATCCGTGTAATTCGCCAGAAGCTGCTTGGTGTCCTTCGGCAAACAGTACCCGCCGTAGCCGAACGAGGGATTGTTGTAATCCGTACCGATCCTCGGATCCAAACACACGCCTTCGATAATCTGTTTCGTATCCAGGCCCTTGATCTCCGCATAGGTATCCAATTCGTTAAAAAAAGCCACCCGCATCGCCAAATACGTATTCGCGAACAATTTTACGGCTTCCGCCTCGGAATACCCCATGACCGAGGCGGCAATATCCGTTTTCAGCGCCCCATCTTTCAAAAGCCCGACAAAACGATGTGCAGCCAAAACCAGCTCCTCATCGTTTTGATCCGTTCCGATGATGATTCTTGACGGATACAAATTGTCATACAGCGCTTTCGATTCCCGGAGAAATTCGGGGCTGAACAGGAGCTTTCGAATTTTGAATTCCGCTCGTGTTTTTTCGGTAAATCCGACCGGAACGGTGGACTTGATCACGATCAGGGCGTCCGGATTCCATTTCAATACCTGAGTCAGTACCTCTTCCACCGCCCCGGTATCAAACTTTTGTGTATTGCTGTCATAATTCGTGGGCGTGGCGACTATGACGATATCCGCTTCGGAATATGCCTGCTTTGCGTCCATCGTTGCCGAAAGTTGCAATCTTTCTTTTGCCAGATACTCTTCAATGTAATCATCCTGTATCGGGGATTTGCGTCGATTCAACAACTCAACTTTTTCCCGAACGATATCCACAACGACAACTTCATGACGCTGCGAAAGCAGTACCCCCATGGATAATCCCACATAACCCATTCCAGCCACTGCAATCTTTAACTGCCGATTTTTCATGAAACAGCCCTTTCAAAATTTTGTCTTCACATTTTCCGTTTACCTTGCGCCTTCTTTGGTCAACATC
>JBHAEV010000020.1:0-6308 GCA_041855735.1 Lachnospiraceae bacterium
ACCAGTTGCTATGTCGGAGATAATACCGATATCATTTTGATGACGGATGCATTGAAACTGATTCGCAGGAAACTGGTGAATGTGCTGCATCAGCTGGCTACTTTTTCCGTAAAATACAAGGATTTGCCGACTCTGGCATTTACGCATTTTCAGCCGGCTCAGCCGACAACGGTCGGAAAAAGGGCGACGCTGTGGATGTATGATCTGGTTCTGGATCTGGAGGAAGTGAATCATCTTCTCAAAAATATCAAGCTGCTCGGCTGTAAGGGCACCACGGGCACACAGGCAAGTTTTGTGGAATTGTTCGGCGGAGATGACGACAAGATCCGGCAAATCGACACCATGATTGCAAGACAGATGGGATTCGAGGCGTGCTATCCGGTTTCCGGGCAGACCTATTCCAGAAAAATCGATACGCAGGTGCTTTCCTGTCTGGCGGGAATTGCACAAAGTGCGCATAAATTTTCGAATGACATTCGTCTTTTGCAGCATTTGAAAGAAATGGAAGAGCCGTTTGAGAAAAATCAAATCGGCTCTTCCGCAATGGCTTATAAGCGAAATCCGATGCGCAGCGAGAGAATGGCTTCTTTGGCGAATTATGTAATGAGCAATGTCATGAACGGCATGTTCACCTCTTCAACGCAATGGTTTGAGCGGACTTTGGATGATTCGGCAAATAAGCGATTGTCCGTACCCGAAGGTTTTTTGGCGACCGACGGGATATTGGATCTGTATTTAAATGTGGCGAACGGGCTGGTCGTATATCCGAAAGTCATCGAGAAACATCTGATGGCGGAACTTCCGTTCATGGCCACGGAAAATATCATGATGGATGCCGTGAAAAAGGGAGGCGATCGTCAGGAATTGCACGAGAGAATCCGGGAACACAGCATGCGGGCAGGTGAGAATGTGAAAGTCCTCGGAAAAGAGAACAATCTGACGGAGTTGATTGCCGGAGATCCTATGTTTATGCTGCAAAGAAATGATTTGGAAAATGCCATGAAACCGGAACTTTACATCGGAAGAAGTTCCAAACAGGTGGAAGAATTTATGCATGATGTGATTTCTCCGATATTGGAGAAATATCAAAGTGAACTTGGGTTGAATTCGGAAATTCATGTGTAAGGCATGCAAATTTACGAAATCGACGGATCGAGGTAGAGTTTGAAAAAATATATAACATCGACATCCAACAAAAGGATGAAGGAGATTGTCAATTTACAAAAGAAGGCGAGCATTCGCAACAAAGAAGGTGTTTTTATTGCGGAGGGAATCAAAATGTTCCGGGAGTGCCCGACTTCCGACATTTTGGAAATGATTGTCAGCGAAAGTTTTTACGAATCCAATCGGGATGAAGTGGAAGCGTTCGAGAACAATCGTACATGCCCGATTCATTTTGTGAGCGATGCCGTGTTTTCCCATATCAGTGACACCAAAACTCCGCAGGGAATCCTGCTTTTGGTGAAACAGAGAATGTCAGACATCAAGTCCATGCTGACAAAACCGCGTCCCGCACTTCTGATTCTTGACAATATTCAGGATCCCGGCAATCTCGGCACGATACTTCGTGCAAGCGAAGGTGCCGGAATCAGCGGGATCATCATCGGTGAAAACTCCTGCGATATCTTTAATCCGAAAGTGATCCGCTCCACTATGGGCTCCATCTTTCGATTGGATTATTATGTCAGCGTGGATGTAGCTAAAGAGATCCGAAGTCTGAAATCCATCGGCATCAAGATCCTTGTGACGGATTTGGAGGAGAGCTTGGATTATGAGAAGGCGGATTTTACGAAAAGCAGCGCCATTGTCATCGGAAACGAGTCCAGGGGAGTGTCGGAAGCTGTTAAGGCATTGGCGGATATCCGGATAACAATTCCGATGCTGGGAAGGGTGGAATCACTGAATGCCGGAATCGCCGCCTCCGTGATTGTCTTTGAAATGGCAAGGCAAAGGAGGGAAAATGAACGAAAACAGGTTTAAATCTTCCGAAAAATGGACGATTTTTCGAACCGTTCATATTGTTGTCGGCATCATGATTATTGTAATGAGCATTATGGCGTTCATCAACCCGGATGAGAACAAACTGGCTTTTCCGGCAATCTTCGCACTGGCAGCCCTGCTAAATTTTCTGTTTTTCGTGAAAACATTCCGCAGTTTTTCCGGTGATAAAAAACAGATTGCCATCGGCTTGATCCATGCCGTTGCGGGACTGTTTCTGGCGGTCGTGGCCATCATTGCCGTGATTACATTATAAGATGAGGACTTATGCTGAAAGAAGAGATACTGACCATATTGCAGGAATCCAAAGGAAGCTTTGTTTCCGGGCAGATTCTTTGCAATCAACTGGGTGTTACCAGAACCGCCGTTTGGAAAAATATCCTGCTGCTGCGAAAGGAAGGCTATTTGATTGAGGCGGTTACCAAAAAGGGATATTGTTTGACGGACGATTCCATGACATACAATGCGTTTGAGATCACAAAAGAATTGAGGAAATCCGGCCTGGATATGGAAGTATTGTTTCAAAACAGTGTGGATTCCACCAATCTCTGGGCTTTTGAAGTAAGCAATCAATATGACAATGCATTATTGGTTGCGGACGAACAGACACATGGAAAGGGGAGAAGGGGCCGTTCGTGGAGCTCATTGCCCGGTTGCGGAATCTGGATGAGCTATTTGATGAAGCCAAAGATTCAGATCGGAAATGCTTCCATGATCACACTCGTTTTTGCACTTGCGATCGCGCATGCCATAACCGAAATGTATGAAAAAAGGGTGGAAATCAAATGGCCGAATGATATAGTATATCGCGGAAAGAAAATTTGTGGTATACTGACGGAAATGCGCTCCGATACGGACGGCATCCGTGCTCTGGTTTGCGGCATCGGGATCAATGCGAATACGACGGACTTTCCGAAAGAACTGGAATCCGTGGCAACTTCCCTCAAGAAATCATTCGGTGTTCCTGTCTCCAGAGTGAAATTGATTTCCGAAATCATGAAACATTTCGATGTTTACTTCGGCAAATTCTTAAAGACGGAGGATTTATCCGAGCTGAAAGCGGAGTATGAAGAAATTCTTGCCAATAGGGACAAAGATGTGTTTCTCATCGGAGAGGAAACTGCGCAAAAAGTATTTTGCAAAGGAATCAACAACAGAGGGGAGCTGGTCGTTATCGACGAAAACCGACGGGAAATGCAGATTCACAGCGGGGAAGTAAGTGTGCGCGGAATATACGGTTATGTATAAGGAGAGATAAATGACGATATTGGGAAATAAAACGGGAATCCATGCGGACGAGTTTCTGGAGAAGCTCGCCAGGTTGCTGGAAAAAGCAAAATCAAATGATATGCGGCTGGACCTCGGCGAGGTGAATGATGCCTTTATCGGCGAAGAATTGAGTCCGGATGCCATGGATCAGATTTACAGTTACATGGAAAACAACAATGTGGAAATCATTGAAACCATGCCGGAAGATTTACCGGATAATCTGGATGCATTGAGCGACGATCTGCTGGTGGATGAAGACGATGACGATTCCGAATTTGACGAATCGGAAGTGGAAGAGGAGATCGATTTAAATGCCATCGACATTTTGGAGGGCGTCGGAACGGAAGATCCGGTACGCATGTATCTGAAAGAAATCGGTACAGTTCCACTTTTGACCAATGATGAGGAATTGGAACTTGCAAAGCGAAAGCAGGAAGGCGACGAGTATGCAAAGCAGAAATTGATTGAAGCAAACTTGCGTCTGGTTGTCAGCATTGCCAAGAGATACACCGGCAGGGGGATGAGCTTTCTGGACCTTGTTCAGGAAGGAAATCTCGGACTGATCAAGGGTGTGGAAAAGTTTGATTATACCAAGGGATTTAAGCTTTCGACCTATGCCACGTGGTGGATTCGCCAAAGCGTGACGAGAGCACTCGCGGATCAGGCAAGAACCATTCGCGTTCCGGTGCATATGGTGGAAACGATCAACAAGATGAGCAAGACGCAGAGAAAGCTGACCATCGATCTGGGATATGAACCGAGTGTGACGGAGCTTGCCAATGCACTTCACATGAGCGAGGAAAAGGTGATGGAAATTATGCAGATTGCAAGGGAACCGGCATCTTTGGAAACGCCGATCGGGGAAGAAGACGATTCGAATCTGGGTGATTTTGTCGCGGACAGCAATGTGCTGACACCGGAGAACAATGTGGAGAAGGTGATGCTCCGGGAGCAGATCGACTTGCTGTTGGACGATCTGAAGGAGAGGGAACGACAGGTAATCATGCTTCGTTTCGGATTGGAAGACGGACATCCGAGAACATTGGAAGAAGTCGGCAGGGAATTTAAAGTAACCAGAGAGAGAATTCGTCAAATCGAGGCGAAAGCTCTCAGAAAACTCAGAAATCCGGTGCGTTCCAAGAGAATCAAGGATTTCCTGTAATGCAAATGTCGCCCCTTTCTTCGTATGAACAGAGAACGGGCGACATTTATTGTGATCGAGGAAGAATGAATCAGAGAAATTTACAAAAAGAACTGGAAAAAGTAATCCGGCAGAATCAGGAAAAGAACATCCACCCGAAACTTCTGCTTCATGTGTGTTGTGCACCCTGTTCGTCGTATTGCATGGAATACCTGCATGAAGAGTTTGAATTGACCGTTTTTTATTACAATCCGAATATAGACAACATAGAGGAGTATCAGCTTCGATTGGAGGAAGAAAAGAGACTGATTTCCCGGATGCCGTTCAAGAAGGAAGTGAAATTCATGGAAGGACGATACAATCCATCCGATTTTCATCAAATGGCAAGAGGACTCGAAACACAGAAAGAGGGAGGAACAAGATGCCTCGGCTGTTTTGAAATGCGTTTGCGGGAAGCGGCCAAAATTGCGGCGGAATACGGCTTTGACTATTTTACGACCGCGCTCAGCATCAGTCCGATGAAAAATTCGACAACACTTGCCGAAATCGGGGAAAAAGTGGGGAAGGAGTACGGGGTAAAATATCTTCCTTCGGACTTTAAGAAAAAGAACGGATTTAAAAGGTCTTTGGAATTGTCCGAGGAGTTTCGACTGTACCGACAAAATTATTGCGGATGTTCGTTTTCCAAAAGAGAGGCAAAGGAAAGAGAGCGAATCGGTCAAGAGGATGCCAAAGTCCATGGAGTCGGATGAGACCTGGATGACCGCTGCACCGGAAAAAGGAGAGGGCGGATTTGATTTTTGACTCCTCAAAAAAACACCCTTGACAGAAAGCGCGCCTTTTTGCATTTGCGTTTCTGTCAGGGGTGTTTTCGTTTGGAACGATCGGTTTAACGACAGATCCCTTTTATTTTGTCGCTTCCGCAATGGCATCCGCAAGTGCGAAAATCTGCGATAACTGATCCTGTTTCAATGCGGATTTGATGGAAATCAAATCGCCGAGAACAGTCATATTTTTCATGGATGCAAAAAGTTCCTGCAAACGCTTGCCGGCGGATAGCGCCCAGGTTCCGTTCTCGATAAATGCGACCGTTCGATTCTGGAGATTGTGCGCCTTAAATTCATTCAGAAAATACTCCATTCTCGGAAAAAGTTCCGCATTGTAAGTGGAAGAAGCAAAGACGAGAACCTTTGCGCGGAACGCTTCCGACAGCATATAGCTCTGATCATATGCGGAAACATCATATACCTTGATATTTCGTACTCCCCTTTTTCCAAGTTCATTGGCAAGCAGATTTGCGGCATCTTCGGTATTTCCGTATACGGAACCGAAATAGATCACCACATCATTCGACTCCGGCTGATAGGTCGCCCAATGCTCGTACTTGTCGATATACCATCGGATCAAATCTTTGTCACGCCAGATCGGTCCATGGAGCGGACAGATATAGTCGATTTCGAGCGCACTCGCCTTTTTCAGCAGACCGTTTGTCTGCAAACCGTATTTTCCGACAATATTGCCGTAATATCTCCTGGCTTCCCCCAACCATTCATTTTTAAAGTCGAATTCGTCCGAGAAAATATTGCCGTTCAATGCGCCGAAAGTTCCGAATGCGTCGGCACTGAAGAGGGCTTTCAAAGTAGGGATGTAGCTGACCATAACTTCCGGCCAGTGTACCATCGGAGCAGTATAAAATGTAAACGTATGCTTACCGGTGGAAAGAGTGGAACCGTCCTTGACCTCCAGCATATTTTTAGAGATGTCCATATTGTAAAACTGGTTGATGATGGCGAATGTTTTGGCATTGCCGACAATCGTGACTTCCGGGAAACGCCGCACGGTTTCTTCCAGAGTGGCACAGTGATCCGGTTCCATGTGGTTGACGATGATGTAATCCAAT
>JBHAEV010000021.1:0-6638 GCA_041855735.1 Lachnospiraceae bacterium
AGTATGTTTCTGAGCGGAATCCCGACCGGAAACTTAGGGGATTTCGGAATCGGAGGATTTGCGAATGTCTATGCCGATGAGGCGGTGGCGTCATCCTCGAATGCGGCACTTATCGACGGGGAATTGGAGAATGATTTGCTGTCAGGGGAGAGCATTGTACTTCCGGAAAAGCTGTATTCCGACACCATGTATGAAGATCAAATCGTGTTTACGGGTATTGATTCCAAAGTATTTGTAGCCGGGGAAGAAATCGATCTGATGGAGGGGGTCGGCGCAAGAATACCGGGATATGATTATCGTGTCACGGTTCGTGTGGTGGAACTTTCGGACAGCAATGGCAACCATTACCCGAATCGAACGAAATTTCTTGTTCCGGAAACGGAAAATGTAACATACAAGATCAAATACATGGCATACATCAAAAAAGACGAGTTGCAAAGGCTTGGAAATGTGGTGATTGCCACGCAAAGCAATGCCGGGTCGATGTTGCGCAGAAGTTCGGCTCCGGTTGCGACTTCAGCCGGTTTGCCGGTGGGCGGAATCATTCATCTGGCTGCCGTGACGATCGGAACCGGCACGGAAAGACTTCAGGTGGATAATATCAGGACCGGAAATGAATTCTCATACACCGACCAGACAGTCAGTGCCAAGGTGAGCGTGGATGCTACGGTTTCATCGGTGGATATACCGGGTGCTTACGCACTGCTTCGAGTGCCTGCAAAACATCTGGATACCAGAGTTCTGAATGCGACAACCGGAGAGGTGGCGGGACTTCGAATCAACAGTTCTTCTTTGATTGACAATAATACGATTCGTTATACGAGGGAAATGATCAATGGTGAGGAGTATGTTGTTGCAAAGATTTTTTTTACGGATTTGAAGCGAACAACTGCCGGTGATTTTCCGTATAACATCAAGTTTGCGGATGACAGACTGACACCGTCCGATTATGTGCTGCAGACGGAGGTGGAATTCTATAACGGGGCGGGTCAAAGCATCGGCGTATCTCCCAAGGCGGATTTCAAGCCTCTGTATGATACACAAAAAATTACAAAGTATGCGATGTCAAACAGCAATGATGCATATTCGAACGCGAATCAGATTTTGTACGGCGGTCCCACGGTAAGCAATGTCATTCAGGAGGCAACCGCAATCAATGTTCCGTTTGTTTTTAATATGCAGACAAAGGATCCGACGAGTTCCTACAGCAGGGCAAATGCAATCTACCGTCAGCGTTTGATCGAAAAGATTGTACTGGAAGATACCTTGCCGACCTATACGAATCAGTTAACCGGAGAGACCAATTTCCCGGCATTCTTTGATCCGGCGGCAAATCCCGGCTGGACCGTTTCGGAAACGGATGCTGCAGGAAGACCGACAAAGGTAAGAATGGAAGTTTCCTCCGTATCCAATGACAGATTGACCGGCGGCGCGGATGCGGTGCTTAAGGAATCGGTTGTACTGAATCTGAAATTTCCGGGCTTGAATACCAATCAGAAATCGGTATTGGGACTGCGTGTATCATTAGATCAAACAAATAATATCAGTGCGAAATTGATTCCGTACGGCGCTACGGCTGCCGAGCTGGCGGATCCTGCCTTGACAGTTTCCGATAATTTGATTTTTAATCTTCAGCCGAACGAATCCGGCGCCGGTATGATCGGAAAAAGAAATGTGGAAGCAACTATTTCGATCGAGGATGGGTTTATGCACACCGATGCAAAGGGTGCGAATTTTATTGTGAACTTTTATAATAAACGTTCGGTTCCGACAACGACCTTCAGTTTATACGATTACAAGGCGGATCCGAGAACTTATTACAAAGAAATTGAGTTCAGGAGTAATGAGGGAGATGTCGGCGGAGATCAGGTGGTAGAAATCTGGGGAATTGATGCAAGCAAGAACCGTGTCGGGCTGATTTATTCCAGAGCCAACGGTCCTGCACTTCCTGCTGCAACCGGTGTTGACCCGAATGCTTCCAATGCATCATCGGTGAAACTTCCTTTGGATGCGGCGGTAACCAATCAGGTTGCACAGATGGTTGCAAATGTGCAGTCCGGCGCAGTGTTGGATACAGACACAGTCGCTGTTCCAAGAACGTACGAAGGAATCGAAGTCGTGTATGATGCACCGATTCCCGCGTATGCATCCGCAAGTTTCAGGATTCACCTGGGCTTTAGAGACCCTTACCATGTCAGAGTGGACAATCCCGATAATTTGATTGAAAATTCGGCGGCATTTAAAGCGGGTTATAGTGTAAACGGAACGAATACGACTCTGGAGGGTGAAGTTCAGAGAAATCTTACAAGATTAATTCCTTTGCAGGAGGCGATTGACTTCAAGAAATATACAGTTGCCAATGATTCGGGAAATCTGAATACTCTGCCGCTGTACAGGATCAATTTGTTTTTTACGAAACTCTCGAACTCAAGGGTACTCAGAAATGTAAAAATTATCGAGCTGCTGCCCTATGGTATGGAATATGTCGGAATTTTCAGTACGGCGCAAACCACAGTGCATAATGTTCAGCAGATTCCGAATTATAAGGATACCGGAAGAACGGCGCTGATTCTGAGTCTGGATGATATTGTAGTGGACGGATTTCCGATTGTTAACGGGAACAAGTGGATTCAGGTTCAGGTCAGATGTAAGATTGTAAAAGGCATGTTTCCGGATCCGATGGGCGACTTGGATGCGAATCGAAATTATGCGTATTTGATGGCGGACGGATTGTATCCGCTCAGTTCATCCGTGACGGTTCCGACGATTACGACTCCGAATGCTGCCGGTGAGATGTACGGTTTGACGGATGATATCTACGATATTGACAATAATCCGAGAACCACAAAAGTGTTGGCGGCATCCTCCAAAACGAAGGTCAATGTGGGAGGACAGGTGGTGTCCTATAAGCAGATTCGAAACAAAAACGGGAAATGGGTGCCGAACGGGAACAGCAGTATGGGAGCGCTGGACGGCATTGTGACCCGATTTGACGAGGAATTTGAATATCGGATTATTACGGAGAACATGACCACGGGGGCATATGCGGGGTATGCGGTGTATGATATCCTGCCGTATGTGGGAGATCAGCCGTACAGCGGAACGACCGGTTCGAGAAACTCGGCATTTCGAAATCGTTTGCAGGGGCCGATTGAGGCGGCTGCGGGAACAGATGCACAGGATTTCGTCATTATGTATTCCACGAATCCGAATCCGAATCCCGATTCCGTTGCGGCGATGACGGATCCCGCCATGGACTGGAAAACGGAGAGTCAGATTACGGATTGGGAAGCGGTGACGGCATTTAAAATCAATCTGGCGCCCGGCAAGGTGCTGAGAAGCAATTCGGTTGTGCGATTCGGTGTACCGATGAAGGCACCGGTGCTGCCGACCGATTCAACGGAGGCAGAAAGGCTGTATTTGAGCAAGGCGCTCAATCTGTTTCAGGTTTCCTACAATTATGATACATCCAGCCGAAGTTTTGCTTCCTCCAACACGGTTTTCAACCATCTGGGAAGAAATGTGTCGGTGAAAAAAGTCTGGTCCGGAACGGATCCGCAAATTCCGATCACCGTGCAATTGAAGCAAAACGGTCAGAATTTCAGCAGTGATTTGTATCCGAACGGGCAAATTACGCTGAATCCTGCCAACAATTACGAAGGCATGTTTGAGAGAATCCCTCCGTCGGACGGAAACGGTAATCGCTACACCTATACTTTGGAGGAAGTGGGGATCGGAACCGGAACGTTGGCGAATTATTCGGCGGTGATCACCGGAGATGATGAAACCGGATTTATTGTCCGCAATATCGAAAAGAAAGATCTTACCGTCAAAAAGATCTGGCAGGATGCCGGATATGAGCAACTTGCCAGACCGCAGAATATTCAAATTCAATTAAAGAGATCCACATCCGGAGCAACGGCGGTTGATGTGGGAAGTCCGGTTACCATGACCGGTGCAACCGATACCTGGGAATACACCTTCACGGCGCTTCCGGTTTCGGACGATCAAGGCAACCGATATACCTACACGGTTGAAGAGCTGCAAAGTCCGGCGCTTCGCAATTATGCAGCTCCGGTCATTGCCGACGTATCGGAAACGGAAAAAACCATTACCAACACTCTGGCGCTCCGTGATTTAACGGTCCGGAAAATCTGGAGAAATGATGCAGGACTGGGAACACGACCGAATGTTTTGACGGTAAAAGTTTTTCGAGGGACAACCCAGGTGGATCAGGCGGTTCTTGGCGGAACATCGGATACATGGACTCACACCTTCCAAAACCTGCTCAAATACGATTCGGCGGGGAATGAAATTGCCTATACTTTGCAGGAAGAAGCGGTCGGGCTGAATAATTATCTGCAAACGCCTGCCGTAACAGAAGCGGACAAAAGCATGACTTTGGTGAACACATTTGTACCTTTCGCGGTGCGCGCAGTCGTAAACTGGGTGGACGACAACAATTCGCTGCAAACCAGACCGAATGGCGTAAAGATTACATTGCAGCGCAGTGTGGACGGCGGAGCGACCTTTGAGGATGTGCCAGGTGAAGTGGACAGGGAATTGAATGTTCAAAACGGATTCATGCACGATTACCAAAATGTGGCAAAGTACAGTCCGAACAATGTGGAGTATGTTTATCGAATTGTTCAGTCGGACAATGTGAATCTGAAGAATTATCCGAATGATGCGGCACATCGCGTGTACACAAGCGATACATCCGGAAATGTCAAGGAATTCAAGGTTACCAATATTTATCACACCACGGCGGTACAGGGCAGCAAGTTGTGGGTGGAGCTTGGAAGCGCGTTTACCAGACCGAACAGTTTGGAAATACAGTTGTTCCGAAACAATCAGACCGCTTCCGCATTTCGCAGCAAAACCATTACAAGTATGGACGTGGATCCGTTAAATCCGAATCGCTGGATTTATACTTTTGATCATTTGCCGGTTTACGATCAAAACGGGGATGCGTACAGCTACAGCGTGGCGGAGGAACAGGTGCCGGCATTCTATATGGCGGTTGTAAACGGATTTGAAATTACAAATACCTATCCGAGAGATACGGAAATCAAGGTGAAGAAAGTCTGGGATCACGGCGCACTGCCGCAACGATTCCATCCGACATCGGCGACCTTTGAATTGCTTCGCGACAATGCGGTTTTTGACAGCATCACTTTGCATGCGGCAAATGCGGCGGTTCACAACTGGGAGCATACATTCTTTATCGGCGAATCCAATGCGCGGGGACACAGTTTCACCGTAAGAGAGGTGGATGTTCCGAATTATACGGCGGAGTATGCGAATACCGGTACAAATGAAACGACGATCACCAATACCTACACACCGGTACCGGTGGAAGTGCGACTGGGCGGAACCAAGAATGTAACCGGAAAATACATTCCGCAAGAAGAGCTCTATACCTTTGTGCTGGAGCCGGTGAACGGCGCATTGATGCCGGACGGTCAGACCGGACCGATGGAGATTCGCAGTTTGAAGGGGGCATTTGATTTCGGAGCGATTCGATATACCTATCCGGGTGAATTTCAATATCGCATTTACGAGGTCAATACCGGTTCGGACGGTTTTACATATGATGCTTCCGTATATGATGTGACGGTGAATGTGACGCAGCAGATACAGGGGCTTGTTGCGGATGTCCGGTATACGAAAAACGGATCCAATGCGACATCGGCGGAATTTCACAATACATATATACCACCTCTCGGAAATCTGGTATTCTGGAACCGGGTGCGCGGCAGAAACACCATGCCGAACAATGATTACACTCTTAAGATTACGTTTGAGGACGATGGTGTATTTGAGTACATCGGTGCAAAGAGCGGAAGTTTTTCAAAGGAAATGACGATTACCCTTAAGAGAAATCAGAGAGTAACGGTCAAGGACATTCCGGTCGGAATGAAATATTCCGTTGTATTGGTGACGGCGAACGGTCAGTTTACGGAAAATCCGCTCAATGAAGGCAAAATTGTCAAAGGGCGGAATGAGGTGGAAGTGATCCACTTCGAGATTCGTGACCGCTCCTCCAGGGTTGTCGGAAGCGGCGGATCGAAGCTGAGTGAGGGCGGTCCGGGGACGAAATTGAGTCCGGTTACGGTGGATGACAAATTTTTGGACAATGCGGCGACCAATGAACAAAGAGTATCGACTCCGTCTTCCGCGGTGAATGTTGTGAAGATTGTGGAAACGAAGACAAATTCGGATCGTGTTGTTCGAAACATCGGACGGCTGATACCGAGAACCGGTGACAATGCGAGCCTGTTGTTCTTCGCGGGTATTTTGGCGCTTGCCGTCGGCGGATTTGTTTTTGTCGGTTTGCGAAAGAAGAAAGAGAAGCAGGAAGAGGAATAGGAAATACCGTTTTATTTCTCTGTGAGGACGGATGAATGATATGTGAATCAAATCGGATCCGGACGGTATGCAAGTTGATGTGATACCAAGGAGAAGCGTTCCGTAAAAATACGGATCGCTTCTCTTTTTGTATGACGGGCATGTCCCGAAGCTTGGGTGAAAGTCCCAAGGGGCGTAGTTGCCGACGAACCCGATAGCGACTCCCAAGGTTTGTATCGTGAGGTACAGGCGAGAAGAAGGGATAGCGAAACCGTGGCCCGACGGAC
>JBHAEV010000022.1:0-20193 GCA_041855735.1 Lachnospiraceae bacterium
AAGAGACTGAAAGAAACGGCTTCTTCCCACAATCGCCTGCTGTATATGCAGACCTTTCTTGAGCAGCTTGGCAGATTGCCAGCAGAAGGAGCACTAAAGATGTATGATGTTTATTGGGATACTTTGCTTGGTGAAGCGGAACTTTTTCCGTATGTAAGGGATTTGCTTTTTGAATTGAAAAAGCACAGGATAAAGATCGGTATTCTCACGGACCTGACGGTTCATATCCAGCACAGAAAGATTATTCGTCTGGGGTTAAGCGGGGACATCGAATGTCTGGTTACCAGTGAGGAAGTGGGAATCGAAAAACCTTCCGAACCTGCCTTTGCACGGATCGTTGAAAAACTGAATTGCAAAAGGGAGGAGGTTTTGATGGTCGGGGACAGCAGGAAAAGGGATGTCGACGGTGCAAAAAAAGCCGGATTGCATGCTATATGGTTTTCGAAAAAAGATGCTTTCACAATGGGGAATACGGTGATGGAGTATGTAAATGGATTGGTTTAAAAAAAGGTTTGACCGAAATGAAATTGTGAAATTTCTGGTCGGCGGTGGAAGCGCGGTATTGCTCGATGCATTGGTTTATGCACTGTTAAGGCAGAGAACGGATGTTTCGTTGGCAAAAACCGTTTCGTATATTTCGGGTGCCGCTCTGGGATTTCTGATCAATAAATACTGGACTTTCAAAAGCAGACGGTTTCTGGTAAATGAAATTTTCATTTACAGTGCACTGTATGCGATCAGTGCATTTGCAAATACAAGCGTAAACGGTGCAGTATTATATTGGATTCCGAATACTGTGTTTGCCTTTTTATGTGCGACGGGTACCAGTACCGTACTGAATTTTTTGGGGCAGAAGTTTATTGTGTTTAAAAAATAGATAAAGGACGGAATGGGGAAATGAAGCTTTCGATTGTGATTCCATGTTATAACGAAGAAAAGAATATCCCTCTGATATTGGAGCGTTTCCAAAAAGTAATCCACAGAACGGATGTTGAAGTGGTAATGGTTGACAATGGATCCAATGACCGAACGAAGGAGGTTTTGGCCGAATTGTCGAAAAAATATCCGTTTGTGAAATCCTTGCGTGTGGAGCTCAATCAGGGCTACGGATACGGTATTATTCAGGGTTTGAGGGCTTGCAGCGGGGACTTCATCGGCTGGACTCATGCGGATATGCAGACCGATCCGGCGGATGTGTTAAAAGCGCTGGCTGTTATTGAGAAGAATGGGGAAGATAAAAACATTTACGTAAAGGGGCGACGCAAGGGACGTCCGTTTTTTGACCGTTTTTTTACCGGTGGCATGAGTTTGTTTGAAACGCTGTTTATGGGAGAGAAGCTGTCGGATGTGAATGCGCAGCCAAATGTTTTTGGCAGGGAGTTTTTTGAAACATGGCAAAATCCTCCGAAGGATTTTGCATTGGATCTTTATGCATTGTATATGGCGAGGAAAAAGGGGATGAAGGTGGTTCGCTTTCCCGTACTGTTTCCGGAAAGACTGCACGGAAAATCCCATTGGAATAACGGAAGTTTTAAGGCAAAATGGAAATTTATTAAACGAACGATTGATTTCAGCGTAAAATTAAAAAAAGAGGGGATTTTTTGACGGTCTTTGTGTTAAAATAGAAAGAAATGAATGTGGCATAAATGCGGAAACAGGAGATTGAATGGAATTCATTGCACACAGGGTAAATACCCTTGAAGAGCTGAAGAGCTTGCCGACGGAATTCGGGGTAGAGCTGGATCTTCGTGATGGTTGGAACGGAAGGATCTATATACAGCATAACCCGTTTGAGAGCGGAGAGGACTTTGAGGAGTATTTGAAGCATTATCGGCATGGGATGATGATATTAAATATAAAAAGCGAAAGGATTGAGTTTGAGGTTCAGGCATTGCTCAGGAAATATCATGTGAATTCCTATTTCTTTTTGGATTCGTCTTTTCCGATGATCTATCTGTTGAGCCGGTCGGGAGAGCGGCGCATTGCAATCCGGATCTCGGAGTTTGAGGGTTTGGATACGGCAAGGAATATGGCGGGGATGGTCGAATGGATTTGGGTGGATTGCTTTTCGAGATTCCCGATCGGAAAGAAGGAGATGGATGAGCTGAAAGCATTGGGATTCCGATTATGTTTGGTTTCTCCCGAACTTCAAGGCAGAGATGTAGATATTGAAAAATACAAAAAAATAATAGAAGACGCAGAAATAGAATTTGATGCTGTTTGCTCAAAATCTTACAATATTCACCGATGGAAGTAAAACAGAAAACTTGAAATTCTTAATTTGCCGCTCATACTGTTTTTATCGGTATGGGGAATGGATGTAAATTGATAAGAATGCCCAAAATACCAAGAGCGAAGGAGAACGGCTATGAGAATTAAATGGATGGAATTTAAAAACAACAAAACGGAATTGGAGATAAAGAAAGTACACTTTCATGAGGATATTACGCTGCTTGTGGGATTGTCGGGAGCGGGGAAAACACAGATTATCAATGCGATTGAGTATTCACTCCATTTGATATTGTATTCCAATAATTTTCGGGAGAAGCTGCTTCCCTATGCGTCCACGATATGCGTTGATATGGACGGAAAAGAGTATATTTGGTCATACTCCCTGTCACCGAACAAATGTGAGGAAAAAAAATCCAATATTAAGGTGAGCTGCGTTTTTGAGAAAGAGGTATTGATAAGGGATGGGGAGGTTTTGCTGCAAAGAGATGCGGATAAGGTGTATGTGATCGGTTATGACAAGGTTCCGCAGCCGAGGATTGATGAGAGCCTGCTGGCACAGTATTTGTTTGACGGCAGTATTTCAGAGTTTACTTCTCAACTCTTTGCCTTGGAGCCGGTTAAGTATAAGCAGCACTTTCAAAATTACATTTCGATTGAACAATTCCAAAAGGGGATAGCGAAGCGGGAAAAACAGGTGGTTGATTTGGAACCGGAAAACAGAACGATAAATACGATATACGGTCTTTCCCCTTTGCAAAAGCTGTATCTGGTAAGAAAATACTTTCCGGAGCATTATCGAAAGGTATTGCTCACGATCCGATCCATATTTCCGGAAGTGGATGATGTTGAGGTAAAGGAAGACGAGCTGGGAAGATTCATGGATATTATGATTCACATTTACGGAAAGGAGATCAGCTCGAGGGATATCTCCAACGGCATACTCAAGACAATCGAATGTATTACGGAAATCATGCTTTTAAAAGAAAATACAATTTATATCATCGATGAGCTGGAGAATGGCTTGGGTGTGAACTGCATCGATGCATTGACGGAAATCATTCTGACGGAGCGAAAGGATATTCAGTTTATTGTTACATCGCATCACCCGAGGATTATTAACGGAATTGACTGCAGAAAGTGGAAGCTGATTGAAAGAGACAGGAGTATTATCAATAACAGAGACAGCGAAAGTCTGGGAATTTGTAACAGCAAACATGATGCCTATTTCAATCTGGTGAATCGATTGGAGTTTGAAGGGAAGATTTAATGAACTACTACTTCTTGCTGGAGGATGAGAAATCACTTCTGAAGGTATTGCCGCATTGGCTTCGTTATTTGGGATTTCCCTGTACGAGAGTGGCGGATATCAAGCAGATAGTGAAAAATAATTATATTCTGCAAAGCGGACAGGGAGTAACACAACTTATTACAAAAGCATTGTTTGATACCATTGATACATTGTTGGAAAATCCGGGCAAAATCGACAAGCTCGTAATTTTGATCGACACGGAAGAGCGAAACAGAGAGTATCGATTGGAACAGATTGATTTAAAAATACATGAAAAATATGACAGGGATAAGTGGGATTTTGAATTAATAATATTCGTCTGCAACCATTGCTTTGAAACATGGTTGTTGGGGGCGGACGGTTTGTGCCCGGAGGTGATCTCGCAGAATTCGGATTTTTACGAATATCTTTGTCACTACCATGTAGGAAGAGATGATCCGGAAAAAATGGGAAAGCCGGAGAATTGGGATAAAAGTCTTGCAAAATATCATTTTCGATACTTGCATGAATTGTTTCGTTATAAGCAGGTTCGCTTTCGCAAAAGCAAGCCGGAGTATGTACAGACTTTAGAATATTTTACGGCATTGAGAAAAAGAATACGGGATACGAATCATATTCCGTCTTTTCGTAAGTTTATAGATTTTTTAAATCAGGAATCAGGAAAAGGAGCAGATGTCATGAACAACAAAACGCAACAAAATTATTTGGAGTGGAAGAAGCAGGACTTGCAGGATGAATTACTGAAAAAGGAGTTATTGGAGATTGAGGGGGATGAAGAAGCCATCAATGACCGGTTTTACCGTGACTTGGAGTTCGGAACCGGCGGACTTCGCGGCGTACTGGGAGTCGGTACCAATCGGATGAACATCTACACCGTAGGCAAGGCGACGAAGGGTTTTGCAAACTATCTGAATGCGAAGTCGAACTCGCCGTCCGTTGCGATTGCTTATGACAGTCGAATTAATTCCGATGTGTTTGCTAAGCATGCGGCTGCGATTATGGCGGAGTGCGGAGTAAAGGTGTATATCTGGAGGGAATTGATGCCGACACCGAGTCTTTCGTTTGCGGTGAGACATTTCGGCTGTGACGGCGGAATTGTGGTGACTGCGAGTCACAATCCGTCCAAGTACAATGGTTATAAGGCATACGGAAGCGACGGATGCCAGATCACATCTGAAGCGGCGGATGCGATTTTGTCCGCCATCAAGGATGTGGATGTGTTTGCGGATGTTCCGAAGGCGGATTTTGAAGCCAAATTGGCGGAGGGCATGATTTCTTATATCGGAGAAGATGTTTTCGATGCGTATTTGAGTGCGGTCGGCAGGGAGTCTCTGCTTGGCGATGAAGTGGACAGAAGTGTGAAGATTGCGTACACGCCGCTTTATGGCGCGGGACTTCGCTGTGTGACCGAAGTGCTTGCCCGCAACGGATTTACCAATGTCAGTGTGGTGAAAGAACAGGCTTCACCGAACGGTTTGTTCCCGACCTGCCCGTATCCGAATCCGGAGATTCGTGAGGCATTGGAAGTGGGATTAAAGGTGGCAAAGGAAGTCGGTGCGGATTTGCTTCTTGCAACCGATCCGGACTGTGACCGTGTGGGAATTGCGGTAAAGAAAGGGGATGACTTTACGCTGCTTTCCGGCAATGAAGTGGGAATGCTGCTTTTAGACTACATTTGCCAAAGAAGACAGGCACTCGGCAGAATGCCGAAGAATCCGATTTGTGTGAAGACCATCGTGACCATCGACATGGTAAACCGAATCGCAAAGGATTACGGCGTGGAGGTGATCGATGTGCTGACCGGATTTAAGTATATCGGGGAGCAGATTGCATTGCTGGAGGCAAAGGGAGAGGAAGACAGGTATATTTTCGGCTTTGAGGAGAGCTACGGTTATCTTTCCGGCGGATATGTCCGGGATAAGGATGCGGTGAACGGCAGTTTTCTGATTGCCGAGATGTTTGCATACCACAAGAGTCAGGGAAAGAGCCTGCTTCAGAGGATGGAAGAACTCTATGCGAAATACGGCTATTGCCTGAACACACTGCACAGCTTTGAATTTGAAGGCGAGAGCGGTATGCTAAAGATGAACGGTATTATGGATGAGGTACGATGTAATACGCCGATGAACATTGCCGGCAAGTCGGTGCTTGAAGTCAGAGATTACCAGGCTTCGCAGGTGACAACGGCAAGCGGTGAGACAAGCGAGATTCATCTTCCGAAATCCAATGTGCTGAAGCTGATGCTGGACGGCAATGCTTCCGTGGTGCTTCGCCCGTCCGGTACGGAGCCGAAATTAAAATTGTATGTCAGTGTGAGTGCGAAAGACAGGGCAATGGCGCAGGAGATTGAAACGCAGTTGGTCGGCGAGTTGAAGAGCGTGCTCGGGTAGGAGTTTACTTTGGCAATTCGACAAACATTTTTAAGGAAGCACTGATGAAATCGGTGCTTCCTTAAAACAATCTATGCACAAAAAGGAGGTGTGGGATGAAAGTATTGGTCGGCAGCTCGGATTTTCGGAAGATTCGGGAAATGGGATACTATTATGTGGATAAAACGGCATTGATTGAGAAAATTCTAAGTAAAAAAGAATCGGAAGTCAGGTTGATTACAAGACCGAGAAGATTCGGTAAGACTCTTGGAATGCGTATGATGGCAGAGTTTTTTGATATTCAAAAAGACAGCAGGGGTATATTTGAAGGTTTGGCAATCATGAAAAACACCAGTTTGTGCAAAGAATGGATGAACCGATATCCTACGCTGTTTGTGTCTTTTAAAGATGTGGACGGGGACAGTTTTGAGAACGCATATGGGATGCTTGCATTACTTATGATGGAGTTATGCAATCAGCATCTTTATCTGTTGGATAGCGATAAACTATCGTTGGCTGACAGAGAACGCTTTGACAGACTTTCCAGAAAGCATGCAAGTCCGGATGAGATCAAGGGAGGCATTGTCTTTTTGATGCGTCTGATGCGTCAGCATTTTCATAAGAAAGTAATTTTTTTATTGGATGAATATGATGTACCTTTGGCAAAAGCCGGTTCGGGAGGGTATTATTCACAGATGCTGGAAGTAATCCGTATGGTACTGAGCAAATCTTTAAAGGATAATGTGGATTTGCAATTGGCAGTTGTTACAGGGTGTTTGAGGATCGCAAAGGAGAGTATATTTACGGGAGCCAATCATTTTATAACTGACACGATATTGGATCGCAGTACGGATGAGCATTTCGGTTTTACGAAAGCGGAAGTGGAGCAAATACTGAGTGATGTAAATTTGCGGGAAAAATCGGAGGTACTGAGAGAATGGTATGATGGATATGTGTTCGGAGATATGGAAATATATTGCCCGTGGGATGTAATGAATTATATCGGAGATCTGTTGGAAGATCCGATGTCCCATCCCAAAAACTACTGGGCAAACTCAAGCGATAATGCGATTATTCGGACTTTTCTGGAGCAGGAGCAATTTGATGTGGGAGATAAATTTGAAATACTCTTGGAAGGAGGCAGCATCAGGGAGCGCATTGAGGAGGATCTGACCTATGACAGGATTTATACTGCACAGGAGAATTTTTGGAGTGTGCTGTATATGACGGGTTATCTCACAAAGGTTAGAGAATTGGAATCGTTCGATTCGAATTATTTTCTGAAGATTCCGAATGCCGAGATTATGACTCTTTTCAAAGGAATGGTTAGAAATTGGCTGGTGAGGCACATGGCAACAAAAAATCGTGGAAATTTTTTCAAGGCATTGTGGCAGGGAGATGAGGAGGAACTGACCAATATCATTTCAGAGTTATTATTTGATACAATCAGCTATCACGATTATAGAGAGAGTTTTTATCATGCTTTTTTGACAGGACTGATGTCGGAGGCGGGATATGCCGTGAAGTCAAATTACGAATACGGACTTGGGCGTTCGGATATTGTAGTAAAGAATCGAAAAACACGAAGTGCAGTTGTAATTGAGGCGAAAATAGCGGAAAAAGCGGAACAGATGGAGAAAGGATGTAATGAGGCATTGTTGCAGATACAAAATCGACAGTACGCCAGACAGCTGGAGAGGGAGGGATTTCGAAACATCATCTGTTACGGAGTCAGCTTCTTTCAAAAGCAATGTCTGGCAAAGGCGGCACGGTAATCGTGCATTATTAGCAAGGTATTGATCGGCGATATAACGGTCTATGTCAAACACATTGCGGCATTGAGCATTGCCTTGAAAACATCTGATAAAAACACAAACGGAGGTCTGTATGTTAAAAGTTCTGATTGCCGATGATGAACACAAAATCATTCAATTAATCGAGCATCTGGTGGATTGGGATGGGCTTTCGATGGAGATTGCGGCAAGGGCGGACAACGGAATTGATGCACTTGAGCTGGCAAAGAGATTCCGGCCGGATATTTTGATTACGGATATTCGAATGCCGGGACTTGACGGTTTGGAATTGATTTGTGCGGTCAAGGAGGAAATGCCGGGTACGGAGGTCATCATTATCAGCGGATATCGGCATTTCGAATATGCACAGACGGCGCTGAAATACGGTGTGAGCGATTATCTGCTGAAACCGATCAAGCGCAGCGAGCTGAATCGAACTTTGGAAAAGATTGCCGAAAAGAGCGGTCACAGGAAGACGGATGAGAGCAGAAAGAAAAAGGATTCGTCAAGTTTGCGTCAGGTCTTTATCCGGGATATTGTGCACGGATATCGTATCGAAAATGCACAGGATTATCACATCCATTTTGAAGAGGACGAATTTTGTTTTATTGTGGTGAAACTGGACGGGGATGCGCTCGGAATAAAAAGCAATATGGAGTTTATTCTGGAGAAGGCCGTGCATGATTTGAGGGAAGAGCTGAAAGATGCGACGGGGGAGATGGAGCCGTATATTGAAGATTCTCATATTTTTGCCATTGTCAATTATGACCGATCGGCGAGGGATGAGGTGTATAGATCTCTTAGAAGATTCCTTGAGTCCATGACATCCCGAGAGCATATTCTGAAAGGACTTCGGACCACCATTGCTCTGGGGACGGGGGTATCCGGCATTTCGGATTTCGGAAAGTCTCTTCGTAATGCACGATTGTGGATTGAGGAGAGGATTGTACAGGGTACCAATAAGGTATATATGGGAGAATGGAACCGCGGGAACAGTTTTTTTGACAGTGATCTGTTTACGGAGTATCACCGGAGGATGGAAAAAGCAATGGAATCGTTGGATATCTGTGAGGTGCAAACGGTGTTGGGAGAGTTGAACGGGCGTCTGTCAAAGGAAACATCCATTTCCGGCCATAACATTATGCAGATGTGCAGGCAGATTTGCAATCAATTGCTTTTGTTTGCATCAAAAAATCGTATTTTTCTGCGGGAAAATACCATGGATGAGTTTAATCGAAAATTGGAGTGTTGCGGAGAGCTTGCGGGTGTCTTAGCCTGTATGACGGATGAGGTGACAAAAATCTATGCCGAGATTGCACGGCAAAAAAGTATGGAGGACCATCGACCGATTCGTATGGCAAAGAATTATATTCGAGAGCATTTCAATCAGAGTATCACATTGGAAGAAGTCAGTGAGGTGGTCGGCTTTGCTCCGACATATCTGAGCAATCTGTTTAAAAAAGAAACCGGAAACACCTTTATTGAATATGTACAGTCCAAAAGGATGGATGTTGCGAAAGAATTGTTGAAGACTACAAATCTGTCCGTTGCGGTAGTCGGTGAAAAGGTGGGGTATTCGGATGTTCGTTATTTCACAAAAATATTCATGAAAAATACGGGGCTGAAGCCGAATGAATACAGGAAACTTTATGCGTGATCCGATACGGATATTGGTCCGGGTAATATATGTTTTGTTCGGACTGGCGGCGGGGCTGGTGCTTTTGGTGTTTCATCTTTTGTCAGCGGATTCAAAGACACAAAGCGGACTGCCGATTATTCTGAGTTTGGGAGTGACTCTCGGAGTGTGCTTTTGTGCATTTCGCTGTCTGAAAAATATGACGGACAAAATCGCAGTCGGGCAGGAAGAACTGAGAAGGTACATCAAGGAACTGGAACTTTTGGTGGACAAGGACAGACTCATCAATGTTTCGATGAAAGAGGCGCAGTATCTGGCATTGCAAAATCAAATCAATCCGCATTTTCTTTATAATACTCTGGAAGGGATTCGCTCGGAGGCGCTGATTGCGGGCATTGACAGTATTGCGGAAATGACCGAGGCATTGGCTACATTCTTTCGATACACGATATCCCATTTGGACAGGCTTGTGACTTTGGAAGAGGAACTGGAGAATGTGGAAAATTATTTCTATATTCAGCAGTTTCGATTCGGGGAAAAGCTCCATTTATCCATGGAATACGAACATGATGAGGATATTTCTCAACCGGAGATTCTGAATTTCCATCTTCCGAAGCTGACGCTTCAGCCGATTGTCGAGAATGCGATTTTTCACGGAATAGAGAAAAACATCGGGATCGGAATCATTCGAATTCGAATCGGTGTGACGGATCGCAGGCTTTTTATTCGTGTTTCGGACAATGGTGTGGGTATGGAGGAAGATAAGCTGATTCGTTTAAATGAAAAGCTCGGCCGATTGCATTTGGAAAATGAAAAAAAGGAAAACGGGCATAACCGAGGAGGTATTGCTTTGATAAATGTAAACAATCGTTTGAAGCTGCTGTTCGGAGAAGAGTACGGCCTGTATGTTTACAGCAATGTCGGAGCCGGAACGGACGTGGAAATCAGCCTGCCTTTGGTGAGGGAAAAGGATGAGAAAAGAGATACTGAGGATTCATAATCTGACGATAAATAAGCATGATGAAGTGTTGCTTCAAAATGTGCATTTTCAGATTTATGACAGAGAAATCGTCGGTTTGATTGCCAGGGAGGACAAGGGTGCCAATGAACTCATTGAGTATATTTTGACGCAGAATCAGATTTCGACCTGCTTGATTGAACACAACAGTCATCTCTTGGATGCGCTGAGTATTGCGGAAAATGTCTTTGTGGTTCGCAATCGATTCCGGAAGTATTTCATCAGGGAAAGTGTGTTGGAAGATCAGCTGCAAAGATATTGTGTAAAGAACGGGATTGCACTGCAAGTCGGAAAAAGGGTTTCGGAACTGACGGAGTATGAGCGATGTGTTGTTGAGCTGATAAAGGCGGACATTTTGGGGATTTCGTTGATTATTCTTGAGAATCCGAGCAATTACATCAGTCAGATGCAGATGCCGAAGTTCCATGAATTACTCAGGAAATTCAAAGGCAAGGGAATGTCTTTTTTATATGTCGGTTATCATCATCAGGAGGTATTTACCATAGCCGACAGAACAGCGCTTTTGGCGAACGGATATATAAAAAAGATTTTTTTAAAATGCGAAATGACGGATGAGGCGATTGCACCCTATATCAATCCGATACTGGAGAGGCGGGATGAGAAAGGCTTATTTCTGGAAAAGGAAAAGGGCGGTGCAATCGATTTTGAAACGATTCACGCAAAACGATGCAAAGAGGAAGTTACATTCTGGTTGAGTGATTACCGTCTGAGCGTCAGAAAATCGGAATGCCTGGCTTTGATTGATATGGACAATACATTGAAAGGTCGGATTATGAACGACTTTCAGGACGGATATCATAATCATGATGCGATTCGGATGCATTCAAAGTCACACAAATTTCAGGTGATTCCCGAGGATTTTGTCAATCAGTTTCTGTTTCGGGATCTCAGTTATTTCAACAATCTGATTTTTTTGCTGGATCGAAAGCTCGGGAGAAGTCTGCTGCCCGGAAGAATAAAGGAAAATGTTCGGGAGAATTATCGTAAAAAGGTCGGGGATGTGGTGGATTCAAATGATATCACCGGATTGAATACGATTGAACTGCTGAGACTGGTGTACTATAAGGTGCTTTTGTGCAAGCCGGATCTTATGATTTGTCTGCAACCGTATGCAGGAGGAGATATGCATTGCAGAATGGAGGTAACAAAGTTGCTTGGGGAACTGCAAAATGAGGGGATCGCAGTTTTGATTGTTTCGTCCAATTTTGCGGATATCATGGATGTGGCGAATCGGGTGATGATGATTGAAAATGGTGAGATTCGGATGAGAAAGGGGTAAATTTTCTCAACATACATAAGATTGTCACACAAATTCATAAGAATGACGCATTAACAAAATATGAACAAATGATTACAATTAGCATATCGAAGGATATGCTTTTTTTCAACCGTTCAAACTTGCAGAAAAGATGCTGTGAGGATGTCATTCGACGTGAATAACTGGTTAAAGGAGGGGGAGCATGGGTGATGTAATTGTTCGAATGGAGAATATTCAAAAATCGTTTCCCGGAGTAAAGGCACTGGATCATGCGGAGTTTGAACTTTGCTCGGGAGAGGTTATGGCACTGCTCGGGGAAAACGGTGCGGGAAAATCCACTTTGGTGAAGATTCTCAGCGGTGTGTATACGATGGACGGCGGAAAGATGGAAATTTTCGGTCGGAATTACGATTCTCTGACGCCGAAATCGGCGGAAGATCTGGGGATTGCAATTATTCATCAGGAGCTGAATATGTGCCGGCACTTGACGGTAGCCGAGAATATGTTTCTCGGCAGGGAGTACAAAAAGGGGATGGTACTGGACAATGAGCGGATGGAGAGGGAAGCAAATCAAATTTTAAGGAATCTTCGGATTGACATTGATCCCGGCACGATTGTAGGGGATTTGCCGGTTTCCAAACAGCAGATGGTGGAGATCGCAAAGGCACTCTCCATTCATGCAAAGATTTTGATTATGGATGAACCGACATCCTCGCTGACCGCCAAGGAGATCGAAGAGCTGTTTCGTATCATCAGGGATTTAAGACAACAGGGTTGCGGCATTGTTTATATTTCTCACCGTCTGGAGGAATTGAAACACATTGTGGACAGGGTCACCATTATGAGGGACGGATTGTTTATATTGCGCAATGATTTCTTCGCAATGCAAATGGAGGAGATTATCTCCGCTATGGTAGGGCGTGAGATCAAGGAAAAATTTCCTCATGTCGAAACCCCGATCGGCAAAAAGGTGCTGGAAGTGAAGAATTTAAATGCAGGTCCTCTGGTTCGGGATATTCATTTTTCACTGTATGAGGGCGAGATTGTCGGATTTGCCGGACTGATGGGGGCGGGACGGACGGAAACCACAAGGGCTATTTTCGGAATCGATAAAAAGAGCAGCGGCGAGATTTATATTGACGGGAAAAAAGTGGAGATCAACTCACCGACGGATGCCATTGAGGCAGGTTTGGTGCTGGCACCGGAAGACCGGAAAAAAGATGGACTTTGCACAAAGCTGAGCATTCGTCACAATCTGGCATTGCCGAATCTGGATATCATTTGCAATCCTTTCGGCATTGTGGATGAAAAAAAAGAGGATCGGCTTTGTGAAAAAGCGGTGAAGGATTTGCGGATAAAGACGCCGGATGTGGAAATCAACTCGGGTAATCTTTCCGGTGGAAACCAACAAAAGGTGGTGGTCGGAAAGTGGCTTGCCAGAGATTCGCGAGTGGTGATATTTGACGAGCCGACAAGAGGAATCGATGTCGGTGCCAAGGTTGAGATTTACAATATCATGAATGAGCTGAAAAAGCAGGGAATTGCGGTCATGTTTGTTTCCTCCGAGATGCCGGAAGTCATGGGGATTGCCGATCGGATTATTATCATGTGTGACGGACGAATAACCGGAGAGCTGACTTCCTCGGAGGCGACACAGAATCAGATATTGACATTGGCAACGGATTTTGAGAAAAAGGGGGAAACATCATGAGTGTTCAAATGAAATTCAAACGAATGCTGAGAGCAAGGGGGATGGGGGCGGCCATCACGGCTTTTGCGGGACTTTTGGTGATTTATATTGCGTTCGGACTGATTGACCGAAATGTTTTTTCGCCGCAAAACATGATGAATCTGCTTCGTTCCATGTCCAAATATCTGCTGATCGGAGTAGGGCAGAGTTTTTTGCTGATTACCGGAAACATCGATTTGTCTTTGGGTTCCCTGGTCGGTATGAGCGCGATGATTACCGCACAGTTTATGACATCGGGAATTCATCCTCTGATTGCAATTTCGGTGGCTTTGGGAGCCTGCATCATCATCGGAATCGTAAACGGTACTTTGGTCGGAACGTTTAAATTACCTCCGTTTATCGCAACTTTGGGGACGATGTTCGTGACAAGAGGAATCGCATATCTGGTAAACAACAATCGAAACACGGATGCCATTTCCACGGGAATCGGAAAAGAGGCGGCGGATTCGTTTCAGAACTTGTTTTACTACGGCAAAACATTCGGAATATACAATGCATTTTGGATTGCGCTTCTTGTCTTTTGCGTTCTTTTCTTTCTGTTGCAGAAGACCAGAACCGGCAGACATATTTATGCCATCGGTTCCAATTCGGATGCGGCAAGACTTTCCGGTGTGGATGTGGCGAAAGTGACGATCAAAGCCTATGTGATTGCTGCGTTTTGTGCGGGAATCGTCGGATTGATACTGGCGGCCCAGGCAGGTATGGGAAATATGGAAGCCGGCAATACCTATGAGATGTACGGAGTTGCTGCAGGTGTGATTGGCGGAATCTCTCCGCTTGGCGGCTCCGGGATTTTGCTCGGAACATTTGCAGGTGCGGCAGTTTGGCAGACACTGGAGAATGGTTTGAACATGATCGGTGCCCAGGTCGGCATTCAAAGAATCGTTATCGGTGTGATTGTAGTTTTGGCGGTGCTTTTGGATGTGGTGCTTCGTACCGGCAACAAAAAGAAAGTTTAGTTACTGTGCAGTATGGTCATTGACCTGAATATAAAGCAAAATTCGTAGAAAGAAAGCACTTTGTTGCGGTTTGATCGGATTTTGCGAAAATCAAACGGAGGATTATTAGTATGAAAAAGAAATTAATGGTAGCTTTAGGATGTGCATTTTTGGCAATGGGAATAATGGCCGGATGCGGCGGCGGTTCGGGAACGACAGAAACGACGGCGGCAAAAGCGGCACAGAGCACTGCGGGCGGCGATAAGATTGCATTGATTACAATGGACTCCATCGATCAGCACTGGGTGAAATTGAACGAAGGTGCACAGGAAGAGGCAAAGGCACAGGGTGTAACGGTAGACTTTATGAGTCCGAATACCAAGGATGACGCGCAGCAGATTGAAACCGTGAACAATGCAGTTGCCGGCGGATACAAGGCGATTATCGTGGCCGCAAACGGACCGGATGCCATTTCTTCCGCATTAAAAGAGGCAAGTGCGGCAGGAGTAAAGATTGTTTATGTGGACTCTCCGGCCAATGTGCCGGCGGAAGCGACTTTCTCCACCGATAACAAGGCGGCAGGCAAGACTGCGGGGGAAGAGATGAAGAAAGCTTTGGAAGCCAAGGGAATCACATCGGGAAGTATCGGCATTGTCAATGTGAATGCGGCGACGGATTCTACCGTGAAACGAGAAGAAGGTTTCCGCTCGGCATTTGAGGGAAGCGATTTTACTCTTTTGGAAACACAGTACGGAGAAGGGGATGCGGCAAAATCTCAAACCATCGCCGAAAACTATATTACACAGGGAGTTGTGGGAATTTTCGGTTGCAATGAAGGCTCTACGGCAGGAACGGGAAATGCGATCAAGGCTTCCGGAAACATGGACATCATCGGTGTCGGATTTGATAAATCCGATGCAATTATGAATTTGATCAATGACGGTTATCTGCTTGCAACGATGGCGCAAAACCCGGATGTAATGGGCAAGGAAGGTGTAAAGGCGGCGGTGAAGGCGCTGAAAGGAGAGAGTCTTGGCGGAGTTGTTGTGGATACCGGAGTGTCCGTATTGAAGAAGTAAATTTTGTGCGGTTGATATGTTTCACGGAATGAGGTAAGATTCACTTATGAATCGTATTGAGGGTGGAATCCCAAGGTAAATTAATCCGATAAAGTCTGTCGAGCCGATTCGGTTCGGCAGATTTTTGATGATATAAATGGCAGGTCTGAACATCCGTCGAATTTGCACACTGCGGATGATTCGTGACGGGCGAAGCAGAATGAAAGCTGCAGACGGTATCTGCAGGGGAAGAAAGGGATTGGAATGATACTTGGAGCGTTGGAAGCAGGCGGAACAAAGATGGTGTGTGCAATCGGGGATGAAAACGGAAGGATTTCGGATCGAATATCCATACCGACAACCATACCGGAAGAAACCGTACCGAAGATTGTGGATTATTTTAAAGAGAAGGAGATTGCAGCACTCGGTATCGGATGTTTCGGACCGATTGATTTGCGGCGAGAATCTCCGACTTACGGATATATCACATCCACGCCGAAATTGGCGTGGAGAAATTATGACATTGTCAAAGAGCTGAAAAAAGCTCTGCATGTTCCGGTCGGTTTTGATACCGATGTCAATGCATCCCTTCTGGGAGAAGCGACATGGGGGATCGCAAAGGGGAAATCCGTTGCGATGTATATTACGATCGGCACGGGAATCGGAGCCGGAATTATGGCGGAAGGAAACCTCCTGCATGGTATGCTGCATCCGGAGGCGGGGCATATTCCGATAAGACCGCATGAAACAGATATAGAAAGAGGATTTACCGGAGTCTGCCCGTACCACAAATACTGTTTCGAAGGACTGGCTACCGGTCCGTCCATTGAAAAGCGTTGGGGGGAGAAGGGCGCAAAGCTTGCGGGCAAAAAAGAGGTGTGGGAACTGGAAGCGCATTATATTGCGGAGGCGGTATATGGATATATTTTGACATTGTCTCCGCAAATCATTATCCTCGGCGGAGGCGTGATGCACCAAAAGCAGCTTTTTGACCTGATTCGTAAAAATGTAGTCGAGATGAATGCAGGATATATTCGTACGAAGGAACTGGAGGATATCGGGAACTATATCGTGCCGTGTTCATTGAATGACAATCAGGGGATTATGGGGGCGGTCAAGCTGGGACTGATGGAACTTGAAAGAGTACAGCAAAGGAACGAAAAGTAAATCGTAGTGTGGGGGAAGCGATGATGATATTGGGTTTGGATATCGGGGGGACGAAATGTGCGGCAATCCTTGGCTTGATGGAAGATGACAAAGTGCGTATAATAGACAGATATGTGGTCAAAACAAGATGCGATTATCGGGCGATTGTAAATGATCTCATGCAATGGGCTTTGCGTAAGGAGCTGACCGATGATTTTGAGATATCGCATGTCGGGATCAGCTGCGGCGGTCCGTTAAGTGTCGATCGTCGGATGATTCTCTCACCGCCGAATCTTCCGGGTTGGGACCGTGTTCCGATCATCTCCATGGTGAAAGACTGCTTTAAAAGAGAGGTGGTTGTAAAAATGGAAAATGATGCCGATGCCTGTGCTTTGGCGGAATGGCATTTCGGAGCCGGAAAAAACACGAATAATATGATTTTCCTGACTTTCGGAACAGGACTTGGAGCGGGTCTGATCTTAAACAAAAGATTGTATCGGGGAAGTTCCGGAATGGCGGGAGAGGTCGGACACATCCGATTGTCCGAGGACGGACCGATCGGTTACGGTAAGCGAGGAAGCCTGGAAGGATATGCTTCCGGAGGGGGCATCAAACAATTGGCGGAAAATGCCGGATTTTCACAGGAGAATCTCAGTGCAAAGACGGTGATTGAAGCGGCGTTTTCGGGTGATGAATCCGCGGCGAAAATATTGCAGGAGTCTGGGGAGAGACTTGGGCAGGGGCTGGCAGTATTGATTGATGTCTTAAATCCGGAATGTATTGTGATCGGCAGTATTTTTGCAAGAGCTGAGAAGTTTATCCGGCCACATATGGAAGCAGTGATAAGAAAGGAGTGTTTAAGCGGCACATTGAATGCCGTAAGGATCGTTCCTGCCGGTCTCGGTGAGCAAATCGGGGATTACGGGGCGATTTGTGCGGCAATGAACAACGGAAACGGAGAGATATGAAAGAATTGATTTTTTTGGAACCGGTTTTTAAGGAAATGATCTGGGGTGGAAGCCGGTTGAAAACAGATTATGGTTATGAGACACCCTATGTAAGAACCGGTGAATGTTGGGGCATTGCCGCCCACAGCAACGGAGACTGTAAAATAGCATGCGGTGAACATAAGGGGAGGACACTTTCCTGGCTTTGGAAAAACAGACGGGAGATATTCGGCAATTTGGACGGGAGTCTGTTTCCTCTTTTGATGAAGATTATCGATGCGGAAGATGATTTGTCGATTCAGGTGCATCCGGATGATGCATATGCCGATTTTTATGAAAAGGGAGCACTGGGGAAAACCGAGTGCTGGCTGGTTCTGGACTGTGATGAGAATGCGAGCATTATCATCGGGCATCATGCAAATAATCAGGCGGAAGTTCGAAATTATATTGAAAAGCAGGATTGGAAGAATTTTCTTCGGGAAATACCGATCAAAAAGGGGGATTTTTTTCAAATAGAGCCCGGAACCATTCACGCGATCAAAAAAGGTACATTGATTTTGGAAACGCAGCAAAACAGCGATATTACATTTCGACTGTACGATTATAACCGGATTCAAAACGGGCAACTCAGAGAACTGCACATCAAAGAGAGTATGGATTGTACCAAGGTGCCGTTTACAGAAAGTAAGAATGGCTATACAAAGGAAGACACCGAATTCGGTTCGCATACAAGATATGTGGATTGCAACTATTATTCGGTGGATGAGTATATTGTGTCCAAACGGGCTCACATTCCGATGAACGGTGCATTTCAATGCGTAGCGGTTTTGGACGGCGAAGGAAATGTGAATCGGCATAAAGTGAAGAAGGGCAGTTTCTTTATTGTGCCGCATGGGGCGGATGAATTTTACGTTGAAGGGAAGGTACGGCTGTTGGTGGCGGTTCCGAACGCGGGAGCGGTTTGAAAAACAATGTAGAATAATTGGTAGATAGGTCGGAGAAACCGGATTTTACGGTTCTCCGACCTTGGCAAGAAATCTCTATCGTTTTACGTCAAATTCGTACTTCTTGTCCGTCATTGCGATGCTTACCCTTTCATACGACCAGCGGTCTTCATCCACTTCCCAAACTTGTGCACCTTTGAGTTCAAAATTCCAGTCCATAATCTGACCGCCCATGGCTTCCATGGCGGCGGCGACTTTATGTCTGACATTGTAAGGGCAGTAAATGAGCAGGAATCCGCCGCCGCCGGCACCGAGGAGTTTTCCGCCGACGGCACCTTCGTTTTTAGCACAGGTGTAAAGTGCGTCGATTTCCGGATTGGAGATTTTTTCGCTCATTCTTTTCTTGCTTTCCCAGCTGTAATCCAGCAGTTTTCCGAATGCGTACAGATTGCCTTTTAACAGCTCATCCTTCATGGCATATGCCAGAGCTTTTACTTCACACATAGCCTGGAAGGGATCTTTTTTGAAAAGTTTTTTACTTGGTCGTCGATAATATTGGCGGATACATGCACTTTTCCGGTGTAACACATCAAAAGATTGTACTGCAGTTCATTGATGATTTCGCGACCGATGCGAAGCGGATTGACCACCACATTGTTTCTTCCGTGAAATTCGATAAAATTGAAACCGCCGAATGTTGCGCCGTACTGATCCTGGTAGCCGCCGGATATATTGAGATCAATTCGTTCCACTTGGTAGGCGAGATCCGCCATTGCGTATTTATCGAGAACGGCATTCTTCCATTTTGCCATTGCGGTCAATAGTGCAACCATAACCGTAGAGCTGGTACCGAGTCCGGAACCCGGAGGTGCGTCACATTGCAGATAGACCTCACAGCCCTGGTTAATGTCCATGGCTTTGAGCGAAGCTTTGACAAGATCGAGTTTGCCGTCATAGATAAACGGCTCATTGACCTTGTATTTCACAGTCATATCAAAATCCAGAGAATGTACAATGATTTGCTCGTCATCTCTCGGGATAATGGAACAGTAGGCATATTTATTGATCGTGGAACCGATGATGGCACCTCCTTGTACATCGCAAAACGGAGCTACATCGGTGCCGCCTCCGCCGAAGCTGATGCGAAGCGGGACTTTGGAACGAATAATCATGAGATTTTCCTCTTTTCTGGTAGTTGTATTTTGAGCTTTGAAAATGAATTTCCGCACTCTGTTTATGCGATTATACCATAGATGCCGGTTCGGATACAAATTTTAAAACATATAGTTGTATTCTCTGACGATGGAAAGTTGTTCCGATAGCGATACAGGGGTATGAATTTTTGATTTTGTATTGTATCGGAGTCTTTGCTATAATGACAATACGAGTCGGTGTCCGATTAGCATATGCGTGTTTGAAGTTGTGTTTGTGCAAAATGTACATGGATTCGGAACAAACCATACCGGGGAGGTATCAGAGCATGTCGTTTTCCGTGCTGATGTCCGTATATGAAAAAGAGAAGCCGAAATATCTTAAGAGAGCTTTGGAGAGTTTGCAAGATCAGTCATTGCCTGCCGATGAAATTGTTATCGTGAAGGACGGGAAATTGACTGATGAATTGGAGAGCGTGCTTGCGGAATTTGAGAATATACTGCCTATCAAAGCGGTCACATTGGGTGAAAATGTAAAGTTGGGGAGAGCGCTTGCGGCAGGATTAAACCATTGCAGCTTCGAATTGGTGGCAAGAATGGACAGTGACGATATTGCCGTGCGAAACCGCTTTGAAATGCAGTAT
>JBHAEV010000023.1:0-2946 GCA_041855735.1 Lachnospiraceae bacterium
ATGTCGACTTGCCGGAGCCGGACTGTCCCATAATCGCGACAAATTCACCCTGCTTGATGGAAAGATTGACCTTGTTTAAACCAAGCACCTTGACAGCACCGGTGTCATAGATCTTGACCAAATCTTCAATGCGGATGATTTCCTTGTTGTCCGCACCGCCCTCCTTCGATCCTACGGGCACATCCGCCTTTCTTGCAGCGGCATTTTTTTTAAACAGATTCATCATACTTCACCTATTCCGACATCTGTGAGAGCACCGACTGTCCATCCGTCAAGTCGGTATCAAACGCCTTCACGAATTTTATTTCTTCCATGGATACTCCTTCAAACGGCAGAGATTTCAATTCGATATTCATATCCCCTTCGATGCCGGTTTCCACTTCCGAAATTCGAATCGTTTCGCTATTATCATTGCCTTTTACGATAAACTGCATGATTCGCTTTCCGCTTCCGTCATCGCCGATGGCGGTAATCGGCACCATCATCGCATCCCTTGCCGAATCCAATATGATGGTTGCCTTTGCCGTGATTCCGGAAATCAACTTGGTATCATTGTTCAGAATCTTGACTTTAACCGGAATCACTCGTTCGTTGGAGGAGCTGTCCTTCTTTTCACCGGTCGGACTGATGGAAATCACCTCACCCTCCACCTTCTCATCTCCGAGAATATCCGCGGTAATCTGAACCTTTTGCCCGATTTGGATGCTGCCGATGTTAAATTCACTCACACGCAGCTCCATCTGCAGCTCATCCAGATTTTCAATGGTAATCAACGCCTGATTGTTTTCCACGACATCGGCAAACTGACCCACTTTCGTGTTGACACGAGTCACGATTCCGGAAATCGGCGCAATCAGAATTGCGTCCTTCAGATTCTTTTCCAGATTCATGATCTCACGCTCGGAATTCTCGATATCGATGTCGTAACTTCTTCCTGCCACAACCTTCCCGCCGGATACATTGACCGCATTGACCGCATTCTGTGCGGAAGTCAATGCCGTTTTTGCCGCTTCCAGATCGGTCTGCGCGGCAGCTCCGCTTGCCACCAGCTCCGACTGCCGCTGTACATTTTTCCTCGCACTTTCCAGTTCCACGATCGCCTGCTGATAGGTACGGGTATCCGCCTTGATCTTTTCTTCCTTCTGTGCTTTCTTTAATTCCAAAGCACCCTTGGCACTGTCGATTTTTTCCTGAATGCTCTCCGGATCGATTTTTGCAAGTACCGTGACACCCGCTTCCACACGATCTCCCTCTTTTACTAATAATTCAGTAATCTTAGCATGAAGATTCGAAGTAATGTCCACGCTGTCCGTCCCTTCAATCGGACCGTTGATGATCAATGTTTTGTCAATATCTCCCTTCGAGATACCTGCCGCCTCCACCATGATTGCGGGAGGTTTCTGATTGAGTAAAAAAGCAAAGATCGCAATCACTGCCGCCAGAATAACGATTCCGATCAGCAGGAACTTCTTCTTTCCCTTTTTCTTCCCCTTTGTGGACTTTGCAGAACTCAGCATCTCATTGATTTGATTGTCCAAAGCTTGATTCGTATCAGCCATAACCCCTCCGTCGCATAGCACTTGCATATTTTTTATCACATTCATCATACCCCATCACAGGTTATTTCTCAATAAAAGAGTTTCTAAAGAAATTCGAAACCGCAAAAAACCCCCGAGTACGGCAATCCGCCGAAATCGGAGGCTTTACAAGACGATACATCTTCTTCGGACAATTTTTCGGTTTCCGCTTTTACCGCTCCTGTTTTTTCATCGCTTATACATCGCGAGTCAATCATCAAAACACTTCCATACTGAATGCAGTCCGTCCGCAACTGTCCGGTATGTCTTATACCTTTTCTCATAAACCATTTTATATTCCTTTCTCGGATACACCGTTTTGGAAATATGTACGGTTTGTTTGATTGCAGAGCGATAATTATCATAAATCCCGGTTGCTATTCCCGCCGCCATCGCCGCTCCCTGCGCTCCCAACTCCTTCTCTTCGATGACATCCATCGGAATTTGAAACACATCCGCAAACATCTGCACCCATATATCGGATTTCGCGGCTCCGCCCGCCAGGCGGATCGTTTTCGGCTTCTCTCTGTTTTGCAGCAGCTTTTCGACATGCATATAATGGGAAAAAACAATCCCCTCATACACCGCGCGAAGCATATGCCTTTTGTCGTGATAAGACGCAAGACCCGCAAATGTCCCCTTTGCCGCCGCATCTTCACCGGAGCCGTTCAGGTATGGCAAAAAGATCGTCTGACTCTCCTGTGGCTTAATCTCGTTTACCATTCTGTTTGCAATCTCGTAGATTGATTTCCCCTCTCTTTTCGCCTCTTCCCGCTCGTATGACATCAGCCTTTTAATAAACCATTCCATATTTCCGGCAGAGGTCGGACTGCTTTCCTCAACCAGATAATATCCGGGAATGCAGTATATGGAATTGAGTGACGCCGTTTTGTTTGTGAGAGGCTCTTTCCGAATGTATTCATTGATGCTCCAGGTACCCGCAATCATGCACATCTGCTCCTCGTCCGACAAACCTGCGGCAATTCCGCAGGCATCCACGTCAAACATTCCCGCAGCCACAGGGGTGCCCTGCAAAAGACCGGTGACTTTCGCCGCCTCCCTCGTAATGTGACCGCATATGTCCGCCGAATGCTTCAGCGGCGGCAGTTTATTGTAAATATCTGCAAGTCCGAAATATTCCAAAAGTTCCGTGTCGTATGCATGCGTATTCAGATTGACCAGATTCGCACCCGAAAAATCGGTATATTCCGCATTTGCCTCTCCCGTCAGTTTGAATCGAATATAGTCTTTTACCGAAAAAATATACGCTGTATTCTTCAGGACGTCCGGCGCATTATCCTTAAACCATGCCAACAGACTGACCGGCTGGGATGCCAAAATCTCCTGGAACGTTTTTGAAAACACCCTC
>JBHAEV010000024.1:0-3238 GCA_041855735.1 Lachnospiraceae bacterium
AAGTATGAATCCGGTGTTCACCGTGTACAAAGGGTTCCGGCTACGGAATCCGGAGGACGCATCCACACGTCCACCGCTTCGGTTGCGGTTATGCCGGAGGCGGAAGAAGTGGATGTGCAAATCGATATGAATGATGTGCGAATTGATGTGATGCGTGCGTCCGGAAACGGCGGACAAAGTGTCAATACAACGGATTCCGCGGTCAGGCTGACACACAATCCGACCGGAATCGTGATTTATTCACAGACCGAGAAGAGTCAGTTGAAGAATAAGGACAAGGCATTTGCCCTGCTCCGCTCCAAATTGTATGAGATGGAAATGGAGAAGAAACAGAATCAGGAGTCGGCAGAGAGAAAGAGCCAAATCGGTACCGGGGATCGTTCCGAGAAAATCCGAACCTACAACTTCCCGCAAGGACGTGTGACGGATCACAGAATCAACTTGACGCTGTATCGTCTGGATAAAATCATGAACGGAGATATTTCCGAAATTCTGGATGCCTGCATTGCGGCGGATCAAAGTGCGAAACTGGCGAAACTGAATCAGGCAGAATCATAAAAAGAGAGGGGTCGATACGATGAAAAAAAATTTGGATTGGGCAAATTTGGGTTTCGGTTACATTCAAACAGATTATCGCTATATCAGCAATTTTAAAAACGGGGCATGGGACGAGGGAGAGCTTACCGGAGATGCCAATCTTACATTGAACGAGAGCGCCGGAATATTCCATTACTGCCAGGAGGTTTTCGAAGGTTTGAAAGCGTATACAACCAGGCAGGGAAATGTTGTCGTTTTTCGTCCGGATATGAATGCAAAGCGTATGGCGGAGTCGGCAAAGAGGCTGGAAATGCCTCCGTTTCCCGAAGAACGCTTTTTGGATGCCGTACAAAAAGTCGTTGCCGCCAATATCGACTATGTCCCGCCTTACGGAAGCGGCGCGACACTTTACATTCGTCCGTATATGATCGGATCTTCTGCGGTAATCGGTGTCAAGCCGACGGAGGAATATCATTTTCGTATTTTTGTCACTCCGGTCGGACCGTATTTCAAGGGCGGTGCAAGGCCGCTGACTTTAACCGTTCCGGATTTTGACCGGGCTGCTCCGAGAGGTACGGGAAATACCAAGGCAGGACTGAACTATGCCATGAGCCTGCATGCATTGAAAGAGGCGCATCGCAACGGATTTGACGAAAATATGTATCTGGATTCCGCAACTCGGACCTATGTGGAAGAAACCGGAGGCGCAAACTTCATTTTTATCACAAAGGACGGGGAATTGGTGACGCCGAAATCCGATACCATATTGCCGTCGATTACGAGAAAATCCATTTTGTATGTGGCGGAGCATGTGCTGGGAATGAAGGCAACGGAAAGACCGGTTAAATTTTCCGAGATATCGGAGTTTGCGGAGGCAGGACTTTGCGGTACTGCGGCGGTGATTTCTCCGGTCGGCAAAGTGGTGGATCACGGAAATGAAATTGTTTTCCCAAGCGGTATGACAAAAATGGGGCCGGTGTGCAAAAAATTGTATGACACTCTGGTGGGTATACAAATGGGAGAAATTGAAGCTCCGAAAGGATGGATATATAAGATTGAAGTCTAGTTTCATGATGATTTCATATTGATTTGGTGATTTTTTCAATGATTTAAAAGTCACGGCGTTGATTACAAACTATGGTGTCGTTCAAATACGGTACCGTAGTTTGTTTTTATTTTACCGTCGTTTATACCGAAATTAAGATATTTTTCAAATATTGTGCTATACTTCCTACATGTTAGAGAGAAAACCTGAGTAGTTTTAAGTGATACGGGAGGTGACGCACAGGCCAAAAACCGGGTTAGAGCGGAGGATGGCAAATCAAGTAAGATGATAAAGGTGATATAGGAAAGAAAGAGTGAATAGGAGTTCATACAGATATAACAAACCGGGTTAGAGCGGCAGGTTATATTCCGGTGAGTATTTGGGTTAGAGCAAGGAAATCCGGAGAAATGCAAAAGCACATTCAAGTGTGATATAGGGAAAAGTCAAGCAATGCAGTTTCAAGGAATCTAACTTCCGTAAAGTTAGAGATAGTATGATTAAGTATTTACGATAAGTCTTTACAAAAGCCGTACACTGGGGAGTGTACGGTTTTTATTATATAAAAAAGTCTTTACAAAAATACTTTAGTATGCTACCATAATGCAGTATCAATGGAACGATATGGAGGAAGAATATGAAAAAAATTGTAGTAATGACATTGATGACGTTTGGGATTTTTGCTCTCGGTGCATGCAATCAGGCAAAAAAAGCCGAAGACACGGTGCTGACGGTGGGGTTTGACCAGAATTTTCCGCCGATGGGATTTGTGGACGGCAATGGCGAGTTTACCGGTTTTGACATCGAATTGGCAAAGGAAGCCGGAAAGAGGCTGGGAATGGAAGTGAAACTCCAGCCGATTGCATGGGATGCAAAAGATATGGAGCTGGATACCGGCAATATCGACTGTGTATGGAACGGATTCACCATCAACGGAAGAGAGGATTTGTACACATGGTCTGCACCGTATATGAACAATACACAGGTTTATGTGGTGAACAAAGATTCCGGAATCCAAAGTGAAGCCGATCTGGCTGGAAAGAAAGTGGAAGTGCAGTCGGATTCTTCCGCGGAGGCGGCTTTGAAAGATAAGCCGGACACGATTGCCGGTTTCGGCGAATTCTTGACGACTCCGGATTATAATACCGCGTTTTTGGATTTGGAAATGGGAGCGGTGGATGCGATTGCGATGGATGTGATTGTTGCCGGTTACCAATTGCAACAAAGAGGTGATGACAAGTTTGTGATTCTTCCGGATGTAATTTCCAGTGAAAGCTACGGCGTCGGCTTCAAGAAAGGGAACACACAGCTGAGAGATCAGATCGACAAAGTTCTGCTTGAAATGGCGAAAGACGGTACATTAAAAACCATTTCCGAAAAATGGTTCACAACGGATGTGACGATTGTCGGCAAGTAAAGAGGAATGTGCGGCTTTGCGCAAGCCGCACAATTGTTTGCAAATGCAAGTTTGAAAGGACATTCGTTTGCAAAAGCAAAGCGGAAAACTTGCTTGTTTACCGCATAAAAGAGGAAATACGGGGAGATTGGAATGTTGGAAGTTGTGAATCAATTGCTCGGGGGGATGGGAGTAAGTATACAGATATTTGTTGTGACTCTGGCATGTTCTTTGCCGCTGGGTCTGCTTGTTGCTCTCGGCAG
>JBHAEV010000025.1:0-14936 GCA_041855735.1 Lachnospiraceae bacterium
AAGGAGAGATATGGATTTAGCATCAAAGATTGATCATACCATGTTAAAAGCGGATTGCAGCAGTAAGGATATTGAGAGATACTGCGAGGAAGCCAGACAGCATCGGTTTGCTTCCGTTTGCGTGAATTCCGCCTATGTACCTTTGGTTTCGAGATTATTAAAGGGAAGCGGAGTGAAGACCTGCTGCGTGGTCGGTTTTCCTCTGGGTGCGATGAGTACAAAGGCAAAGGTTTATGAAGCCAGTTTTTGCATCATGGCAGGAGCGGATGAAGTGGATATGGTCATGAATATTTCCGCGCTCAAAGACGGAGATTATGATTTGGTGAAAAAAGACATTGAAGATGTGGTGGAAGCAAGTAAGCCGGGGATTGTCAAAGTGATTATCGAGACCTGTTTGCTGAATGAAGCACAGAAAAAGAAAGCGTGTGAACTGAGTATGGAAGCGGGAGCCGCTTTCGTGAAGACTTCAACGGGATTTAGCACGGGCGGAGCAACCGTCGAGGATATCCGCCTGATGAAGAGTGTGGTCGGTGATCGTGCGCAGATCAAGGCCAGCGGCGGAATCCGAACCAGGGAATTTGCGATGGAGTTGATTGCGGCGGGTGCGGACAGAATCGGAACCGGAAACGGAATAGCATTATTGTAAAGGAGAAGAAATGGATACAACACTGGTTATTATGGCGGCAGGCATCGGATCGAGATTCGGCGGGGGCATCAAACAGTTGGAACCGGTCGGTCCGAACGGAGAGATTATCATGGACTACTCGATCTATGATGCGATACAGGCGGGTTTTAACAAAGTCGTGTTTATTATTCGCAAGGATATCGAAAAGGATTTCAAAGAAATTATCGGGGATCGCATCCGCAAGGTTGTCAATGTGGAATATGTTTTTCAGGAATTGAATGATTTGCCGGAGGGATTTTTTGCGCCGAAGGAAAGAACCAAACCCTGGGGAACCGGGCAGGCGATTCTTTGCATAAAAGATGTCGTGAATGAGCCGTTTGTTGCAATCAATGCGGATGATTACTATGGAAAAGAAGGGTTTGCGGCAATACAAAAGTACATGCACGAGCATATGACAGGCGAGAGCGATGTGCTGAATTGTTGTATGAGCGGATTTTATCTGAAAAACACGCTCAGTGAGAACGGATCGGTGACACGAGGAGTATGCAAGGTCAATGAGGACGGAGAACTGCTGGAAGTGGAAGAAACATTCGACATAAGCCGCAAGGACGGAAAGCTCGTGGGAGAAGACGCCGACGGGGCACTTCGGGAAATTTCACCGGATGCACCGGTTTCCATGAATATGTGGGGGCTTCCGGCGGCATTTTTAAAGGAATTGGAGGCAGGATTTGTGGAATTTCTGTCCAATCTTTCTCCGGGCGATATCAAAAAAGAATATCTTCTTCCGACGGTAATGGATCGCCTTGTTCAGGAGAAAAAGGCGAGGGTTCAGGTATTAAAGACCGACGACAAGTGGTTCGGCGTTACTTATAAGGAGGACAAGGAATTTGTGGTAAACTCGATTCGCAAGTTGATTGAAGAGGGAAAGTATCCGAAGGAATTGTATTCATAGGAAATAATGTTGGGGTCGATTCGACTCCAACATTAAAACGTATTGGGGCAAAAGTGAAATCGATGGATGAGGAGGAATATGGCAAACATCAAGAATAAGACAATTGTAATCGGTCATAAAAATCCGGATACGGACTCGATTTGTTCCGCGATATCCTATGCTTATCTGAAAAACTGCCTGAATGACGGGGAAGTCTATGAAGCCAGAAGAGCGGGAGAACCGAATGAAGAAACCAGGTTTGTACTGAAATATTTCGGAATCGACGCGCCGAAATTGACGGAGAATGTTCACACGCAGGTAAAAGATATTGACTATCGGAAGATTGAAGGTGTCAGAAAGGATATTTCTTTGAAAAAAGCATGGTCATTGATGCAGTCCACCAAGGCGTTTACCCTGTCGGTTGTGGATTCGTCCAATCACCTGCGGGGAATCATTACGGTCAGCGACATTGCAAACTCGTATATGAATATCTATGACAATGACGAGCTGTCAAAAGCAAGAACCAGTTACTCCAATATTATCGAAACTTTGGAGGGGACATTGGTGACGGGCAATGCGAAAGCGTATTTTGATAAGGGAAAAGTTTTGGTTGCCACGGCAAATCCGGACAAGATGGAAGACTATATCGAAAAGAATGATCTGGTGATCCTCGGAAATCGGTACGAAAGTCAGCTCTGTGCAATTGAGATGGAGGCGGCATGCGTTATCGTATGTGAGGACTCCAAGATATCCAAAACGATTCAAAAGTTGGCGAATGAGCACGGAACGACTTTGATATCCACTTCTTTTGATTCTTATACCGTGTCCAGATTGATCAATCAAAGCATGCCGATTGCGCACTTTATGAACACGGACAATTTGATCACATTTGAAGTGGACGATCACCTGGATGAGATCAAAGAAGTCATGGCAAATCTGAGACATCGGGATTTTCCGATTCTGGATAAAAAAGGCAAGTATATGGGAATGCTGTCCCGAAGGAATTTACTCGGTGCCAAAGGGAAAAAACTGATTTTAGTGGATCACAATGAGAAAACGCAGGCTGTGGACGGGATGGAGGACGCCAATTTACTGGAGGTAATCGACCATCACAGACTCGGTACGGTGGAAACCATGGGACCGGTTTATTTTCGGGCACAGCCGCTTGGCTGTACGGCAACCATTATTTACCAGATTTTCCATGAAAAAAACATCGAAATACCGAAGGACATTGCCGGATTGCTTTGTTCGGCAATCATATCGGATACACTGCTCTTTCGTTCACCGACCTGTACGCCGATTGACAGGGAGGCCTGTTTGGATTTGGCAAAGACGGCAGGTCTGGATATCGAAAAGTATGCGCAAAAGATGTTTGCGGCGGGAAGCAATCTGAGCAAAAAAACGGATGAACAGATTTTCCGTCAGGATTATAAAACCTTTACTCTGGGTAAGACTTTGGTCGGGATCGGGCAAATCAGCTCCTTGAATTCCGATGAGCTGGATGAGATTCAGCGAAGATTGTTGCCGTATTTGAAAGAGGCAAGGACGGAAGAGGATATGATCTTCTTCATGCTCACCAATATTTTGGAGGAGAATACTCGATTGATTTGCATCGGAACCGGATCGGCGGTTTTGATTTCCAATGCCTTTCGTCTAACCGCGGAAGACATGCTCAGCGATGAGATCGTCCTGCTTCGCGGCGTTGTTTCCAGAAAGAAGCAATTGGTTCCGTCCTTGGTGATGGCGGCATCCATGTAGACGTTTGAGCAATTCCGTGTTTTTTGGGATGTTTGAAGAGATGCATGGCGGGAGATTGTCAATCATAATGTCAGGAGAAGAGCAGATGAATGAACAAATTGGAAAAGGTCTGAATAATATTACCTTGATTGGAATGCCGGCATCCGGGAAAAGCTCAATCGGTGTGGTATTGGCGAAGCGCTTGGGTATGAATTTTTTGGATACGGATTTGCTGATTCAGGAACGATACGGAATGTTACTGAAGGATCTTATCGCAAAGGTGGGAAATCGGGAATTTCGAAGAATTGAAAATGAGGTGAATGCATCCATTCAGGTGGAAAACACCATCATTGCTCCGGGCGGAAGCGTGATTTACGGGGAAGAGGCGATGGAACATTTAAAAAGCATCAGTACCGTGATTTATCTGGAGTTGACATATAAAGCAATTTTGGTTAGAATAGGTGACCTGGCGGAGAGAGGCGTAAGCCTTGAACCGGGTCAAAATCTGAAATCTCTCTACAAGGAAAGAAAACCGATGTATGAAAAGTATGCGGATATCACCATTAATGAAATGAGAAAGACCACAGGCAAAGTCATTAATGAGATCTGTGATTTACTGAGGGACAGAGGTTTTAAATCGGAGAGATTGTAAATTTCAGGAATTTTATCGGTGTGTTCGTGACCATCCACACCTAAAACAAAACTAGGAGGGGGCTTTGAAAGCCAAAAAAATGAATCAAATCAATAATAACGTGTATCATGTAGTGTATGGGGCGATTATTGCCGCATTGTATGTTGTGCTGACTCTTGTATTTGCGCCGATCAGTTTCGGTGCCGTTCAGTTCCGGATTTCGGAGGCATTGTGCATATTGCCGGTTTTTACATTTTCGGCGGTACCGGGAATCGGAATCGGTTGCCTGATTGCCAATTTTATGGCCGGTGCACCGATGCCGGATGTGATTTTCGGGACATTGGCAAGTCTGATCGGAGCGTTCGGAACCCATGCGTTGAGAAATCGCCGCAATTTGGCATGGACTGCACCGGTTATTTCCAATGCGGTTATTATTCCGTTCGTGTTAATCTATGCGTATCAATTGCCGGATGCCCTGTGGTTTCTCATTCTGACGGTGGGAATCGGAGAGTTGTTTGCTGTCGGACTTTTGGGCAATGCACTCAGAATGGCGGTTGAGAAGTACGAAAATATCATTTTTAAGCACAACCGGAGGGGAAATGTATAATATATCTTTTGACAAAAAAGATCACATTTATTTTATCGGGATCGGCGGAATCAGTATGAGCGGTCTGGCTCAGGTTTTGCTCGATGCCGGATTTCGTGTGAGCGGATCGGATGCAAGGGAAAGCAAAATGACCAGGCAACTTGAAGATATGGGTGCGGTTGTTTTCTACGGTCAGAAAGCGGAGCATATCACCGGGGATATTGATGCGATTGTGTATACCGCCGCGATTCATCCGGATAATGCGGAGTATAGGGCAGGTGTACAAAATAAAATTCCGATGATTACCCGTGCAAATCTGCTCGGTCAGTTGATGGACAATTACCGCACATCCATTGCGGTTTCAGGTACACATGGCAAGACCAGTACCACATCGATGTTGAGCCATATCTTGCTGGAAGCAAAGACGGACCCTACCATCTCGGTCGGCGGTCAGCTTGACATCATTGCCGGAAATATTCGAATCGGCAAAAGGGAGTTGTTTTTGACCGAAGCCTGTGAATACACGAATTCTTTTCTGGAGTTCAACCCTACAATCGAAGTGATTCTGAATGTGGAAGCGGATCACATGGACTTTTTCAAAGATTTGGAGGATGTTCGAAACTCATTTCGCCTGTTCGTAAAGCGATTGCCGGAAAACGGCTGTTTGATTATCAACGAAGAGATTGAAAACAAAGAGGAGATTATCGGTGATTTTCAAGGAGAAATCCTGACTTTCGGCTTTGAGAATGCGGACATTTTTGCAAAGAATATCGTATATGACGATTTCGGCCTGCCGGAATTTGATCTGGTGTTCGGGGAATCCATAGCGGATCAATATCGGAAAAGCCTGAAACCTCCTGCGGATTCCGGGGAGATCATCACAAGAATCCGGTTGAATGTGCCGGGAAAACACAATGTATCCAATGCGTTGGCTGCCATTGCGGCAGGGATGAAATCGGGAATTTGTCTGCAAGACATCAAATCCGGAATCGAAAATTACAGAGGTGTCAAAAGACGATTCGAATTCAAAGGAAGGCTCTTTGACAAAATCACGATCGTGGACGATTATGCGCATCATCCGCAGGAGATTGAGGCGACGCTGCATGCCGCGAAGAATGTTCCGTGCAAAAGGATCTGGTGTGTGTTTCAACCGCATACCTATACCCGAACCAAGGCGTTTTTAAAAGAGTTCGCGAAAGCGCTTGCTTTGGCGGATCGGGTGGTGTTGGCGGATGTCTATGCCGCCAGAGAAACCGATACTTTGGGCGTCGGTTCGTTTATGCTGGCGGATCTGATCAATCAGACGGATGAAAATAAGGCGGTTTATCGATCGAGTTTTGATGAAATTGAGGATTATTTGCTGGAGAATCTGGCGGAAGGGGATCTGTGCATAACAATGGGTGCGGGCGATATCGACAAAATCGGAGAGCGCCTGTTGGGAGAAGTATAATATCCGGCTTTTGTAAAGAGGAATGTGATCTTTACAAAAGCTTTTTTCTTGCTTTAATTATTCCGCCTTTTATGATATTATTAATCTGAGTTTCCGTGCATAAACGGAAAATATAAGGGAATCATGAGGTGAAGAGGAGATGAAATATCGATTTTCATGCAGGGATATCACCAAAACTTTGGTCATCCCTTGGGAATTTGTAGATGAACAGATGTTAAAAGCGAACGGAGATTATATAAAAGTCTATCTGTTTATGCTCAGACATACAAAAGAAGAGATTTCCACCGTGGATATTGCGGATGCGCTCAATATCACGGAGGGAGATGTGGATCGTGCCGTCGCTTTCTGGGAAAGGAATGAAGTCATCATCGTCGGTTCCTACTCGGATGCGGATGACGCTTTTGAAGAAATCGAAGATTTGGACGAGGAATCTCCGGCCGCAGAAGGGACGAGCACCCTGCGGCAAAGAGTGAATCCGGATACCAACAAGCTGAAGCAGGATGAGGCGTTTTCCGCACTCTTGTATATGGCGCAAAAATATCTGCAGAAGATTTTTAAACAGACGGATATCGACAGCTTCGCATATATGTATGATGTGTTGAAACTGAGCGATGAATTGATCGAATACATTGTGGAGTTAAGCGTGCAGCGCGGTAAGACATCGGTTCGGTATATTGAAGCGGTCGCCATGGATTTTCATGCAAAAGGCATCACCACCGTTGCACAGGCAAAGGCGGAGAGTGTTGCCTATTCCACGGAAGTTTATACCATTATGCGGGCGTTCGGCATCGGCAAGCGTGATCCGGTGAAGGATGAACTCCGCTATATTGAGAAGTGGTTTAAGGAGTACGGATTTTCGAAAGAAATTGTGGTGGAGGCCTGCGATCGCACGATGAATGCAATCGCCACTCCGAGTTTCGCATATGCGGATTCGATATTGAAGAAATGGTATGATAACAAGGCATTTTGCATGGAGGATATTTTGAAACTGGACGGGAAACATCAGGAGCGTGCGCAAAGATCGGAGAAAACCGCCAATACCGGCAAAAAGTCCGATACGCCCGTGGTGAAAAAAAATACATTCAACAGTTTCGAGCAAAGAAAGGATGAGTTGGATTCTCTGGCTCTGGAGAAGCTGAAAGCAAGAATTCATCGCAAAAACGGTGACAAATAGGTGAGATATGGGAATCAGTAATTCACAATACAATGCCATCATGCGGGAATATGACAAAATCCGGTCGATGCATCGCGAAGACCTGCGAAACAGGGAAGAAGAGGTGCGATTGCGCATTCCGGATTTCATCCGCTATCAGCATCAAACCGGAAAGCGGGCGCTGGAGTATTACCGGAACATTACGGATCGCAATGACACATCCCTTCTTTCGAACTTCGAAAAGGAAATCCGGGGTTTGGGAAAGCAAAAGGAACATTTACTTCAAAAATTCGGATTTCCATCCGATTATCTGGAATTGAAATACGACTGTGAACATTGCAGGGATACGGGATATGTGCAGGGTAGAAAGTGCCGCTGTTTTCAGGCGAAGGTGATTCGCATGCTGTATTCTTCCTCCAATCTGGACCGAATACTGGAGAAAGAAAACTTTGAAACATTTCGCTTTGATTATTATGACAATACCGTGAAGATTCCGGAAGTGGACATGACATTGTATGAGTATATGCAAAGTATATTCGAGGTTTGCAGGGAATATGCGGACGGTTTTGCCGATGCTTATGAAAATATCATGTTTACCGGAAATACGGGTGTGGGAAAGACTTTTTTGACGAACTGCATTGCCAAAGGTTTGATGGACAGAGGGCATTCGGTATTGTATTTTTCGGCTGCACAGTTTTTTGAAAAATCGGCGAATGAAAAGCTTCGACATGAACAGGATGATGACGGCGAGGGAGGGATCACGGAATTAACCGAGGATTGCGACCTTCTGATTATCGACGATCTCGGCACGGAGCTGACCAATACCTTTACCGTGTCGGAACTGTTTTCGGTGATGCAAAAAAGGATGCACAAAAGAAAGCCGATGATTTTCTCGACGAATCTGGATTTAAAACAGCTCAGAGAGATTTACACCGAGAGAATTTCATCCAGAATATTGAGTGAATATACGATTATCAAACTGTTCGGAGAGGATATCCGAAAAAGGAAATAATTCGATGCGGAGGGAATATGTCTTACGAGAATAAGGAAATCGATTCAATACCGGTGGGACCGCTGGGATTGGTTCCGCTTGCCAGCAGCATGGAGCTGGCAAAGAAGGTTAACCGGTATCTTGTGGAGTGGAGAAGCAAAACGGAGAGTGAACACAAGGAAACCATCGCTTTCAACGGATATGAGAGGGACAATTATATCGTGAAATCCAAAATCAGCCGTTTCGGCTCCGGAGAGGCGAAGGGGCAGTTTGAGGAGAGTGTGCGGGGCGATGATCTTTTTATTATGGTGGATGTCTGCAACTATTCCATGACCTACTCTCTGCACGGGATGATCAATCGTTATTCTCCGGACGATCATTTTCAGGATTTAAAAAGAATCATTGCCGCGGCGGCGGGAAAGGCAAGAAGAATCAATGTCATCATGCCGTTTCTCTATGAAAGTCGTCAGCATAAGAAAACAAGCAGGGAATCTTTGGATTGTGCACTCGCATTACAGGAGCTGACAACCATGGGAGTGGAGAATATCATCACATTTGATGCACATGATCCGAGGGTGCAGAATGCGATTCCGCTAAAGGGATTTGAAACGGTGCAGCCGATTTACCAGTATACCAAGGCGCTTCTTGCTGCGGAGACGGATTTACAACTGGATTCCGATCATATGATGATCATTTCTCCGGACGAAGGCGGTATGGGCAGAGCCATCTATTTTGCAAATATGCTCGGACTGGATGTGGGGATGTTCTATAAGAGAAGGGACTACTCCAGAGTGGTGGATGGAAGAAATCCGATCATTGCGCATGAGTTTTTGGGCAGCAATGTGGAAGGCAAGGATCTGATCGTTATTGATGACATGATTTCATCCGGCGAGAGTGTGCAGGAAGTCGCGAGAGAGTTGAAGATGAGAAAAGCAAGAAAGGTATTTATCTGCTCCACCTTCGGTTTGTTTACAAACGGACTCAGCAAGTTCGACAAATACTATGAGGACGGTTTGATCGATCGGATACTTACCACCAATCTGGTGTATCAGTCTCCGGAGCTTTTGACAAAGCCGTATTATATCAATGTGGATATGAGCAAATATGTTGCGCTGATTATCGACAATTTAAATCATGATGCTTCTTTGAGCGACCTGCTGACTCCGACAAAAAGAATGAATGCGCTCATTGAAAAATATAAGAAAAGAACAGGGCAAGAATAGGAATGGACAGGCGGCTGTTTTGTCTGTCTTTGATAAAAGGATTGTTTTATGAAAATAATTGTATGCGATGACAGCAAGGCGGATCGACAGAATTGGATTGCGAAGCTGAAAAAAGTGGCAGACGGTATGGATAAGGATATTGTCATTGTGGAATATGAAAGCGCGAAACAGCTTTTGTTTGATCAGGGAGAGCAGATACTCACCGTGGACATTATCCTGTTTGACATCCATATGCCGGATATGTCGGGGATGGAGGCGGCGATAAAACTTCGAAACGAAGGATTCAAAGGCGAGATTGTATTTTTAACCGTATCCAAAGAATATATGCTTGGAGCATTTGATGTCAGAGCATTCCATTATATTGTAAAAGGTGAAACGGAAAACCGGAAAATTGAACAAGTGCTGAGAAATGTGATTTCCATTGCGGACGAAAAATCCAGGGAATACATCCTTTTCACAGGAATCGGGGAGTTTCGCAATGTTCCGATTGCTTCCATCAAATATTTTGAGGTCAGGGGGAAAATAGTAACCGTTTATTATGGGCAAAAAAGTTTTGAGTTTGTGTCTACAATCGGGAAATTGGAAAACACCCTTTTTTCCCGCGGCTTTGTGCGAATACATCGCTCCTATATGGCAGCAGTGTCCATGATAAAGAAATACAGTTACGAGAGTTTGGTGATTATTGACGGTACTCAGTTGCCGGTGGGCAGAACCTATTACAATAATCTCAAGGAGGCAATCAACAAGCAAAGGGTGATTTAAAGAACGCATGAGAATCTTTCATTTATTACGCAAAGCAATTATTATTTTCGGACTAAGCTTAACGCTGTTTTCCGATTCCATGTCATGTGTGACGCATGCGAATGCGGCGGAGTCCGTGAATCAAAAGTACGAAGTACGCATTGTAACATTGCCCGGGGAGCATGAAACAGGGTTAAGAGAGTATATCTATGAGGACGGAAGTGTCAGAACGGAGGAAATACCGGCTACCGGACATGTCTGGAGTGAGTGGATTGTCGATGTGGAACCGACCTATACCAAAGAAGGACATATGTATCGTGTATGCGAGAAGATTCCGGGCAGGCCGCATTATGAAGAAAGAACCATACCCAAATTAACACGAGAAAAAGAGAACAAAATTTCTGCCGACGAGGCTGAAAGGATGCAATCGGAAACAAGTGCCAATCCGAACATCAGCAATGTGGTCACGGATTCCACGGAGCCGGAAAATCGGGAAGTGATGCAAACATTGGAACAGGAGGCAGCGCACAGGGAAGATGTGTCAACCGGGGAAGATTCGATGCCGAAGACAACGCAGCCTTCGGTGCAGGGGACAATGCCGCAGACGAACGAAACAAGGGAAAACACCGGGTTTAATGCAGTGGATGCCCTGTTTATTGCCGGTGTGTTCGGAACGTCCTTTTTTGCATATTTCTTTGTGTTCCCGCTTTTGGCGGTATTGGTTTGGGCGAGAAAGAAACGAAGAGAGGTTATGGGGGAGTAATGCTGATAAGAAATATTGTTGAGATCGTCATTCTTGTCCTCATTTTTGCTGTCATTTTTGTGATTTATGTGTATGCGAAGCGAAAAGTTATGGATATAGAGAGTGATTTGACCATTATGAATAAGTCGGATTTGGTCGGAAAGCAGGAAGAGGTGGATGGCATTGAATAAAAAGAAATTGTTATCATTCATTGTTCTGTCGGTTGCCGGACTGAGTGTGGCATTGTACTTCAAATATGTTTCCCTGACAACAGAAGCGGTTGACGCACAGTGGCAGATTCCGGCACGGAGTGATCAAAGGCCGGTGCCGGTTACATTGGATAACGGAAGTTTTGAGAGTCCGGATATCAACACGATCGCATCCGGTAGCGGAGTAAACTGGGCATATGTTCGTGCACAAAATCATCCGGAGGTCATAAGCGGAACGGCAACGGAATATGTACACGGATGGAACATCTCCCCTTTGTACAATGTAAGCGGATCGGGCGGAACGGCTCATATCATAGAGCTGCAGAAACCGGATACGGGAAGAGCGCCGGACGGGAATCAGTATGTGGAGCTCAATGTGGATGGCAGGATGTATTTGAGCCAAAGTTTTCAAACGACTCCGGGCACAAGACTGTATTACGATTTTGACTATAAGAGCAGGGGAAGTCAAACGGATAGTATGGGATTTGTCATGAAGGATCCGAACATTTCCCCGGAAAACGCACAAAATATTCTGGAGCTGAATGCGGGTGGGAGCTGGGTGCATTACAGCGGGCGCTATGATGTGCCGCAGAATCAGTATGTGACGGAAATCGGTTTCCGATCCTTGAATGACAGTGCCGAGGGAAATTTGATCGACAAGGTGGAAGTGAAAACCGGAGCCTATCTGGAAGCGGAAAAAACTTCGGATCGGGATTCGCAACGGTTTGTGAAAAGAGGAGAGAGTATTACCTACCGGCTTCGAATCGAAAATTTCGGGCAGACGGCGGCATCCCGGATCCGGATTCGGGATAGAATCGATTCCAATGTGGAATATGTCGGTGCAGCCAGAGTCAACGGTGTTTCCGTACCGAGCACCTTTGATCCGCAGGAGGGAGTAGTGGAAATCCATCTGGAAGGGATGTCTATCGGAGATGTCCAAAGCGGAAATTCCGTCTTGGAAGTCAGCTATCAGGCAAGGGCGAAGGCGGAAGAGAACGCGGCATATTCCGTATTGCACTCTTCCCAGGCTACCGTTTTCTATCGCGATATGGGATATGAGGATTTACCCGAAAATGCGGAGGATTTTTTTGCCTTTTCCAATCTGTACCAGCTTCCGGTCATTCGCGAACTGTTGACAACCGAAATGGGCGTTTCTCTGAGTTTTGAACGTACGAATTTTACGGACATGGCAAGAACGGTTCGTGTCGGGCTTTACCGGAATGATGTGTTGATTCAGGAAGCCGACCTGAATGCACAGAATCACTACAGTTATATTTTTTCGAATCTGGAGCAGGAATATCTTCGGGAAACACCGACACATGCGCAGGGCGTGGCGACTCCGTCGGTTGCAAGCAGCTCGGATGCCGTTTTAATCAATGACCTGGGAGTGTATCATTATGATATCCGCATTTTGGGCGGCCTGGACGGTTTTACGGTTCGAAGAGTGGAGATCGGTCCCAATTATACAGGCTTTGTGGCACGGTATATGAATACCGCCAGGGAGGATTCGACAGACCGAAGTCAGGGCGGAAGCATTCCGGGAGCAGGCCAAAGTCGGAAACCCGAAAAAGAGAAAACTTCGGAATCGGGTATCAGAATTGAGACCAGATTGCTGGATGAAACCAAGCTGGGAATGGAGGGCGAAACGCTTCGCTATGAAATCACGGTGAGCAATGAATCCTTTGAGGATGTGCGGGGGATTTGGATCCGGGATTATTTTTCGGAATACTGCAATTTTGTACAAGCGGATGCGAACGGAAGATACGGAATGATCGGGAATCGCGAATTTGCAAACTGGTTTATCGATACTCTCGCCGCAAAGGAAAGCAGAACACTTTATCTCGAAGTGGTGCAGGATCATTGCCTGCCGCAGGATATCAAAAATGAGGTGAAATACAGTATCACCGGATCTTTGACCCTGCCATGGACAAATGATGTTAACGGACCGTAAATGGAGGATGAATCGACTGAAATTGGATAAAAAAAAGATTGTATTGGATATACCGAAGGATGTCGGGAAAATTATCAAAACACTTGAGAATGCCGGATTTGAAGCGTTTGCCGTGGGCGGCTGCGTCAGGGATGCTTTGCTTTCCAGAAAACCGCAGGACTGGGATATCACAACCGGCGCGAAGCCGTCCGATGTACAGAAACTGTTTCGAAGGACGATTGAAACCGGAATTGCACACGGCACGGTGACCGTCATGATGGGTGATGTCGGGTATGAGGTGACAACCTATCGCATTGACGGCGAATACAGTGACGGCAGGCATCCGGACAAGGTGGAATTTACGAGGGATTTAAAAGAAGATTTAAAGCGCAGGGATTTTACCATCAATGCAATGGCGTATTCGGAAAAGACGGGACTGGTGGATGAATTCGGCGGTGCGGATGATCTGAAAAACGGCATTATTCGCTGCGTAGGGGAGGCACAGGAACGCTTTGGCGAGGATGCTCTTCGGATATTGCGAGCCGTACGCTTTCGTGCGCAGCTCGGATTTGAGATTGAAAGGAATACCGAGGATGCCGCTGCACAGCTTTCGGGAACGCTGGAAAAGGTCAGCAAGGAGAGAATCATGATCGAGCTGACCAAGTTGATTCTTTCGGACAACCCTCGGTATTTACAGGATGTTTTTCGTTTGGGTATGGGGGAACATATCGCAAAGAATTTTTCGAAATTGAAGGATTCGGATTTCGGGGAAGTGGCTAAAATCCGATTATTGCCCAAACAAAAACACCTGCATTTTTCCTATTTGCTTCGGGACTTCAGTCCGGAGCAAATCGTTTCTCTGCTCAAAGAACTGAAAATGGACAATGAAAATATTTCCAGGATTCGAACGCTCACGGCATATTTACCGCAAAAGCTTCCGAAAAGCAGAGCAAATATCAAACGATTGCTCTATGAAATCGGGAACGATCGTCTGGAGGATTTGATTTGTTTGAAAAGCATCGGATTTGAGGGGCTTACGGAAGATGTTTCGTATGTGATTGCCGAAAAAGCGGACATACTGGAGAAAAAAGAACCGTTTACATTGAAAGAGTTGAAAATCAACGGGAACGATTTGATAAAAACCGGTGTAAAACAGGGCCCTCGGATAAAACAGATCTTGCATGAAATGCTGGAAGAAGTGATCTCGGATCCGAGGAAAAACGACCGGGAGATCTTGTTGAAACTGGTAAAGTGATGAGCGGCAAAATGACGAACTTTGACAAGATTCGCGGAAAACATCGATTAATGCGCGAAACGGAAAAGAGATGAGGGGGGGACCTCATCTCTTTTCGCGTATTAAAGGTATTATTAAAAAGGAAATAGGGGGACCGGGTAGATAACTACCCAGCATGAGTATGAAAAGTTTTGCAGTTTGGGTCTTTCTGCAAAGCTACGTAAGCAATTGCTTAACGTACTTATATATTAAGCGATAATTGTGTCAAAACTATGGATTTCGAATAAAAAAAATCTAAAGAAGCGGAAAAAAAAATTAATAATAACAAATCTCCCGTTAAAGATGTGCGAATATCGAAACTTCTTGTAATGCACCGAAGTTATGTAGTACAATAGGCTGGAGATAAAATTTCGGCTCGGGTTTTGCCTGCGGATGCATGGAATACAGGAATCGCCGCCGGTGAGCAACTATTTGGAGGAGGATTATGTTTGGATTTACGACGAATGATATTGGTATTGATCTTGGAACTGCCAGTATTCTTGTTTATATCAAAGGCAAGGGGGTTGTGTTAAAAGAACCCAGTGTTGTAGCGGTGGATCGTGATACGGGAAAAATAAAGGCAATCGGTGAAGAAGCGAGATTGATGATCGGCAGGACACCGGGCAATATTGTTGCAATTCGCCCTCTTCGCCAGGGTGTGATTTCCGATTACGACATTACGGAAAAGATGTTGAAGTATTTTATTAACAAGGC